>JAXDIE010000057.1:0-4186 GCA_034664165.1 Thermoleophilaceae bacterium | reverse complement strand
CCCGTCGCTTTTCTCTACTTCCTCTCTGCTGACGATCATCATGTGAATCTGAGCCTTTCAAGTTTCTGAACCGGGTGACGACGTGCACGGTCGCTTGCGGACCGTCGGTGGGGCGCCCGGCTGGGGCGGAGCATGCTGCGACAGCAGCAGCAGGAGGGGAGCCGGGACGCCTAGCTAAATCGCCAATACCAGTGCGCGAGCGGGTCGGCGCCGAGGGCGCCGGAACGGAGAGCTGTCGCGCAACTGGGGTTCATCTCCCGAAATTGTTGCACGGCGCGGCCCGGAGACCAAGCGGCTACTTGCCCGTGACCCGCCAGCTGAACGCGATCTCCGGAGTGGTCTCGCCCGTCGGCCCGGTGGTGATGACGCGGAAGGTGTGCTTTCGCGGCTTCAGTTTCTTGAAGGTGATGCCGGTCGCGCAGGGGGTGAACGCCTGCTTGTCCAGGCGGCACTGAATCGTGCCTGCCCCGGCGAGGCCGAACACCGCCTTCTTCTTCTTGGTCTTCTTCTTCGGCACGCTGACGATGCTCACGTCCTGGGTCTCGTCGCCGAAGCCGTCGCCGTCGGCGTCGGGCTCGAGCACGGCGGAGACATCCAAGCGGGTCTGGACGGCGTTGAGCGTGTAAAGGGCCGGCTGGCCGACCGGCACCGCGGGAAACGCCGCAAGCACACGGTCGCCTGGATTGTTCAGCGGAGCGCCGGCCCGCCTGCAGGCGCTCACACCGTCGGGGCCATACCCGGCAATGCGCAGCCCGATGATCTCGCCGCCGTGTACGGGGATGCGGGCCGGGGTGTTGTGCAGGAAGGGAACCTGCAACGTGATCGGCCCGGACTCGGCGATCGGGGTAAGCACGTTGCCGGCGCCACGGGAGTAGACGCGCATCGCCAGGGAATCGCCCTGGTCCGATGCGGCGGGTGCGGTATCGGCCAACGTCGACCAGGACGTGATCACGCCTGGACCGGGTACCGCGTAGATGTTGGGAGGCAATGTCGCGTCCTGCGCGCCGTCGATGAACGCGCCCGGGTTGATCGAGAAGCATTGAGAAGCAGGCGGAGTCGCCACGTCGGCGTCGGTCTGTCCGATAACCGTCGCGGCAGGGGCCGCGCTCGGGACGATCAATGCCACCGCAAGCACTACGAGTCCCATCCGGAGCCTCATGGCCGCAGCCTATTGCCCCGCCAGCGCCCCGTCCAGCGCCAACAGGAAACGATCGTTCTCCGGCCGCGTCCCGTGCGTCACGCGGATCCACCCGGCCTGGCCCAGCGCCTTGCCGGCCCGCACGATCACGCCCTGGCGGGCCAGCGAGTCCATCACTGTGTCCTCATCGTGGTCGCCCAGCGAGAACCACGAGAAGTTGCCGTGGCTCTCGGTGACGGCCAGCCCGCGCTCGACCAACTCGTCCTGCACATGGAGGCGCTCGACGGCCGTGCGCTCCACGCGGCGGGCCACCTCGTCCTGGTGCACCAGCGCCTCCTCGGCGGCTACCAGCGCGAGGGCGTTTACGGAGAACGGCTGGCGAACCCTATCGACCGCCTGGCGGAAGTCCTCGGGGCCGAGCGAGTAGCCCACGCGCAGGCCGCATAGCCCGTAGACCTTGGAGAAGGTCCGCAGCAAGACCAGGTTGGGGTGCTTCTTCAGGAGCTCCACCGACTCGTCGGGGTCCTGCATGAGGGAGAACTCGACGTAGGCCTCGTCGAGGATCACGCAGACGTGGCGTGGGACCTCCGACAGGAACGCGTCGATGCGCGCGACCGGAAGCGCCGTGGCCGTCGGATTATTGGGGTTGCAGATGAGCAGGATCCGGGTGGCGGCCGTGACCTCAGCCGCCATGGCATCCAGGTCGTGCTCCTGGGCGTCGTTGAGCGGCACCTGGATGGCCCGGGCGCCGCTCATGGCCGCCAGGTGCGGGTACATCGAGAAGGACGGCCACGCGTAGACGATCTCGGCGCCCGGCTCGAGCATGGCCTCGGCGGCTGAGAGCAGCAGCTCACATGACCCGTTGCCGATCGCCACCTGTCCCGGGGACAGGCCGTTTCGCTCGGCGATCGCGCGCCGCAGGGCCCCCTTGTCCGGGTCGGGGTAGCGGTTGAGCGCCTGCATGCGGCCCGAGATGGCCTCCAGCACAGCGGGGTGCGGCGCCCACGGGGTCTCGTTGGACGCCAGCTTGACCAGCTCGCCGTCGTACTCGTAGGTGCTCGCCGCCGGATACACCGGGATGCCCGACACGTTGGCGTTCAGCTCGAAGGTCATTGCGCGGACCCCAGATCGGCGCGCAGCGCAGCCGCGTCGCGGAGGTACACGTGCTTGGGCGCGGCGCCGTCCGGCGGATAGCAGTGCATGAGGATCCGGATCACCCTGGGGAGCGAGCCGGGAACGTCGATCTCGCGCCCGCACAGCAGCGGCACGGAGCTCAGGCCCAGGTTGCGCGCGGCCACGGCCGGGAACTCGGCGTCCAGATCCCCGGTGCAGGTGAAGATGCAGCTGACCATGTCCTCCGCGGCCAGGCCGTTGCGGCTCATGAGCTCGGTCATCAGCTCGCTGGTGGCCTCGAGGATCAGGTCCGCCTGATTGCTCTCGACAGTTATTGCGCCCCGCAGGGCGATGACCCGTTCGCTCATGTATCCGATTCTTCCAGAGGCCCGGAGCCGGCCTTGCGCAGGCGCTCGACCTCGGCGGGCGAGAGCAGCCGGTGCGTTCCGGCCGCCAGCGGGCCGCCCTTGGGGCCCACCCGGTCGAGCAGCAGCGGGCCGAACGCGAAGCGCTCGAGCCCCAGGACCCGGTGCCCCACGGCCTCGAACATCCGGCGCACCTGGCGCTTCTTGCCCTCCCCCAGCCTGAGCTCGAGCACGCCCGGCTCGATCTGCCGCACGCGCGCCGGCGAGGTCATGCCGTCCTCGAGCTTCACCCCTTCGCGGAGATGCCGCAGCGACGCTTCGGAGACGGGCTTGGGGTCGACGATGGCGCGGTAGCCCTTCTGGACCCCGTAGCGGGGATGCATCAGCCGCTCCGCCAGCTCCCCGTCATTGGTCAGCAGCAGCAGACCGGTGGTGTTGGCATCCAGGCGACCCACCGGGTAGAGCCGCAGGTGGCTGTGGACCATGTCGACCACCGTCTTGCGGCCGTGGGTGTCCTTGGCGGTCGACACCACGCCCCGGGGCTTGTTGACGGCGTAGACGTGCAGGGGCTCCGGGGCGACGGGCTTCCCGTCGACGGCCACGCCGCTGCTCTCGTCGACATCGCGGGCGGGATCGCTCACGATCTGACCGCTCACGGTGACGCGGCCGGCCAGGATCATCTTCTCGGCCGCGCGCCGGGACGCGACACCTGAGTGGGCAAGGAATTTGGCGAGGCGCACCAGCGCAGGCTGCCACACTCACCCCGTGGACCTCGAACTGCTCCAAACGACGATCGCCGACGCGGGGCAGCCCGCTTACCGCGCCGGACAGGTGTGGCGCTGGCTGGCGGACGGCGCCGGCTCCTATGAGCAGATGACCAACCTGCCCGAGGCGCTGCGCAACCGGCTGAACGCCGACATCCCGCTTTCGACGCTCACGCTCGAGCGCTCGGTGGTGGCGCGCGACCAGACCGAGAAGGCGCTGTTCACCACGGCCGACGACCGGCCTATCGAGGCCGTGCTCATGCGCTACCGCGACGGGCGCCGATCGGTCTGCCTGTCGAGCCAGTCCGGATGCCCGCTGACCTGCACCTTCTGCGCCACCGGCGCCATGAAGTTCGGCCGCAACCTCACGGAGTCGGAGATCCTGGACCAGGCCCTGCACTTCCGCAGGATCGACGAGGTCAACCACGCGGTGTTCATGGGGATGGGCGAGCCGTTGATCAACCTCGACGCCGTCCTCGCTGCCTGCGAGCGGCTGCCCTCTATCGGCATCGCTACCTCGAACACCGCCATCTCGACCGCGGGCTGGATTCCGGGGATCGAGCGCATGATGACCGAGGGGCCGCGCGTGCGCTTGGCCCTGTCGCTCCACGCCGCGGACCCGGCGTTGAGGTCGGAGCTCATGCCGGTGAATGACCGCTACCCGCTGCCCGAGGTCCTTGCGGCGTGCCGCGCCTGGGGTGAGGCCCGCCGGCTTCCGGTCTTCGTGGAGTACGTGATGCTCGACGGGGTGAACGACCGCTACGAGCAGGCCATGGCGCTTGCCGACCTTCTCGAGCCACGCAACG
>JAXDIE010000069.1:0-46313 GCA_034664165.1 Thermoleophilaceae bacterium | reverse complement strand
CCGGGCCGGAGCCGGCCCTGAGCCTGTGGATCCGCACCGCCCCGCGCGACGCCGAGCACTTCTGCTGGCGCATCGACGTGCTGCCGGCCGTCGCGGCCAGCGGCGGCCTCGAGCCGGGCACAGGGGTGGCGCGAACCCGGCTCGCCCCCGAGCAGGCAGCCGAGCGGCTGCGAGGCTAGAGTTCCGCCGCGCATGCCCCCGGTCGTCCGCCCGATCCCGATGTACGCCGCCGAGCCCCCTCAGGAGCCGTTGCCCTACGGCCGCTGGGCCGAGGCCCTGGCGGAGCGCTTCCTCGAGGCCTGCCGCGGTATCGATGCCGAGGACGACCTGGGCGATCCCGGCGAGGTCTCCTGGTTCCCTGACCGCACATATTCGGGGCGCACGTACGTGCCCGCGAGCTCCACGACCGCCAACGGCTTCGAGCTGTTCGGATACGTCTCGTTCACCCGCGAGCACCAGGGAGCCGAGGCCTCGGGCTTCGAAAGCTTCGCCGACTACACCGACGAGACCGCCGAGGCCAACCCGAGCTGGACGCTCGACCTCCGCGACCACCAGATCGGCGAATGGCGCGGCAGCGATGGCCGGACGGGCGAGATCACGCTTGTCTGGGGCGATGCCCTGGTGGCCGGCGGCGCCGTCGCCAGCAGCGAGCTCGGCCCCACCACCACCGACCAGTGCCTGGTCACCGACGACCGCTTCACCTTGATCTCACTTGACGCCTACACCGGCGACTACGTCGAGGTCAGGCTCTTCGCCAAGGGCGGCAAGGAGCTGGCCGTCGAGTCCCTCTACGAGGACGAGTAAGCCGGCCGCTCCCTAGGGGGCGAGCACGTCAGCACCAGGAGGTCCTTGAATGCCCGGCGGGCCCTTCGGGCCGGCGTCGGTCGTCACGCTCTGGCTGGGGTCACCGGCCACGTCGGCGCAGGTGATACTGACCGTCAGCGACCACTTGGCCGAGGTCGAGCGCACCTCCGAGGCAGTGGCACTCCAGCCACTGGTGCCGACGGGGCCGATCTGCTCGAGGCCGACCCCGCGAGGATTGCCGCCGATCGACGCGCCACCTGACAGGGCGCGGGTGCCCTTGGGGCAGGACGCCTGGACGGACTTCTTGTTGTCGGAGTTGGACGCCGAGGACTTCGACACCGGGCTGACCGCGCGCACGTAGTCGTTCTGCTGCGCGCCACCCGCCACCGCGCTGCTGAGCGCGAAGGCGCCGACCACGAGCCCCGTGCCCAGAAGGACGCCGCGGGATCGGGCTATTCCTGGCACAGGCACCTCCCGTCCGCACCCTCGGCACCCGGCGGGCCCTGGGCCCCCTGCGGCCCGGTGGTCGGGTCGCCGTCGGTCTGGCCGCAGATCGCGAACACCTGGACCGCCCACGGTTCAGCCGTACGGCGGACCTCGGCGGCGGTGGCGACCCACGACTGCCCTGAGCCCGCCTCGCTGCCCTGGATCCCGACCGTGCGCTTGGGGCCATCGACATCAGCGCCGCCCGAGATCAGCTGGAGCCCACTGGGGCACTCTGCCGTAACCGACTTCGTGCGGGACGAGTCGAGCGATGACTTCTGGGTGACACGTGCCAGGTGGTGGACGAAGTCGTTGGCCGTGTCGCCGGCTGCGGCACCCTGGACCAGCGCGCCGGCGGCCAGCGCGACCAGCACGACGGTCGGCAGAGCGAGCCTCTTGATCAGTCGCCGCATGGACACTCCTGATCCTTGCCGTCATCGCCCGGCTTGCCCTGGTCTCCAGGTGCGCCCTGGGGCCCCTGGATGACAACGGCGCCATCGGCCCGTGCGCATACCGCATGGGCCTCGACCAACCAGTCCGGCCCCTTGGAACCCGGGTCGAAGGCGGCAGCCCGCCAACTATCGTTGGCGGCGGGTGAGTTCGTGCGCAGCACTATGCCCTCCCCGCCGTGGACCTCGGCTCCGCCACCGATCACCACGGTGCCGATCGGACACGCCGCAAAGGCCTCCTTCCGGGGATCGCCGTTGGAGGAGGAGTGGTCGGAGACATCCACCACAGAGCGGACGAACTTCCCCGAATCGGTTCCGGTCGCGGGAGCCCCTGATCCGAGCACCGCTGCCGAAGCCAGAAGCAGCACCAACACAAGCGGCCTCACGACTCGCACCCGTCGGTCTTCTCGGCGCTGCAACGGTCCCGGCCGAGGCCGCCCTGTGCGGAGTCGTCCCCACCCTCACCGGCCACATCGTCGCGCCCGGTTCCGGCAAAGATGCGGTCGTCGCCGCCGCCCGCCTTCACCTTGTCGCGGCCCGCGCCGGAGCAGATCACGTCGTTGCCATCGCCTCCGGAGATCCGGTCGTTGCCGGTCGAGGTCGAGATCACGTCACGCTCCGGCGTCCCGTCGATCCGGTCGTCGCCGAGCGTGCCGCGGATCGTCACATCGAGTCCACGGCAGGTGGCTGGCACCTTGGGAATCCTCGGAGTCGAGAACGCGACACTGGCGGGCGACGTATCGGAGTTGCCCGCGCGGTCGGTCGCGAATACCGAGAACGTGTGCGGGCCCCTCTTGAGCGCCCCGGTCGAATAGCTGCCGTTCGTGCACGCGAACGGGTCGCCTGCGTCGAAGGTGCAGGTCATGGCCTGCACCGGCTCGTTTGCCGAGAAGGCAAAGCTCACATTTGGGTCGGCCGGGGTCGAACCGTTGGCCGGGCCGCCCGTGATCGCGGTGTCGGGCGGAGTGGTGTCGACCGTGAAGTGGGCCTCTGCCGGGGTCGGGTCGGGGGAGTTCGTGCAGCACGGGTCGAAGTTCTGGACAACGGAGTTCACCTTGAAGACGTGCTCCCCCTCGGCCAACGGCGTTTCACTGTTCTGCCGGTATTCCGGACCGCATGGCACGCCGGGGTTGAAGCCGTCCATCGTGCACTCGTAGAAGACGAACTGCTCTGGCCCCACCTCCCCCGGCGTGGACACGGTGAAGCTCGGGGTGGTGTCGTTGGTGAACGCCGGGTACGGGTCGATCACCGTGTCGGGCGGGATGGGAGTGGCGGATGCCGCGGCCGGAAGCAACGCTGCGCCAACAACAGCGAGGCATAACACCCTCCAAGTTCCCTGCACTATCACGGAGCGAGTCTAATCCAGCACGCGAGCTGTGTGGAAAAGTACGCTGATCACCGGCCCCGATAGCTCAGATGGATAGAGCGACTCCCTCCTAAGGAGTAGGCCGCTGGTTCGAATCCAGCTCGGGGCATGTCTGGTTTCGGCTCTACTAAAGGCTTTGCAGGGATCGGCGAACCGCGGGATCCTAACTTGGTCCCAACTTGCTCGAGGCGGCGACCGGCGCCGCGGCCTGTAGCGTCGCGTCGTAGTCCGTGCCGAGAATCGGCGTCACGATCGGGTTCGTCGCGCCAGCATCGCGGTAGCGCTGCACGCCGCCGCGAATCGCGTCCGCGTCCCCGATCGCGCACAGCCGCTCGATGAAGTCGTCGCTGATCGCGAGCTTCTGGGCCTGCACATCGGGCGCGGCGGTGTCGTAGGCGGCGAGGTCGGCCGCGAAGCCGGCGGCCTCGAACATCGCGCGGTAGAACGGCAGGCCGAAGTAGCGGTAAAGCTCGGTCCGGATGCCGTCGAGCGCTGCGTCGCGGTCGTCGCCGACTGCAGACGGAACCGCGGCCAGGATCGCGAAGCCGTCGAGGGGCTTCGAGGCACGCTCACGGCCCGCGGTCACTTCGGGTACGACGACGTCGCGCACGTAGTCCGCGGGGGTTGCCCACAGCAGCACACCGTCGGCGATCTCGCCGGCGAGACGCAGCATCGCCGGTGACAAGGCTGCCTGGTAGACGGGGATATCGGGGCGGGGCTGGAAGCCCATGAACGCGAAGTTCGAGGTCCAGCGCTGTCCGGCGGGCGGGGGGTCGCCCGCGAGGATCGCGCGGACGATCGCGACGTATTCGCGCATCTCGACCGTCGGCTTGCCGATCTCCTGACCGTGCCAGCCACCCATCGTGACGCGGTGGCCCACGCCGAGGCCTAGGCGGAAGCGACCGCCTGAGATGTCGTCGACGGTCGCGGCGGTCTGAGCCATCGACGCCGGCGAGCGGTGGTAGATCGGCGCGACCGACGTGCCCAGGGCCACGCGATCGGTGACGACGGCCAACGCCGCCGCCATCGTGAACGAGTCACGCGAGGCGATGTGCGAGAAGTTGATCGAGTCATATCCGAGCTCGTCGGCCAGGCGTGCGTGACGGACGGCAGCGTCGAACGGCTCGAGCGCGGGAATCGCGCAGCTCAGAGCCATCGCGCTCACGCGCGGTGTGTCGCCGGCGTCGACGACCGCGAGCAACTGGCGGACCGGTCCTCGTCACGGGTCACGGGTTCGGGCCTCTGCGCGCCGATGATGCGATCGGCATGCCCGCGCCGATGAACGAGAGCGGAACCTTCGGCCCCCAGAGGTTCGTCTCGGCGAGCGTCCACTTGCGCCCGAGATCGTAGGTGGTGCCGGGACCCAGCTGGGCGAGCTCCGAGCAGCACTCGATGATGAACCCGTCCGCGTCGTGGAAGTAGATGTAGTGGTTGTTGCCCGGGCCGTGGCGCCCGAGACCGAACTCGAGCGGGTGCCCCGCCGCGGCCGCACGGTCCGCCGTGCGGGTGAGCGCCGCGACGTCGCCGAATGCCCAGGCGTAGTGGTACAGGCGGCTGCGCGGGGCACGCGACAGCGCGACGCTGTGGTGGTCCGGTCCGCAGTGCCACCAGCTCAGCAGCTTGCCGACGCGATCAGAGAGCCCGAACCCGAGGCCGTCCTTCAGCACGCGTTCGACGCCGCCCAGGTTGCGGACCTTGAGCGAGACGTGCTCGAACTTGATCGGCCGATCCGGGTCGTCCGGCAGCGGACCACGTTCCTCCATGCCGCAGTAGAGCTTCAGCACGTGGCCACCGCTGACGACGACGCGCAGCGCGCGCTCGACGCCCGGCTCGTCCTCGTAGCCGACGATGCGGGCGCCGGCGGCTGACAGCGCGCGCTCGGCACTTTCCAACGCCTCGCGGTCGGCGAGCTCCAGGCCTACGTGGTCATAGCCGCGCTCGCCGGACTGGATCAGCGTCAGCTCGTGGTGGTGGCTATTCGAGGTGAGGTAGGCACGATCTGTGCTGCGCTCGGTGACCGCGAGTCCGAGCACCGTGCTGAGGAATTCCACGGACCGGCCGAGGTCCTTGACGTGCAGCCCGATCGAACCCATGCGCTTGACCATCGCTCAGCCCTCCGTTTCCGGTTCGGCTACGACGAGGTTGTCGATGGTTCCGACGCCCTCGATCTCGACACGCACGTGCTGGCCGGGCTGCAGCAGCTTGCCCGAGAAGACGCCGACCCCGCCGGGCGTGCCCGTCGCGATCAGATCGCCGGGCTCGAGCGTGCAGACACGGGAGAGGGCGGCGATCATGTCGGCGATCCCGGTCACCATGTCCGACGTGGTTCCGTCCTGGCGCAGCTCGTCGTCGACCCACGTGCGCACGGCGAGGTTCGACGGATCGAGCTCGTCCGCCGTAACTATCCACGGCCCGAGCGGACCGTGCGTGTCAAAGCTCTTGCCGGGCCACATCGTCGGCGTGTCCTGCTGCCAGTCGCGGACCGAGACGTCGTTGCCGACGGTGTAGCCGGCGACGGACGCGAGCGCCGTCGCGGCGTCGGCGCGGCGGACGCGCCGCCCGATGACCGCGACCAGCTCTCCCTCGTAGTCGAGCAGCGGCGAGTCATACGGCGCGAGGATCGGGTCGAAGGGCCCGGTGATGCACGAGACCTGCTTGTTGAAGAACGTCGGCAGGCTCTGATCCGGAAACGCCTGGCGCAGGTGCATGAAGCGCTCCATCCGCTCGGCGAACTCCGGGCGCTGCGCCGCCTCCGCGATCTCCGCGAGGTGCGACTGGTAGTTGAAGCCGATCGCGAGGTACTTCGACGGCCTCGCGATCGGGGCCCGCAGCGTCACCTCCGCCAGCGGCGTGCGCTCGCGGACATCGGCCGCCCTGCCTGTCACACCCGCAACGACGTCGGGACCGGCAGCCAGCAGCGCGGTGACATCGGCCGGGACGCCGTCGATCGCGGCGAGCGCGACGACGTCGTCGTCGATCACGACACCGGCGCTCAGGCCGCCGCCGTTGTCGTAGCTGACGAGCTTCATTTCGCTTCCTCCGTGTCGGTATTCGCCAGTGTGGCCACCGCCGCGCGCTCGGCATGCCCGATGACGCGGGAGATGAGCGCGCGGGAGCCGGCGGGCGCGCTGTCGCCGCGCCAGGCCACGTGCCCGTCGGGCCGGACGAGCACCAGGCGCCGCTCGTAGACGGGCGCGCTCGGCGCGCCGGCGTCAAGCGGCAGGTGGCTCATCGGGACGCCGAGCCCCTCGGCCGCTTCGAGGATGTGCTCCACGTCGGCTGCGCCGTGGTCGACGAGTGTCAGGCCGCGGGAGAAGTGGCTCAGGATCGAGCGCCCGTCCGAGAGCGGGACATGCGGAGCCCGCGCGCCCGGCAGCGTGGTCGGGACGTAGACGAGCGGATCGAGCTCGGGCGGGGCCTCCTCGTCGGAGATGACTACCGGCGAGCCGGCGTAGGAGTAGCCGAGCTCGATTCCCGCGCTCGTGTTCTCGCCGTCGTTCTCGGCGACGAAGGTCGCGAGCTCGGCGCGGTGCGCAGCACCGCGGTCGGACGTCTCGTCGATGAGCGCCGGGTCAGCGAGCTCCAGCAGCTGAAGCTGGACGGCGAGGTTGCGAAACGACCAGTCGCGGTTGCGGATGGCGACGGGGCGACGCTCGGCTTCATAGCTGTCGAGCAGCGCCTCGCCGCCCCAGCCACCGAGCATGGCGGCGAGCTTCCAGCCGATGTCGACGGCGTCCGCGACTCCCGTGTTCATGCCGTAGCCGCCGGTCGGAGGGACCTGGTGACAGGCGTCGCCCGCGAGGAACACGCGGCCGGCGCCGTAGCTATCGGCGACCAGGACGTTCGGCCGCCAGATCGTGTGCTCGAGCACCTCGTCGACCTCGACGGGCACGCCGCAGACCTGGTGCACAAGCGCGATCGGGTCGATCGTGCCGAGCTCGGTCTCGGGCGGCACCATCGCGTGAACCGTCCAGATCTCGTCCTCGTCCTGGGAGATCACGATGCCACCCGTGGCGAAGTAGATGTGCCAGAACTGGCCGTGTGCCTGAAGCCGCCCGCGATCGCGCGAGCGAAAGTGCACCATCGCCATCGCCGCAACCGCCTCGACTCCCTCCTGCTCGATGCCGAGAGACCTGCGCACCTGCGAATGCGCCCCGTCGCAGCCGACGACATAGGCGCTGTCCAGCACGAGCTCGTCGCCGGTCTCGCCGTGCGCGATCGTCGTCTGCACGACGTCGGCGTCCTGCCTGACCTCGAGGACGCTCCAGGGACGTCGCACGTCGATCAGCGGGTCCGCCAGGCAGCGCCGCATCAGCGCTGCCTCGACGTGCTCCTGCGACGTGCGCTGCCAAGCCTCGGCGGGAGCCGATCCGTCCACGCTGTTCACGATCTCGGCGTTCAGCGCGTCGACCGACGGCTGGCGCCAGCGCGCGAACTCGCGGCCGGCGAGCGACGAGGCGAAGACCACATCGAAGCTGTGGTGCGCCGCGACACCGCCCGAGCGCACGACGTCCGCTACCCCCAGGCGGGCGAACAGCTCCATGGTGCGCGCATTGGTGATGTCCATCTTGGGAAAGGTCGTGGTCGCCGCATGCCGCTCCACGAGGATCGAGGGGATCCCGTGATGTGAGAGCTCGAGCGCGAGCACCAGGCCGACCGGGCCCGCGCCGGCGATGACGACCAAGGCGTCTAGTTCGCGCGTCAAGCCGTCGCCATCTGAAGCGCGAGAGCTGCCGCCGCGAGCAGCAGCGCGACGCCTGCGGGCGCCGCCTCGGACGCCGGGTCCTTCGCACGCACATGAGTCGCGACCGCGCCGATCGCGAGCAGCACGAGGCCGCCTGTCGCGGCCAAGCCGAGCGGGCGGACGGCGAGACCGACAGCCGCGCCGACAGCGCCGGCGACCTCGAGCGCGCCGATCGCGAGCCAGGAGCTGGCCGGAATCCCGAGGTGATCGCGGACTTCCAGGGACTGCGGGAGGCCTGCGAGCTTCATGCCGCCGGTGGCCAGGAACCCGGCGGTCAGCAGACCCGTGATAACGGCGGTGATGAGGTTCATTGGCCGAGCGTAGCAATATTTAGTCAATTGTCAAATACTCATAGGGCGAGCGTCTAAATATCTGATACGGTGACCTGCATGAGTGACGAGACGCGCAGGGCCGCGAACGAGTTCTTCGAAGCCTTCGGGCGGCGTGACGTGGACGCGCTGATGCAGATCGTCTCCGAGGACATCGTGGAGGACCTCCCCGGGGTCGGCATCGTCAGCGGTCTGGAGGAGGAGCGCGCGTTCCTCACCGGCCTGTTCGGGGCGTTCCCGGATCTCACGACCGAGGTGACCCGGATCACGATCGACGGGCGCGTGGCGGCGATCGAATGGAAGCGCTGGGGCACGTTCACGGGCGTTCCATGGCAGGGCCTGCCGGCAAGCGGCCGGGCCTTCGAGTCGACGGGGGCAACCTTTGTCGAGGTCGACGACGGGACGGTGACCAAGGTCACCGTCTACTCCGACTCGGCGCAGGTGGCGCGCGGTATTGGTGTGCTCCCTGCGGAAGGCTCAGCCGGCGAGCGTCTCGCGCGGGCGCTGTACGGGTTGCACGTGCGGCTGGGAAGGGGATGAGATGCCAGAGGTCCTGATCACGGGTGGCGGTGGGTTGGTGGGCCTGAACACGGCACGGGCGTTGGCGATGGAGGGCGTGCCGGTCGTCATCACCGCTCGTCAGAGGGACGACAGGATCGACCGGGCGGTTGACGACTTCCGCGATCTGATCACCATCGAGCCAATCGATCTGGCCCGCGGCTCCGAGGTCTTCGACCTCTTCCGCCGCTATCGCTTCCGCGGTGTGATTCATGCCGCGCAGGCGCACCAGCGTGCGCAGACCCGCGCCGCGAACCGGGCGAACTACGACATGGCCTTCAATTGCCTGGAGGCGGCAGAAGCGAGCGGCGTGAACCGCTTCGTGCTCGTGAGCTCGATCATCGTCTATGCGGGCCTGGGAGCGCCGCTGTCCGAAGACAAGCGCTTCCCGGTGCAGGTGGCGGTCGACGAAAGTCCCGACGCGCTTTTCAGCCTGCCTGGCCCGGGGGGCGGCCGGCAGCTGGCGGCACCGACGTTCGAGGTCACAGTCAAGCGCGCCTTGGAGGGCATCGCCCTCGATTACGCCACGCCCATGCAGATGGGCGGGTCAGCGACGGTCCGTGCCGGTCAGAAGTTCAACGAGAACCGGCTCGACGTAGCTGTCCTGCGTATCTCAACCGAGTTCGGTCCCGGGTACACCCATATGGGCAGCCCCCTTAGCCGCGCGGTGCACACGCTTGCAGGGAAGGGCGACCTGATGAGCGGCACCGGATACATGGGGATGCCGTTGCCAGAGCTCTGGAACCTCATTGCGATGTCGCCGCTGACCTATGTTCGCGACACCGCGAACGCACTCGTGCGGATGATGCAGATCGAAGCTCTTCCGCATCGCGTCTACAACCTGTCCAGCGGCTTCACCACCAGCCCCCGCGAACAGCTGCAGGCCCTCAACCGGCTACGGCCTGACGCGGCGGCGCTCCTGAGGATCGATCCGGACGCGCTTCGCGAAGAGCCCTACCCGACGCACGAATTCAGCGCGGATCGACTGATCGAAGACACCGGCTGGTCGCCCGGATATTCGTTCGAAGAGGCGCTGGAGGACTACTTCGGATGGCTCCAGCAGCACCCATTCTGAAAGTACATGGACAACCACCCGAGGACGAAACCGGAGAAAGCGATGACTGAAGCAGACGCCGCGGCCGCACGGACGGTCGCGATCACAGGAGCCAGCACCGGGCTGGGAAGAGACATCGCGCTCGGCTTCGCGGCCATCGGCTACCGCGTTTTCGGCACCGCGCTGCGGGCCGAGGGTGTGGCCGACATGCGCGACGCGTCCGCTGGGAAGGTCGTCCTCGCTGTGTGCGACATCACCCGGGAGGACGAGGTCGAGCAATGGGTGAGGTCGGTCTCAAGCGAGCTTGGCGACGGCGGGCTCGACGTCCTGATCAGCAACGCCGGCACGCTCACGCCAGGGCCGATGGAGCTGATACCGCTCGGCGCGGTTCGTCACGAGTTCGACGTCAACGTCTTCGGCGCCATCAAGGTCATCAACGCGTTCTTGCCCGCGTTGCGCAAGGCGCAGGGACGGATCGTTCAAGTGGGGGCGGTCACTGGGCGCCTCCCTCTCCCTTTCGACGGCCCGTCGAGCGCGTCAAAAGCCGCCCTGGAGGCGCTTGCGGACGTGTATCGGTTGGAGTTGAAGCCCTTCGGGATCAGCTTCGTGATCGCCCAGGCGGGCAACATGCGCACCGGCGGTCCAGCCAAGACGGCAGCTGCCTTGAAGCGACTGACCGAGACGATGTCAGCGGAACAGCGCGAGCTCTACGGGGCCCGATTCGACAGCTTCGCCAGCACGCTCAACCAACTCCAGAACAGCGGGCTCGAGTCCGACGTTGCGGCGCAGCAGATCATCGCTCTGGCCGATCAGGCGACCGCCGCCCCACGAGTGCCCGTCGGACCAGATGCGGTGGAACTGCTCAAGCTGGCATCCGAGAGCTCGGACGCGCAGCTCGACGCCATGCGTGTGCAGCTGCTCGGACTCGAATAAGCAGCACCGTCCGGCACGTCATCCACGCGGTCGATGGGATCTCGTCACAGGTGCGCGCTCGTGCTCGAGGGCGCACACGATCACGTCGGCGATGAAGTCGGCGTGTTCGCGCACGGCGGCGGGGTCAAGTGGGTCGGCGGCGTCGAAATGGCGTGCGAGGGGCACGAGGCTGAACGGCGCCGCGCCGCCGTGCGCGACGAGAAAGTGGAAGTCGCGCAGGGAGATCGGTCGTACCCGGCCCTCCTTGGCGAGGTGGTCGAGCAGCCGCGCGACGGGCGCGAGCGCGGGTTCGATGTAGGTGTTGAAGATGTACGCGAGCCGCTCGGAGTCCTGCTGTGCCTCGATGTTCATCAGCCCCAACAGCTCGGGGTGCTCGGCGGAATGAAGAAGGAACGCGCGAATTATGAGCCGCAGCTGCTCGAGCGGGTCCGTCAGCGTCGGGTCGACTGCGCTTGTCACCGTGGTGGCCATGGATCCGTAGCCCCAATCCACGGCCGCGTACCACAGCTCCTCCTTGGAGCCGAAGCGGGCGTTGATGAGGCTGTGGCTGACGCCGAGCTCGCGGTTGAGGGTTCGGACGGAGACGCCGTCGTAGCCGTGCGTCGCAAACGACCTCAGCGCCGCGGCGAGGATGTCCTCGACCGAAGCCGGGGACTCTTCGTTGCGCGGTCGTCCGCGTCCGCGTGGTACCGGGGCGTTCATGACCGGCATCCTATCGTTCTAGCCAAGCGCCCCATATTTATTTGACAGTTGCCTAGCCATGGCCTATATGCAGGTGCTTCTCTACCCCTCCTAAGGAGTAGGCCCCAGGTTCGAATCCTGGTCGGGGCGCTAAGACGGGTACGGCGTCCACCTGTCCGCCGGAAGATGCACGGCAGTCGGCGCGGTGACCGGAAGCAGCGCGCGAACCACCGAAACGAAGTCCTCGAAGCAGCGGCGGGCGAGGTCGCGCGCGGTCGTTCCAGGTCCGAAGGCCAAGGCGCCGAGTGCGTCGAGTAGCTCCTCCTGGGTCATCGCGCGGGCGATGCGGTCGCGTGCGGGCACCGCCGCCAGCGCCACCGGCTGGCCGTCCAGGCGGAGTGCACCTGACCGCGCGATGAACGCGAAGACCACGTCGATCGTGACGTCGACCTCGTCGATCTCGAACTGCGCGTGGTCGAGCCGGCCGAGTCGATACCCCTGTTCGGCGAAGACCACCGTCTCGACCTGGAGCGGGGTGAGCCACAGGACGGCGGCGCGGACCGCGGTTCCTGGGGAGTCCAACAGGATCGCCGGGACCGAGCCGTAGGGCACCGGCACGACATTCGCGCCGACGTCGAAGTCCTGGAGGTGGCCCGTGAGCACGAGGACGTCACGGTCGGTCGGATCGGCGAACCCGGCGAAGCGCTCGATCAGCCGATGAGGGGCGCCGTTGGCGCCGAACGTGACCAGCGGATGGCGGTCGGCGATGAACGCCTCCACGTCGACATCCGCGATCGGCCTGACCTCGCCGTCACGCAGCAGGTACGAACCGGCGGGCCGGTCCCACGGGTAGGCGAGCCCGAACCGGTACGCCGCCTCGGTGAAGGGCGGCCCGTCGGAGTCTCCCGCCCGTGCCATCACGGCGGGCAGCCATTCGTCGTCGCTCAATGCCATCCACGCGCGGACGTCCGGATCATGGATGGGGGGCCACTCGCGCACGAGATGTGAGGCTACCGAGGGAGTAGGCCGCTGGTTCGAATCCAGCTCGGGGCATCGCCGTAGGAGGCCAGACTGAGCACCTCGGAACTCGGTCGTTCGTCGAGTCGCGCCGACGAACGTCCACCGAGCGGCAAGAGGGGGTAGAAACGTCCCGCACCGTCCCGCGCCATAACCCCAGCTGAGTACCGCTTTCACCCGGCCCCGGGATGCACGTTCACCTAGTTCGAGCACGCTTCGGACCCTACGTTGGCATGAGAGCAATGATGTCCCACGCCAAACAGCCGAGTCTCCGTTCCCTGCTCCTTGCATCGGCTGCGGCTCTTGGCGGGTTCGCCCTCGGTGCCAGCTCCCTGGCGCCCGCGAACCTGGTCATCGCTCTGGCCCTCACGGGCTTGGCGCTCGCCGTCATGAGCGTCATGGTCGGGGGGCACGTGGGACTGCCCCCCGACGATCTTGAAAGGCAGCTCGCATGGTTCAGGCGCCGGGACGAGCAGACCGACCTGCTCGTGGTCCGGGTCGCGGCCCACTGTGATCTGGCCCGGATCCGTGCCGCTCTTCGGACCACCGACCACGTTGCAGTCGGGGGCACGCGCAGCAACCCGGAGCTCCGGGTCGTGCTGGACAAGCGCCCGAGCCAGCGCGTGGTTGTCGAACAGCGTCTGGAAGCGGTTGCCCGAGCGCCAATCACGTGCGGCTGGGCGGGCTTCCCCGAGCAGGGCTGGACTATCGATGCGCTCCTCGAAGCGGCAACGCACCACCTCGGCCACGTTCCGGCTGTCCACGCACTGCCTTTGCCGGCCCGCTCCTACGAAACCCCCTTGCCCCGAACCACTGTCTTGACCAACTACATGGGAGGCCCTCGATGAATGCCACGGACCGCCGTTTCGGCGTCCGCCACCCGAACGCGCTGGTGGCGGTTGTCGCCCTCAGCCTTCTCTCCCCGGGGCCGGCTCTGGCCCAGGGATACATGGACGTTCCCGGCAGTCACATTGGCTCGTCCGGAGACCCCGGCGACCCCGGCGCCAGTGCCGGCAACCTTGCCTACACCGGATTCGACGCCGGAGCTCTGGCGCTTATCGGCGCGGGTCTCCTGGGGGTCGGCTTTGCTCTGCGCCGCGCGACCCGCGAGGATGTGGGAGCCGAGCGATGAAGCGGTTCGTCGCCCGCCAGACGGGCCGCAAGCTCGTAACCGGCTGCGCCGGGTTTCTCGGGTCGCAGCTGGCCGAGCGCCTTGTCGGACAGGGCCACGAGGTGATCGGAGTCGACTGCTTCACGGACTTCTACGACCGCTCGATGAAGGAGCAGAACCTGGCCCGGCTCATGGACGAGCCCGGATTTGCCTTCCGCGAGCTCGACCTCAGCGTCGATCCGCTGGCGGCCGTGCTCGAAGGCGTGGACGTGGCCTACCACCTGGCCGGGCAGCCGGGTGTTCGAGGCAGCTTCGGCGGCAACATGGCCGTGTACCTGCGCAACAACGTCCGGGCATCCTCGCGTCTGCTGGACGAGGCCGCGCGCTGGCCGGTGCACCGCATCGTCTACGCCTCGTCCTCCACCGTCTACGGCAACGTCGGCGATGCCCCTACGCCCGAGACCGCCGGACGACGACCGCTCTCTCCCTATGGGCTGACCAAGGTGATGACCGAGGACCTGGCCGCGATCCACTTCAAGCGCGCCGGCCTGCCGGCCGTAGGCCTTCGCTACTTTTCGGCCTACGGGCCCCGCCAGCGCCCTGATCTGGCCATGCGCCGGTTCATCGAGAGCGCGCTCGAGGACCGCCCGATCACCATCACCGGCACGGGCAACCAGCAGCGGGACTTCACCTACGTCGATGACATGCTGGATGCGACGACCGCCGCCGGAGCAGTTGGCCGGCCCGGCTCCGTCTACAACATCGGCGGCGGCAGCCCCTATCGCCTTCTCGAGGTGGTCATGGCCATCGAGGAGCTCACCGGCCGCACGCTCGAGAAGAACTTTGTCAACGCCGCGTCCGGCGACGCCGCCTCGACGAACGCCGACAACACCCGCGCCACCGAGGACCTCGGCTTCGCCCCCAGAACCTCGCTCCGGGACGGGCTCGAGGCCCAGCTCGAGTGGACCCTGGCCACCGCTGCCCCGGCTCGCCGGCTTCTCGCAGCCTGACCATGGGCACAACCACCTCCGAAAAGCCGGTTGCGGTCCTGATGTCGCGGTTCCCGAGCGTGTCCGAGACATTCATTCTGAATGAAGTGCTCGAGCTGAACCGCCGCGGCGTCAGGGTCGAGCTCTTCCCGCTCCTGCGACAGTCACAAGCTGTGGCACACCCGGGTGCTGCAGAGCTCTCGTCACACGCCAACTACGCCCCCGTGCGCTCGCGGGAGTTCGTCTCCGCCCAGCTTCACTGGCTCCGTCGTAAGCCGCAGGCCTACCTCGCAGTCTGGGGCCAGGCGATCCGCGGGAACCTCCGCTCGCCCAGGTTCCTGCTGCGCTCGATCGTCGTGGTGCCGAAGGCGGCCGTGTTCGCCCGGCGGATGGAGGAGCTGGAGATCCGGCACATACACGCCCACTTCGCCACGCATCCAACCCTGGCGGCCTGGGCGGCAAGCCGGCTGACCGGCATCCCGTACAGCTTCACCGTCCACGCCCACGACCTGTATGTGAACCGGACGATGCTCGGAGCGAAGGTCCGGGGCGCCCGTTTCGTCGCGACCGTCTCCGACTACAACCAGCGACTGATCGGGCAGTTCTACGGAACGGCTGCGCTGGCGAAGACAGTCATCGTGCGCTGCGGTGTGGGCGCCTCCTGGCTGGCCGCCGATCCCGGGCCGGCCGTCCAGGGCGGCGACATCACCCTGGCATGCGTGGCCAGCCTCGAGCCCTACAAGGGCCATCGCTATCTGCTCGATGCGCTGGCCCTCCTGGATGCACGCGGCTATCCATTCCGCTGCATCCTCGTGGGCGATGGACCCCTTCATTCGGCCATCACCAAGCAGGTCCACGAGCTCGGGCTCTCCGAGCGGGTCCACCTGGTGGGGGCACTCGACCAGACGCTGACCCAGGAAATCGTTCGCAGCGCCAACGTGGTGGTGCTCCCGAGCATCATCACCGGGAAGGGCAAGATGGAAGGCGTGCCCGTTGCGCTGATGGAAGCCCTGGCGGCACGGGTGCCAGTCGTGGCAACGGACATCTCGGGCGTCGGCGAACTGATCGAGGACGGGCTGACCGGCCTGCTGGTGCGCGAGCGCGACCCAGAGGCGATGGCCCGCGCGCTGGGTCGGCTCGCCAGCGAGCCGATGCTGGGCGAGCAACTTGCCGAAGCAGGCCGAACCCGCGTGGCCGAGACATTCTCGCTCGAGAAGAACGTCCGCATTCTGGCCGGGCTCTTCGAGGCGGGGGCTCCCGGTGCCATCTGAGACAGCGGGGCCCGCAGACCGTCTCCGGATCGCGATGGTCATCCAGAGCTTTCGCCCGATACTTGGCGGCGCGCAACTCCAGGTAGAGGCGCTGGCCCCGCTGCTGGCAGAGCGGGGGGCCGACGTGCACTGCGTGACCCACCACATTCATGGCACCGAGCGCCTGGAGCTCTCCCCGGATATCGCGATCCGGCGGGTAGGCGCCTCGAGCCCCCAGCCGCTGCGATCGGCTTCCTACACGCTTGGCGGCACGGCCAGGACCGCGGCGCTGAGGCCAGACATCATCCATGTGCATGACCTGCTGTCCCCGGCTTCGATCGGGCTGGCGGCCGGTCGCCTGACGGGAGTCCCCGTGGTGGCAAAGGTCCTCTCGGTGGGCCCGGGCGGCGATATCGACCGCCTTCTGTCCAAGCCGTTCGGCAAGAGCCGCCTCCGCGCGGCCATCGCCCGCTTCTCCTTCATCACCCTCAGCGACGAGGTCGACGCAGCCCTGCTGGCGCTGGGGGCGGCGCCATCCCAGCTGAACCGCATCCCGAACGGCGTCGATTCCGCGCGCTTCCATCCGCCTGAACCGGGAGATCAGGACGAGGCGCGGGACCTGGTCCGCACCCGGCTCGGAATCCCCGATGGCGTCCCCCTCTCCCTGTACTGCGGGCGGCTTGCCCCGGTGAAGCGGCTGGATGTGCTGCTCGAGGCTTTCGCCGGAGTGCCCGGACACCTCCTGCTGGCAGGGTCCGGCCCGGAGGAACAGGCACTTCGCGAGCTGGCCGCCCATCCCGCTCTGTCGGGCCGCGTGACCATCTGGGATGACGCCGAAGACGTGGCGCCGCTCTACCGCGCCGCCGATCTGTACGTGAGCGCCTCGGGCACCGAGGGCATGTCCAACTCGGTACTGGAGGCACTGGCCTCCGGGCTGCCGGTGGCGGCAAGCCCCGCAAGCGGGATGGCCGAGCTGATCGGCACCGGCGCCGGCGTCCTGGCTACCTGCAGCACGCCGACGGCGCTCAGGGCGGCGATGCTCAGTCTGGCCGAGAACCGAGCCGGAGCCGCACGCTGCGCCCGGCGCGGCCGGAGCGTTGCCCGGGACTTCGCCCTCGAGAGCGTGGCCGACCAGCTGATGGCGCTCTACGGGCGCCTGCTCGAACGCCCACGCCCGATGGGAGCCCGCCCCACGGGGGTCACGGCATGACACGCGCGCTGCGGGTCCTTCACGCAATCGACTCACTCAGGGGCGGAGGCGCCCAGACGCTCCTGGCCGAGCTGGCCGGTGAGCTCGACCGGCGCGGCGATGTGGACCAGCACGTCCTGGTGGTCTCGGCCCGCGGCCTGGACGAAGACCTTCGGGAACGAGTCGACGCCTGCTGCGGCAGCGTCACTGTGCTCGGTGCCGACTCGCTCCGCGAGCGGGCACTCTTCCGCGCCGTGGCGGACTCGCTCCGCCGTGTGGGGCCCGACGTGGTGCATTCACATCTGGCGACGGCCAACGTGGCCACGCGCATGACCTGCACGCCCCGGCGCATCCCGCACGTCAGCACTGTCCACACCCCTCCCGGGCCCAGTGCCGAAGATGGACGGAGCCGGGATCTGGCCGAAGGCCTGACCGCCGGGCTCTCGACCCTCATCGTGGCGCCGGCGCAGCACATCGCCGACGGCTACTGCCGGCGGTGGCTGGTGCCGCGCTCCCGAATGCGGCTCATCCGCAACCCGGCTCCGCACCGGCCGCTCGCCGCCGGGTACTCGCGGGAGTCCACGAGGTCCGCCCTGGCCAGTAGTGCCGACACGACGCTGGTGCTCTCGATCGCCCGGCTGATGCCGGCGAAGGGCGTCGAGGACCTGATCCAGGCCGCCCGTGAGCTTCGGGGAACGGCCACAAGGTTCGTGGTCGCCGGCGGGGGGCCCGAGCAGCCGCGGCTCGAATCGCTGATCCAGCACCTCGGCTTGCAGGACAGTGTCGTGCTGCTCGGGGAGCGCCAGGACATCGGCGACCTGATCGCCGCAGCCGACATCTTCTGCCTGCCATCCCACCACGAGGGGGCCCCGATCAGCCTGCTGGAGGCCATGTCCGGCGGCCTGGCCACCGTGGCGACCGACGTCGGCGGTGTGCCGGAGCTCGTCACCGACGGCATGAACGGGCTGCTGGTGCGTTCCGGCTCACCCGCGGGCCTGGCCGACGCGGTGCGCCGGCTGGCCTCGGACCCTGCGCTCAGGGGCCGGCTCGGCTCGGCCGCACAGCTCAGCACTGCTGGCCTGACTCCCCGCGCGATGACGGCCGCCTACGAGGCCCTCTACCGCCGGGTCAGCTCTTCGGGACGCCGGTTCTCCCGCTCGCCCAGGCCATCGAGCTCTCACCGCGTGAAGGTGCCGGCATGAGCTCGCTCGCCATCGGCGGATCACCCGCCGGGATTCTCGGCCTCGGCAAGAGAGCACTCGTCCGCGTGCCCACCCGAGGCGGAGGCCTCGCCCTGATGGCCCCACTCTGGCTCTGGTGGGCCATCTCCGCTGACGGCGGCTATGCCGCCGGGCGATGGCTGCCCGGCGTAATGCTCATCGGCGTTGCTGCGGTGATTCTCTACCGGACGCGCGCGATGCAGGAGCCGCAGGGCGCCCGGCTCGCCGCGCTCGCCGCGCTCGGCCTGCTGGCCCTTTTGTCGGCTCTCTCGCTGGCCTGGGCAGCCGACCGTGGCGGTGCGGCTCAGGCCTTCGAATGGCAGGCGCTCCTCCTGGGGTCCTTCGCCCTCCCGCTGCTCTGGCCTCCCGACGCGGCCTGGCTCCGGGGCTGCTGCCTGATCCTGGTGGGCTGCGCGGGGCTCGGCCTGCTCTGGGCGCTCACCGGCGATGCGGGCCTGGCTTCCGGCCGTCTCTCGGCTCCCACTGGCTACCCAAACGCGGCCGCCGCGATTCTGATCGCCGCCGCCCTCCCGGCCATGGCCCTGTCCGCGGCGGAGGCCTCCGCCGCGCTCAGCCGCGCGGCGCTTGGCGCCGCAGGCGCGGTGTTCCTGGCCGCCGCGCTGATGACCCAGAGCCGCGGTGCCATGATCGGCGCTGCCGCCGGGATCGGCCTGCTGATCTGCCTGTCACCCCACCGGCTCCGGGCTCTGGCGACCGTCACGCTGCAGCTCGCCGTGGTAGCCGCATGGGCTGACACCCTGCTCGGTGTCCGGGTGCTGGCACTGGGGGGCGAGGACCCCGCCTCGCGCGCGCGACTACTTCTGCTCGGGGTCGCCGTGACAGCCCTCATCGGCTCCTGGGTGCTGGTCAAGGTCACGCCGGCGCCGGCCGGGGAGTGCTCGGCCGACCGGCCCCGGTCCCGGAGTGTGGCGGTGGCCCTGGCCACGGCCGGCCTCGTGGGTCTCCTGGCGTCGGTGCCGCTGAGCCAGGGGTTCGGCGGTGCGACCGACGCCCACTACAGCCGGGTCGAGAGCTCGGACGTGAGGCTCACCGCGGGCCTCGACTCGAACCGTCCCGACTACTGGCGCGTTGGTGGACAAACGCTGCTGGCCGCCCCGCTCACCGGTGACGGCGCCGGCAGCTTCCCGGCCACCTACCTCCAGCATCGCACCACGGGCAAGGCACCCCTTCACGCCCACAGCATCTGGGTCGAGGCGGGCGCCGAGCTCGGACTGCCCGGCCTCCTGGCACTCCTGGCCTTTGCCGGCGCCACGGCACTCGCGGTGGTGCAGCGCTGGCGATCAGCGACGGTTGAGCTTCGCGTTGCAATCGGAGCCGCAGCACTGCCCGCCGCCTACCTCCTCGTTCACTCGAGCGCCGACTGGGTCTCCTTCTACCCAGCCCTCACGGCCCCGGCGCTGGGACTGGTGGCCGCGGCGATCGCCGTGCAGCGCAGGCCGGGACAGAAGGCGCCCGCAGCCGTCGCCACCGTGGCCGTCCTGGCGATGGCCGCAGTCATAGCCGTCCCGCTCCTGACCGCCGAGGTGCTCACGTCTGAGGCTGCTGCAACGTGGCAGCAGAACAGTGGCGGCTCGCTCTCCAGCTTGCGGCTGGCCGGAGCCCTCGACCCCCTCAGCGCGGGACCGGCCCTGAACTCCGGGCTGATCGCGCTGGAGACCGGCAGCCCCGGCGCCGCCGAGGCTGCCTTCGCCGCCGTGGTGGCTCGTAACCCGTCGAACTGGTTCGGCCAGTTCGAGCTCGGGCTCATCCGTGCCGGGCAGGGCCGAGACGCCGAGGCGCGTGCGGCGCTCACCCAGGCCCAGAGGCTCAACCCGCGCGAGCCGCTCATCGGCCGGGCCGCCGTCCAGTCAATGACGCCGCTGTGGGCAGCGCGCACGATTCTGGGAGACCCGGACTGATGACCGCGACACTCACCGCCTTCGCGGATCTCGAACGCGCCGACCTCGACCGCTGGGACCAGCTGGCGCTGGACAGTCCCGAGCCCAACCCGTTTCACGGCCCTGGCTTCGTGACCGCGGCCGCTCGGCTGGGACCCCGGGAGCCGCACCTGCTGATCGTCCACGAGGGCGAGCGCTGGGACGCCTGCCTGCCCGTCTCGCGGACAACTGCCGGCCGTCCACCCCTGCCGGCCGTGCGCACCTGGCACACGCCCTACCTCTTCCTGGGCACGCCCCTCCTGCGGGCTGGCGCGGGCGAGCAGGCGATGGGCGAGCTCTTGGCCCTCGGGCGCGCGCAGCGAACGTGCGTGTTCGCCCTCGACCAGGTCGACCCGCGCGGAACGGCCGGCGTCGCCCTCGTGAGCGCGGCGGCGGCGGCCCACCTGCCGCTCGAGCTGAAGAGCTCCCACGAACGGGCGCTCCTGAATCGACGGCCCGAGCCGGCCGACTACGTGACCGGCAAGCGCGCGCACCACCGGCGTGAGCTGGCGCGGCTCGGCCGGCGTCTGGCCCAGGACCTGGGAGAGATCCGGGTGGTGGACCGGCGCGGCGAGCCGGGTGCCACCGCGGACTTCATGGCGCTGGAGCTGGCCGGGTGGAAGGGCCAGGCGGGAACGGCCATGGCATCCACTGCCGCGGGCTCCAGGTTCTTCGAAGAGATCTGCCGCCGCTTCGCCGAGCGCCAGTGCCTCCAGATGCTGGCCCTGTATGCCGGCGACTCGCTCGTCGCGATGAAGTGCAATCTCATCGCCGGCGAGGGGATCTTCTGCTTCAAGATCGCCCATGACGAACGCCTGTCGCGTTACTCGCCCGGGGTTCAGCTCGAGCTGGCCAACATCGAGATCTTCCATCAGGGCACCGCGGCCTGGATGGACTCCTGCGCGCAACCCGGGAACAAGATGATCAACAGCCTCTGGCCCGATCGGCGGGCCATCGCGACCCTTGCCACACCCGCCCGCGGGCTGATCCGCGGCGCCCCCGCGCGGGCCATGGCCGCAGGACAGCGAATCAACCGACGAAGGAGAAGCCATGACGCAGTCCGTTGAGCTCGACCCCGCCGCTTTCGCGGCCACATTCGGGCAAAGCCCCACGCGGGTCGGCCACACTCTTGCCGAAGAGGAGCTGCTCTCGGTCGAGGCACTGGCGGTGCTCGCCGAGAGCCTGCCGGTCTCGAGCGTCGAGCACAACCTCGGGAACGTCCCGACGGTGGTCCCCGGCGGAGAGGCGCCCCGCGTGGACATGGGACCGGGCCAGATCGCCCGCGGCATCGAGACCAACGGCTGCTGGATGGTGCTGAAGAACATCGAACAGGAGCCGGCCTACCGCGACCTGCTGAACCGGGCCCTCGACGATGTCGAAGAGGCCGTGGGAACGCTCGAGGGCGGTATGCGCCAGCGTGAGGGCTTCATCTTCCTGTCCTCCCCGGGATCGATAACCCCTTCTCACACCGACCCCGAGCACAACCTGCTGCTCCAGATCCGCGGGTCGAAGTGCATGGAGGTGGGCAGCTTCCCCGATGCGGAGACGCGCGAGCGGGTGCTGGAGGGCCAGATCGCCGGGCATCGCAATCTCGACTGCATGCCCCACGACGCGCAGGCATTCGAGCTCACTCCCGGATGCGGGATCTACGTGCCCGTACATGCCCCGCACTGCGTGACCAACGGCCCGACGGTGTCGGTTTCGCTCTCGATCACGTTTCGGACCCCGCTGGCAAAGCGCCAGGAGAGGGCGGTGGCCTTCAATGCCCGCCTGCGCAAGCTCGGGCTCAGTCCCGTCGTGCCCGGACGCCGGCCCGCAGTGGATGCGGTCAAGGCCATGGCCATGCGAACGCTCAACTCCCTGAAGATCGCCTGAGGCCGCGAAATGGCAATGACGATTGAGCTGGTTTCCTCGTCCGAGAGGGAAGGCGTCGAGCGGACATGGCGTGCGCTGGAAGAGCGCACGGGGTCCGACTCGGTGGCCAGCAGCTGGGCCTGGACCGGCACATGGCTTGAGCACTACGGCGACCTGGTGCCCCATCAGTTCGCCGTCGGCTCGGTCGACGGCGTGGTCGCGGCCACTGCGCTGCTCACCTCGAGCGGCGGCGGCTCGCGCCCCCGGCGCCTCCACCTCGGAACAGTCGGAGGGCCGGACGGTGACGACGTCTACGTCGAATACAACCGCCCTCTTCTCGGCGCCGGCAGCGCAGGGCCATTCGCATCGGCGCTGGTCCGCGAGCTCGCCTCGCGGGGCCAGGTCGATCAGCTGATGCTCGACGGCTTGCCTGAGCGCGACGCCGCGCCCTTCCTCCAGCCCGGAGCCCCGGGGATTGCGTTTGAGACCCGCCGGGAGCCGTCCCCGCTTCACCGGTTCGACACGTCGGTGCCGGGAGCCGTTGTCGACTCCCTGCGCCCGGGCGTACAGCAGCGGATTCGCCGCAGCATCACCGGCCTGGGCCAGGTCGAAGGTGAATGGGCCACCTCGGTCGACGCGGGGCTCGAGATCTTCTGTGAGCTGGTCGGCCTGCACGAGGAGCGCTGGAGAAAGGCGGGGCAGCCGGGCGCCTTCGCCACGACCAGAATCCAGGCCTTCCATCGCGCGCTGATCACGGAGCTCCTGCCGGACCGGCGCACCTTCCTCTTCCGTACCTCTGCCCAGGGCCAGACGGTTGGCTGCCTCTACGGCTTCATCGAGCGGAACCGGGCGCTCTTCTACCAGGGCGGCTTGGCCCACTTCCCGGACAACCGGGTGAAGCCCGGCCTCGTGAGCCACGTGCTTGCCATGCAGGAATGCAGCGACCGCGGGCTCACCGAGTACGACTTCCTGGCCGGCGACGCCCGCTACAAGCATGAGCTGGCCAACGCCGAGGCCACGCTCATCTGGGCGCGCGTGAAGTTCCCCACCACGCGCGGCCGCGTGCTGGAAGCCGGACGGGCCCTGGCCGGGATCGGAACCCGATGAGGCGCTCGGAACGTGCGGCCCACCTTCTGGAGCGAACACACCTGTCCGCCATGCTTCGGGGCCTCGGAACATGGAACGGGGTGCTGGTTCTCAACTACCACCGCATCGGCTCTGCTGACGGAACCGCGCGCGACCCCGACCTGTGGAGCGCGCAGGCCGGCGAGCTTGATGACCAGGTCGGGTTCCTGGCCGAGCATTTCGACCTCATCCGCCCCGACCAGATCCAGGACGTGCTCACCCAGCGGGAGCGGGCCGTGATGCTGACCTTCGACGATGGCTACCGGGACAATTACGATGTCGCGCTTCCGATCCTCCAGAAGCACGCCGTGCCGGCGGTCTTCTTCATCGCCACCGGCCTGCTCGACGAGCCCCGCTTGTCCTGGTGGGACGAGATCGCGTGGATGACGGCCCATGCGCCCGCGGGTGCTTCCGGGGTCTCCCGGGTTCGAGAGCTCACATCGCTCTACAAGAGCCTGGGGGCGGCGGATGCCCGCGAGCACCTGCTCGACCGGATTGCGACCGAGACGGGGAGTGGCCGCGCGCCCGAAGGGCTCGGGCGTGACGAATGGATGACGTGGCCGATGGTCAGGTCACTGGAGGCTGCGGGCCTGTCGGTCGGCGGGCACAGCCACACACACCCGGTGCTCGCCCGGCTCTCCCCCGCAGAGCAGCAATACGAGATCGAGACCTGCGCCAGGCGAATCCGCGAGGAGCTCGGGCATTCGATGCGCTGGTTCAGCTATCCGGTCGGGCTACGGGATTCCTTCGACCCGCACACGCGGGAGCTGGTCGGGCAGAGCGGAGCCGAGCTGGCATTCAGCTTCTACGGGGGTCACGTCCGGCCCAGCCGCTTCGACCCCTACGACGTTCCCCGCACGCCCGTCCACCGTGAGTCTTCTGCCCAGCGCTTCCGTGCCGCCGCCGCCGCGCCGGCGTTGTTCGCACGCCCCTAGGCCAGGGCCGCTCGGGCGGCGCTTCTCACTGCATCGCGGATGACCGATCCGGGGGCGCCCTTCTCCACGTACTCGTCGGCCCCTTGCTCGCGGGCCCGCGCGCCCATCGACTGCTGTGTGTAGCCGGACAGCACCACGACCCGTACCGGCAGGGCGCGCCTCCTCATCTCCTCCAGGACCTCGAGCCCATCCATCTCGGGCATCGACAGGTCCAGCAGGACCACGTCGGGACGCTTGTCGGCCAGGACCTCGAGGACCTGCCGGCCGTCCCCGGCCTCCCCGACGACCGTCATGTCGCCCTCTTCCTCTATCTCCCAGCGCAGCAGCTCGCGCAACTCCGCGACGTCGTCACCGAGCACGACGGTGATCGACGGGCCCGTACTACCCGGTCTGGCACCGTGGCCCATGGACCAAAGCCTACGCCCCCGGCCGCGACACGATTTCGGCGGCCTGGGCTCGGCGCAGGTCGCCGGGCTCGATCGAGCCCTCGGCCTGGCCTTCCAGAAGGTCGGAGATCAAGACCTTGGCCCGTCTGAGCGACTCCTCGATCGCGGCCCGGGTCTGTTCGTCCCGGCCGGTGTCGAGTGAATACTTGGCGATCGCCAGGCCCTGGACAATCGTGTCGTTGATCTCGGCCGCCTGACGCTCGCGCGCCTTCAGGTCCTCGAAAAGCGCGGCGCCTCGGAGCACGCTGGCGTACGCGTTACGCAACGACAGGTAGTAGAGGCCCACGCCAGCTCCGATCACGTCCCAAACCGCGTTCTCCCAGTGCCAGGCCTGGCGCATGGCCAGGGCCTGAGGGTCGTGGATGCCGAAGCTCGGCAAGAGCATGTGCGCCCCGTGCGAGAAGTGGTGGATGCCGCAGGTCAGGAAGATCAACATGGTGGCCAGGCCGAGCTTGTTGCTGCGCAGCTGTCCGGACTTGGCCAGGCCGGATCCGACGATCCAGGCGATGATCAGGTAGGTCACGCCGAGCACGATGTTCGCTGCGGTCACGACCTGCCAGGTCATACGGGGCTCCCCGTCGGCCCGCCCCCAGACGGCCAGGTGAGCCCCCTGATGTTCGTCGCGAACTCTGGCCTCCCGAAGAGGAACCCCTGGGCCAGCTCAAAACCCAGCCCCCGGAGCTGCGCAGCCTCCGCCTCGGTCTCGACACCCTCGGCCACGACGCTCAAGCCCAGGTCCGTGCCAAGGGCGAGGGCCGCGCGCACTATCGCCGTAAGGCGAGGGTCCCCGTCCAGGCCGGCGATCAGGGACCGATCGAGCTTCAACTCGTCGAGCGGCGTCGACGCAAGCGACGCGTATGAGGAGAACCCCGCCCCGAAGTCGTCCAGCGCGACCCTCGCTCCGGTGGCCTTGATCTCCGCGATTCGCTCGATCCCCGCATCGTCGAGCGGCGCATCTTCGGTGATCTCGATGGTCAGGAGCTCCGGTACGAGACCATTGCGATCGAGCGTCCTGCCCAGGAATCCCGGGAAGGTTGGGTCGGCGATCGTGGCACCGGAGCAGTTCACCGAACAACCGAGCCTCGCGGCCGGGGCGCGGAACTCCCGGTTCCACCGCGCCACCTGGGTGATCGCCTCCGCGATGACCTCGCGATCGAGATCCGCCATGAACCCTCCGGCCTCTGCCATCGGGATCAGGCGCGCGGGGGTCAGCAGCTCGCCCGCCGTGCCATGCCAGCGGACAAGTGCCTCCACCCCTACCGCCTCGCGATCCTCGAGCCGGATGATGGGCTGGAAGGCCACCGAGAGCTCGTGCCGCTCCACCGCGTCGCGGAGGTCGGCCATGATGCCGCGCATGCCCCGCTGGGCCGGCTCGGGGGCCGGCGGAGCCCCCCGGCTGTCGTTCCGGCGCTTGGCCCGGTACATCTCGGAGTCGGCCTCGCCCAGAAGAGCCTCGGGCACGGCACCCGGGCCGGCGGCCACGGCGACACCGATGCTGGCCGTGGGGTGCAACTCCTGTCCGTCGATGAACAGGGGCTCCGCGATGGCCTGTGCGACCCGTTCGGCGATCCGGTCGCTGTCGGCCGGCGAGCGCAGCTCCTCGCAGAGCACGACGAACTCATCGCCCCCGATGCGGGCCGTGGTGTCCGAAGGTCGCATGGTGCGATTGATCCGGTCCCCGGTGGCCACAAGCAGGCGGTCGCCGGCGTCATGGCCCATCTCGTCGTTCACGGCCTTGAACCGGTCGAGATCAATGAAGAGAACGGCGATGCTCGCGTCGGGCTTGCGCTCGAGGCGCGCGCACGCCACCGAGAGCCGATCCATCAGCAGCCTGCGGTTCGGCAGCTTGGTGAGCGGGTCGTAGAAGGCCTCACGCGCAAGCTCCGATTCCACGCGCTTGCGCTGGATCGCATGCTGGATCGACCGGGCAAGGTCGTCGACATCGAAGCGCTGCTTGACCAGGTAGTCCTGCGCGCCACGGCGGACCGCCTCGACTGCACGGGCGTCGTCGTCCATGCCGGTGAGCACCACCAGAGGCACGCCAGGGACCTCGAGCTGCAGCGCGTCCACGCCCTCCATGCCGTCGGCGTCGGGCAGGGAAAGGTCCAGCAGGATGCATCCGGCCGGGGAGAGCCGCAGCGACTCGATACAACTCGTCACGGTGCTGAACCGCCGCAGTTGGTAACGGCCCGGCATGCGCAGCTTCAGGCTGTCGCCGACCAGCTCAGCCCAGTCGTCGGAGTCCTCGACCAGTGCGACCTCGATCGGGTCCTCGGTGAGCATCTCCATGTCGAGGTCCGGGCCCGGGTCGAGCTTCGAGGCCCCGGTCATCCGCCAACACCACCGGCCGGGACCCGGATCCGGCGCGGCTTGAGCGACTCGAGCACGTGCTCCGCCGCCTCGTCGGCCTGCACCACCCCGTCGGGCTCCGTCGCCCCGCCCACCCGCGCGACGCTCAGAAGGCCATCGATCTGGGCCTGCATCTTTTCACCGCCGCGGAGGATCGCATCAAGGAAGCGCTGAGAATCGGCGTCGAGTACATCGCCTGAGCTCTCCTTGAGGATCTCGGCGTATCGCCTCATCACGATCACGGGCTCCGCAAGGTCGTGCGAAACCGCAGAGGCAAACTCGCCGAGCTCCTCGCTCGCGCGAGCGAGCTCCTCGGCCTTCGAGGCCAACAGGTCCTCCAAACGGACCCGCTCCTCCTCAGACCGGGCTCGGAGCCGCATCGTGAACGCCAAGGCCGCGGTGGTCACGGCGCACAGCGCCATCAGGGTGATTACGAGCACATTTCCTGTATCGGCCACTCGCCAGAGAGCTTGAGAGGACTGAGCCGAAGGTCCCGTGTTCGGACGGGTATCCGAGGAGGTGTGGCCGGATGTACGGGGATTTGGCGATGAATGGCGGACTTCGAGGGGTGACAACCTGCCGTCACTGGGGTACCGTTCTAACCCTCTGCGGTAGTACACCTGGCTAACTGGGGTACCCCCGGTTCCTGCTAGGTGAGTTGCCCTCCGACGAAAGGTCTTGCGAAAGCCAATCAGTCGCCTCCCGACGGCGGCCTCCCAAAGGAGACCGACGTCCGCGACGTCCCACACCGATCGGCCCCTAGCCGATCGGGAGTGGACACCTCGGGAGTGCCCATCGAAAACCCCAGGAGGTTTCGAATGCACCCCCATGCCCGAAGGCAGTTCGTACCGTCGTTCCTTTTCATCACACTGGTGGCCATGGCCACGCTCGTCCCGGCAGCCGGCGCCGCGGCGGCTACCGCTCCCCGCACCGCGCTTCTCGAGAACGGGGGCTTCAGCGAGTTCGACCAGACCAACGCAGCCGGTGGCACGCTGACCAACACCACCGAGGCGGCCTACCAGGGCGCCCACTCCGCCAAGGCGAGCTACACAGGGGCGGGTGAGAACGGATACTCGCGCGGCATCTTCAACGCCAACTACAAGGACGGCGACGACCTCTGGTACGGAGCTGCCTACTACCTGCCGCCCGGCTTCAAGGCAAGCATGCAGGGTCAGGTCGACCTGCTGCGCTGGGACAACTACACCGTCGACCCCAACCAGACGGATCGCTCGGGGATCGCCATCTACGGCTCCGACAAGAAGGCCCGCCTTGTGCGCGCCAAGCTCGGCGTCGAGCAGGTTCCGCTGGTCGGCCCGTTCGACCTCCCGGAGGGCCGCTGGTTCTACCTCGAGGTCCATCAGCGCCTGGGCACGAAGAACGCGGTGTCCGAGGTCTACCTCGATGGCAAGAAGGTCGGCAGCTCGACGCAGGCCAACACCTACGGCCGCCCCGTGACCCGTGTCCGGTACGGCCTGGTCGCAATGGCCGCAGGCGTTCAGACGAAGCCCCTCTCGCTGTGGTTCGACAAGGCCACGATGGGATCGACGTCCTCCAGCACGGTGCCCGTCAGCGCTGCACAAGAGACGTCCCAATCCCAGGTGGCTGAGCCCGCCCCGGTGAAGGCCCAGAAGAAGCATGGCCGGAAGAAGTCGAAGAAGAGCAAGCACGGTCACGCCAAGCGCCATAAGCACTGAACGTGAGGTACTCGCGCAACGCGCGCGGGCGGCTCATGACACGCAGGACCGAGAGGGCGCGGCGCCGCAGGGGGCTCCGCGCCCCTCTCGGGTTGTTGGTGTCGAAGTAGACCTGGCGGAGGCCTGACCCGGCCATCACTGCCTGGAAGCGGGCCAGCGTCATCCGGCTCAGGCCGCCCAGCACGTCTTCGTAGCGGCTGGCGGCCTCTTCAGGCCGGAAGCGCCTCCGCTCCGCCAGGACCACCCGCTCGGGGAAGAGCAGGTGGGCCCACGGCAGTGGGGTCATGAAGCCGATGTGCCCTCCGGTCGGTGACTTCCACAGTGGCGCGAAGCCGATCAGCAGCGTCCCGCCGGGCGCGAGGCGCGCCTTCATCGCGTCGACGTAGCCGCCGGGATCGGTCGCGTGTTCGAAGGTGTTCTTGGAGATCACGACGTCGAACTGGCCCAGGAAGCCAAGATCCGAATCCGGGTCGATCCGATGGAAGGCCACCCTTCCGCCCACCTCTGCCGGGCGTTCCGCCAGCCTGGCCTCTGCAAAATCGACCGGTTGGACGTCGACGCCCACGACCCGTTCGGCCCCCTTCTCAGCGAGCCAGATGCAGGTGCTGCCCAATCCGCAGCCGAAATCGAGCACCGACAGGCCCCGGAAGTCAATCGCGGGGAGCCGCTCGAAGAACCGCTCGGTGTCGGCGAAGCCGCTGTTGAAGGTCGTCTCCAGGTCGGATCCTGCATCACTCGTGACCTGTTGCCGGCAGACAGCGTGGAACGCATGGGTCAGCAGTGGGTCGAGCAGGCTCACAGCGGACCTCCCAGGGCGACTCGCAGCGGACGGCGCCTGGTTCGGAGCACGCTGCCTGCCCGCCGGGCCAGATCCGGCATCACGAGGCGTACGGCACCCGCAAAGCAGGCCACGGCCACGAGCGCACCTGCCATCAGGGCCACCATGCCGTCGCCCGGCACCAGGATCCGCGTCAGCTCGACTCCGCCGCCGACAACGGCCGCCGCCAGGGCTCCGGGGAGGAGTGCCGAGCCGATCCGCAGCGTCCTCACCGACAGAACCTTGGCCGCCGCGATCAGCACCACGGCGCCGAACAGTGCCTGTGAGGCCACCCTCACCCAGGCCACCGCCTCGATCCCGAGCGGAGCGGCCGCGATGATCGACCCCGCCAGGACCGGGAGGAAGGCGACGTTGATCGCCACGAGGATCCGCTGGCGACCCAGCGCCTTGAAGGCGTCGCCCAGCGGAAACAGGCATGCGGAGATGCCGAACAGAATCGCCACGGCCGCGGCCACTCCGCCGGCGGCGGCCCAGCGGGGCGAGAAGACCACCACCATGAGCGCGGGAGCGAGCAAAGCAAGAGCCGCCGCCACCGGCAGCGCGAACAGCGCCTGGTAACGGAGGAGGGCGATGGTGCCGTCGCCGACCCCGGTGTGCTCGGAGGCCACACGTTCCCGGCTGAGCGCGGGGAAGGCCACCGCCGAGACGTTCCAGGCGACGCTCTCGAGGATCAGCTCGGGGATCCGGTAGGCCACGGTGTAGAGGCCGAGGGCCGCCGGGCCGATTATCGCCCCGATAACGACCACGTCGACACGCGTGGTGGCCACGGCAAGGAGCTCCAGCGCGGCGGCACCAAGGCCGTAGGAGATCATGCGGCCGACCCCGCGCACCGCGAGCTTCAGGCGCGGCCCATACGTGCTCACGATCCAGAGGGAGATGCTCCAGGCCAGGGATCCGGCAAGCAGCCCGATCACCAGGGCGGCCGCCCCGAAGCCGGCAACCGCCAGGGCGATCGAGAGGGCTCCGCGAACGAACGCGCGAATGATCTGGGGAATCGCGCGGCGGCGGAACTGCAGGTCGCGGAGGAGCACCGCGTCATGAATGTTCCCCATCGCCACGATCAGCGGATTGATCGCGGCGAGCCGGAAGAGGTCGGCCGCGGCCGGCACCTGGAAGAGATCGGCAACCACGGGTGCCAGTGCCACTCCCAGCGCCGACAGAAGGATCGCCAGAACCAGGTTGATCGTGAACGCGCTGTCCAGAAGCTCGCCCTTTGCGGTGTCCTGCTCGTAGACGACCGCGGCTCGCATGCCCAGGTCGCTGACCAACTCGATCAGGCCGACGTAGACGACGATGGCGGCCAGGATCCCGAACTCGGCGGGTACCAGGATCCGCGCCAGGATGACCATCGCGACAAGGCTCAGCAGGCGGCCGGCCACGAACGCGGCGGTCGACCAGAACACGCCGCTGCGCATGGCCGACCCGAAGCCCTTGGTGCTCATGCCACCAGCTCGAGCCTGGCCACCGGGGCCTCGACGCAGGTCTTGAACCAGAGCTCCACCCCGAGCATCGCCCAGATCTCCAGCCCGTTGCCGGCCCCGCCTGCCTGCTCACGCAGGCAGCGCTCGACCTGGCCCGGGTCGAACAAGCCGCGGGCCTGCGCAGCCGGGTCCAGCAGGACCTCGCTCACCTCGGGGAGAAGTGAATCGCGAAGCCAGGCGTCAATCGGAACGGCGAATCCCTGTTTGGGCCGATCGAGAATCTCCGGCGGCAGCCAGGCGGAGACGGCCTCCTTGAGCACGATCTTGCCATTGCGGCCACGGACCTTGAGGCGGCTGGGGAGCCGCGCGGCGAGCTCCACCAACTCCTGGTCCAGCAAGGGGGACCGAACCTCCAGGCCGTGGGCCATGCTCGTGATGTCCGCCTTTGCCAGCAGGTCGTCGGGCAGGTAGGTCTCGAGGTCGGTCGCCATGGCGCGATCGGGCCAGGCAAGGGATCCCGCCTGCTCCCAGGCCCGCTCCACATGGGCGATGTGCTCTCCCGGCACGAGAAGCGGGCGAAGCGTGCTCCCATAGAGGCGCTCCCGGCTGGAATCGGTGAAGAAGCGGTGCAGGTCGGCGTAGCGCCTACCCGGTGTCATTGCCAGCCGATCGGTGAGCCGTGCAACGCGACCCGCGCCGCGGCCGGCCAGCAGTCTGCGGGCGGCAGCGGGAACCAGTCCGGCCGGACGAGTCGCGGCGATCTGCCAATAGCGACGGTAACCGCCAAAGGCCTCATCGCCTCCATCACCGGAGAGTGCCACTGTCACGTCGCGTCGCGTTGCCTCGGCCAGCTGGAACGCCGGCACCGCCGCGGGATCGGCGAACGGCTCGCCGAAATGCCAGGCCATGCGCTCGAGCGACCCCATGCCCGGGACTTCCGCCGGAATCTCGTGATGCTCCGCGCCCACATGCCGAGCCACCGCCCGTGCGTGCGCGCTCTCGTCGAAGGCGGACTGCGGAAATCCGATCGAGAAGGTCCGCAGCGGCCCGGAGCCCACCCGGGCCATTGCCGCCACGACCGCGCTTGAGTCGAGGCCGCCTGAAAGGAACGCGCCGAGCGGCACGTCGCTGCCGAGTCTCACCCGGGTGGCGTCGAGCAGCCCGTCCTGCACCAGCTCGGCTGCAGCGGGCAGCGAGAGGTCCAGCTTGGGCTCGAAGGCCGGCTCCCAGTAACGGTGTACGCGCGGGGCCGACTCGCCGGGCGTGAAGAGGAGCGTCGAGGCGGGCGGAAGCTTGCTCACCCCGCTGAACGCCGACAGCCCGCCCGGCACGTAACCCCCCACGAGAAAGGCGTCAATGGCACCGTCGTCGGCCCGGCGAGGCACCGACGGGTCCTGGAAGAGGGCGCGGGGCTCGGAGGCGAAGGAGAGTGACCCGCCGCTGTGGCTGTAGTGGAGCGGCTTCTTGCCCAACCGGTCCCTCGCCAGGAAGAGCGTCCTGGTCCGGCAGTCCCAGAGCGCCAGGGCGAACATTCCACGGAGCCGGAGCACGCACGCCGGCCCGGCCTCCTCCCAAAGGTGGACCACCACCTCGGCATCACTGGCACCGGCGAACACGTGGCCGCCGCGGCGCAGTTCGGCGCGCAGGTCATGGTGGTTGTAGATCTCCCCGTTGAGCACCAGAACCACGCGGCCGTCCTCGCTCAGGATCGGCTGGGCGCCGGTCTCGGGGTCGATCACCGCCAGGCGGCGCATGCACAGGCCGATGCCCTCTCCAAGGAAGTCGCCTCCCGAATCGGGGCCGCGATGGTGGAGCGATTCCCGCATCCGCCTGAGCAGGGTTGGGTCCACGGCGCCAGTCGGCGTTGCTCTGCCCGCGATGCCGCACATCAGCGAACGGCCTCCCAGCGGGCGTCCTGTGCACCCCGCGCAGCACGGACCACGCCCTGGGCGCTGGCCGCATTGCCAACCGCGAACTGCCTGGCGGCCCGCCCGGCGGCGCTGCGCCCAGCGACCCCATCACGATCCAGCACCGCAGCGGCTGCCAGCCCGCAGAGCGCCGACTGGACAAGAAGCACCAGGCGCCAGCGGCGGTCGCCCAGCAGGCCAAGGGGCCCTGCAAGCATCGCCAGCAGCGAGAAGGGAAGCAACAGCCGCCCGAGCTTGTGGGAGGCCATCCGCCAGCGGAAGCCCGAGGGAAGGCCGAGTATCTGGCGCAGCAGGAGGGCGCGGCCGGCACTGATCCTTGTGCGGCGCTCGAGCTCGGCGGCACCGGGAAGCGCCGGCTCGGTCGACACCGCGCCCGGCTCGTACACCACCCGCCCGCCACGTCCCACGAAGTCGGTGACTATCCACAGGTCGTCGTTGATCACGCCGGGCGGGAGCGGCTCGAGCCGCGCTCGCCGGACGGCCAGCAGCTCTCCCGACCCGGCGGCCACGCTGCCCGACCGGGTCTCCAGGCGCCGGATCAGATCCTCGTAGCGGTCGTACAGGCTCCCCGCCTCCGCGCGTCTGCCGACCACTGCCCAGACCTCCTCATCGGCGAAGTGGCGGACCAGCGCGCCCAGCGCATCGGTGGAGATCAGGTTGTTCGCGTCGGTGAGCAGGACGACCTCGCCCTTGGCCCGCGCAATCCCGAGGTTGAGCGCCGCTGCCTTGCCGCTCCGCTCCGCCTCCCGGATGACCGTGGCGCGTGGACAGGCTGCCTCGGCCGCATCGGCCAGAGCCTCGTTGCCGCCCACGACAACGATGACCTCGACCTGGTCGGGCGGGTAGCGAAGGCCTGCGAGCGCCTCCAGCTTGGGAGGCAACTCCTCGAGCTCGCAATACGCCGGCACGACGATCGACACACCCGGATGCCGTGTCCCCGTGGCCCACGAGCGCGGCTTCGCCAGAAGGAGCGCCAGTGGATAGCCGGCCAGTACCCAGAAGGCGCTTCCGGCCCCTCCCCAGAACAGAGCCTTGCCCACAGCGCGCCTCATACCGGTGCCGCCGTGGGCTGCTGCTTGGGGCCGACCGGCCAGCGGGGGCGCTCGCCGGCGCCGGCTGCGAACACCAGTCCGACAAGGATGAACAGGATCCGCAGATCGCTTCCGTGGAGGAAGATGCTTCCCGCCAGATACGTGAGCAGGGCGATCAGGACCGCCCGCCCGCCCGGATCGGCCCAGAGCTGCCTGGCCCGCGCGTATCCCCCCACGACCAGTGCCGCGGCCAGGAATGCCAACAGGCCGACCAGTCCCTGCTCGGCGGCGATCTGAAGGAAGAGGCTGTGTGGCTCGCGCTCGTAGCGGGGGTCGTCACCGATCCGGCGCGCGTAGTCGCGATAGAGGGCCGGGTATTGGCCCGGCCCGACGCCGAGCAGGGGATGGTCGGCGAACATCGCGATCGCGATCGAGTTCTCGGTGTAACGGCCGCCCACCTCCCGCCCCGCGGAGTCCGAGACCTGGGCCGAGAAGAGCGGCACGAGGGCCAGGGCGCACGCAAACGGAAGAAGGACTGCCAGGCGCGCCGCCCCGCGGAGGCTCGACCACGCCCAGAGGACGGCTGCCAGCCCCGCCACGAGGAGTCCCGCCCGAGACCCGCTCGCCAGGATTCCCATGGGGATCGCCACGGCGGCGAGGATCCCGAGCATTCGCCGCCACCCGGCGTCAGTGATCAGCCGGAGGCCGAAGGGCAGGGCTGCCGCCAGAGACAGGGCAAAGAAGTTCGGTTCGCCGAACAGCCCACCCGCGCGGGGCGCCGCCGCGTCGGTCGGCCCGAGCTCCTGGAGCTGGAATAGCGCTGTGGGGTGCACGAGCACCGAGTAGGCGGCCCCGATCCCGAGGATCACGCTGCCCACGGCCAGCGCCACCCCCACCCGGCCGACATCGATGGAGCCACGCACGCAGAACGCGGCGATGGCCAGGAAGACCAGGTTCTTGAGTGCCTCGGCGTTGACGGTGGGCCCCGCCGCGGCCACCAGCCCGCTTGCGATCACCGCGGCCGCGGTGATCCCGCACACCAGCGCCACCCGGCCCGCCAGCTCGTGCTCGCGGAAGGCGTGCGCCAAGGCCAGCGGGAGGAGCACCACGGCCCCAAGCTCCACCGGCGAGGGCAAGCCGCCCACGGCCGCCTGACCGATCGACGCCCAGGTTGCGATCAGGAATGCCGGGACCAGCCACTCGGGCCGGCAGAGCATCAGGATCGCGAGCGGAATGACAACCACAAGGACGGGAAGCAGGGCGGGCCTGCCCGTCACGCCCGCGAGGACCACGAAGGCGACGGCCGAGCAGGTCACGGGCAGCGCGAGCGCCAAGACGAGCTCGCCCGGCCGAAGAGCGATCCGCCCTGTCGGGGTTACAGCGGCACGGTGCACGCCTCACTCCTCCCCGAAGAGGCTCCGGTGAGCCAACATCGCCATGACTCCGAACAACGCCGCGAGCAGAATCGTCGCCGCCAGCACCATGAGATCGGTCGGCGGGGCCGCCACGGGGACGGATGGACTCTGCAGGGTCTCCATCCGCCAGAGGTCGTCGATCTCGGGGGCGTCGGTCCTGGCCGCCTCCATGACCCGGCCGAGATCCGCCTGCACGTCGGCGGTCGAGCCGGTGGCCTCCAGATCGATCACCCGCGTGTCGGGTATCGCCCGGACCGTCAGGTCCAGGGCAGGGTTTCCAGCGGCAGCCAGAGTGTCCGCCGAACCGAGCAACTCGACGCGGGAACCCCCCGCTCCGGAGCTGTCGTAGCCGTCGAGGATGCTCGGAAGGGTGCTGTGGTGGTTGGTCACCGGCACGAGCACGATCTTGGCCGAGCTCTGCAGGGCCACCGGCCGGATGACGGCGAAAGCCACCCCCACGAAAAGGACGAGCACCGCGGTGCCGATCCCGAACCTCCGCGCGCCCATCAGGCCGACCCGGTGCGGCGCACCAGTGCCACGGCCGTGAGCGGGATCAGTGCCCACTCGCGGCTCAAGGAGTGGTTGCGGAAGAACGCGATCTCCAGCCGGGACCGCTCGTCGAAGGACATCGACCCGCGGCCCTTGACCTGCCACGGCCCGGTCAAGCCAGGCTTGTACGCAAGGCGCTCGGTCTGCCAGAGCGCGTAGGTCTCCGGCGCGAACGAGGTGGGCCGGGGCCCGACCATGCTCATCTCGCCCATGAGCACGTTCACCAGTTGCGGGAGCTCATCCAGGCTGGTGCGGCGAAGCACACGCCCGACCCGGGTGACCCGCGGGTCGTCGCTCAGGTTGAAGTCGGGCCACGCGACGGCGCTCCTGGACCTGAGGGATTCCTTCATGGCGTCGGCCCCCGCGACCATCGTCCGGAGCTTGAGCAGCTGAAAGGGCGCCCCGCCGAGCCCGGCGCGACGCTGGCGAAAGATCGCCGGATCGCCCGGCGATTCGCAGCGGACCACAACCCAGAGCGCCGTCAGAAGAGGCGACAGCAGGACAAGGCCGGCCAGGGCCAGCAGAATGTCGCCCGCCCGCTTGAGTGTCAGGTAGGGCTGGGAGGCGGCCCTCACTGCTCGGCCTCGTCGTGGCCCAGCCGGTCGGCCTCGTTGTGGCCGAGCCGGTCGACCAGTGAAGGAAGGAGCGAGCCGAAAATTGCCACGCCGCCGTCCTCGGCCTGGCGCAACAGGTGCGGGAGCCGCGTGAGCCCATCCGCCTTCTTCATCACCGCGGAGGCCCCACTCTCGATGGCCGCGAGGCAGAGGTCGTCCTCCTCCGCACCCGTCAGGGCCACGATGCGGGTGGCTGGACTGACTCGGAGAATCGAGCGGATCGCGCCGATCCCGTCGAGCCTGGGCATGACGAGATCGACGACCACGAGACCCGGCTTGAGGGCGTCGCAGAGCTCTACGGCCTCGACACCGTCCTCGGCTTGGCCGACGACCTCGAACTTGGTGCCCCCCAGCAGGCCAACCACAATGCCGCGTACGATCGGATCGTCATCGACCACGACCACGGTAGATGCTCCGCGAGCTGTGGGGTTTGGCGCCTTGACGTTCACGACACCAATGGTCGGGCCGTCCACGCCTCGCGGGAAGGGGACCTTTGGCCGGGCCGTAAGCGATCTGCCTAACCCAGGGGGGCAGGAAACTCCCCTCTGAGATCCGTGCAGCAGCGGCGGGCGGGTACGATCGACTTGTGGACATTCCCGATAGCAACAGTTCCCGCGAATCGGACCCGGTTGAAGACGCGCCCGCGCTCCGCGCGGTGATCGCCGACGACGACCCCTTGGTCAGGCGTGCGGTTCGCGACGCCCTCCAGGAGGCGGGGTTCGTGGTCGCGGCCGATGCCACGAACGGCCGTGAGGCCGTCGAGCTGACCCTCCACTACAAGCCCGACATCGTTCTTCTGGACATCGTCATGCCGGAAATGGACGGGATCGCGGCCGCGAAGGCGATCGCCGAGGGGGCCCCGGACATCCGCATCGTGATGCTCTCGCGATCCGAGGATGACGAGCTGGGCCTACTCGGCCTGAAGGCAGGGGCGTCGGGCTACCTGTCCAAGGACATCGACATCCTCCGCCTGCCGGACATCCTTCGCGGGGTCGTGGCCGGGGAGGCCGCGGTCTCGAGCAAGTTCGCCGGCAAGCTGATCGAGCAGCTGCGCCGTCTGCCCGAAAGCGGGTTCGGCATGCGACCGGTGAGGAGCGACCTGACCTCGCGCGAGTGGGAGGTGCTTGACATGCTCTCGGCCGAGATGAGCGTGGAAGCCATCGCCGATGAGCTCGTGCTCTCGGTCGAGACGGTCCGGACGCACGTCAAGAACCTGCACCGGAAGCTCGACGTTCACTCCAGGCCGGAGCTCCTCAAGGCGGCACAAGAACTACGAACCGGAGGCCGCACCGCCGGAAACTAGGGACGGCCGGTCGATGGAAGCTGGACATTTGTCCGCTTCAGCTGGCGCCGGGTAAAGCCGATACGAGGGCCATGAGAGGCGAACGGCCCTTCCAGAAGCAGGGCCTTGTTCAACGGGTTGGCCCATTCGTCGCAGTCGCGGTGCTGTCGCTCCTCGTCCTCCCGCTCGCCCCTCATCTCAACGAGTCGCTTGTCCTTCTGGCCGTTGCGGAGATCGCGGTGCTCATCGTGGCGATCTTCGCGGTGCCCTGGGACCGCCTTCCCCGCTGGACCGACGCGATCGTCCCACTCGCCTACTTCGTCGTGATCGCCACGCTCAGGGAGGCCGACGGCGGGGCGGGCTCATTCGGAGCGCTGATCCTGCTGCCCGTCATCTGGTTCGCGCTGTTCGGCACCGCTCGCGAGGTGCTCATCTCGTGCGTGGGCGCCTGCCTGGTCTTCGCGCTGCCCGTTCTGGTGATCGGCCCCCCGGAGCACCCGCTATCCGACCTGGGGCGGGCCGGCGTGGTCACTCTCGTGACCACAGTGATGGGGCTCGTGGTCCTTCGCCTGGTCCGGGAGCGGGTCCGGCTGACCGACGAGCTGGAGCAGTCCAACCGCCACCTGGACCAGTTCGCCGCCGCGGTGTCGCACGACCTGGCACAGCCGGTGACCGTGATCACGGGATTCGCGCGGATGTTCGAAGAGCGCTATGGCGAGGAGTTGGGCCCGGACGGGGCGCGCTACCTCGCGATCATCAACAGGAACGGCGAGCGACTGAACGCAATGGTCTCCGGGCTGTTGGCCCTGTCCCGCGCCGGCAACGGGCATGACCAGCGCGTCGACGTCGACATGGCCGAGGCCGTCGGCGCGGCCATCGAAATGCTCGGCGAGCCGATCGCGGCCGCCGGCGCGACCGTCCGGGTGTCCGCGCTGCCCACCGTGCGAGCCCACGAGACACAGATGATCGAGGTCTTCCAGAACCTGATCGCCAACTCCCTGAAGTTCGCCGGGCCCGATCCGCCGGAGGTCGAGATCACCGCTGAGCGAATCGGCAGCCCGTGGCGCTTCAGGATCTCCGACAACGGACAGGGCATCCCCGAGGACCGGTCCGATGCCGTCTTCGAGATGTTCGAGCGCCTGGATCCCTCCGCCACCGACGGCCAGGGAGTTGGGCTGGCGGTAGTCCGGCGAATCATCGAAAGTCACGGCGGCGCGATCTGGGTCGAGCCTCGAGAGGGCGCGGGCGCCGACATCCGGTTCACGCTGCCGGCCAGGAAGACCGACGGCGAGCCGGCCTCGCGGCGTGCGCTGCTCCCACCGGTCACGCACCAGACACCGGCGGTCAGCAAGCACGATCGACGGGCTCCTGTTCGATCCTGACGCGCTGGACGGCACCCGCGGTGCTTAGCTTGCCTGCAGATGCCCAACGTGATCGTCACCGGTGGAGCCGGCTTTATCGGCTCGAATCTCACCGACGCGCTGATGCGTCGAGGCGATCAGGTGACGGTGCTCGACAGCCTCTCGACCGGCAGGCGCTCAAACCTTGACGAGGCCATCGCCCGCGGAGCCACCCTGCTGGAGGTCGACGTACGCGACGGCGATGCTGTAGCGGGCGCCTTTGCATCAGTCCAGCCCGAGTTGGTATTCCATCTGGCCGCCCAGATCGATGTGCGCCGGTCCGTTTCCGATCCGGAATTCGATGCAAGCGTCAACGTCGGCGGGACGATCAACGTGTTGCGAGCCGGGATCGCCAGCGGGGTAGCACGTCTGGTGAACAGCTCCACGGGTGGTGCCATCTACGGCGATGCACGCCAGATCCCCACACCCGAGGAACATCCGCAGGCCCCGGATGCGCCCTACGGCGTGTCGAAGGGCGCTGCCGAGCGCTACTGCGAGTTCTTCGGACGGACGAGCGGGCTCTCTACGATCTCGCTCCGCTACGGCAACGTGTACGGGCCTCGACAGGATCCGATGGGGGAAGCGGGCGTGGTGGCGATCTTCTGCGGGTGTGTCCGTAGCGGCAGTCGTCCAACGATCTATGGCGATGGCAAGCAGACCAGGGACTATGTCTTCGTCGATGACGTCGTGCGGGCAAACCTGCTCGCGGCGGACTCCGGGGCCACGGGCTCGGTGAATATCGGCGGCGGTGTCGAGACCACCGTGCTGGAGCTGGTCGCCCATCTCGACAAGGCCTCCGAAGGCGGCCTCCAGGCTGACCACGCGCCAGAACGGCCGGGCGAGCTGAGACGCAGCGCGCTGGACGCCGGCAAGGCGGCGCAGCTGCTGGGGTGGGAGGCAGAGGTCGGGGTCGCCGAAGGCCTGCAGCGGACCCTCGACAGCCAGAGATCAACACCGCGGTGAGCGTGGCCGCCGAGAACGGCCGGATCACGCGTATCTACGCCATGCGCAACCCGCACAAACTGACCCGGCTGGGGTCCGAGGCGGAGCTGACCCGCTGACCCCTTGACGCGCCCGCCGTGGTCACGGAAAGTACGGCCATGAGCACTTCAACGACGTCTCCACCTGACCTGTCCGCCGTCGACCTCGCCGATCCGCGCCTCTGGGACGACGGCCCGCCCTACGAGATCTTCGGAGCAATTCAGCGGGAGGCGCCGATCCACTTCAGCGCCCAGGCGAACGCGCCGGCCGAGGGCGGGTTCTGGTCGGTCGTCCGCTTCGAGGACGTGCATCAGGTGAGCCGCGACTTCGAGACGTTCTCCTCGGAGAAGCGCGGGATCTTCTCGGTCGACGACATCGGGGTGCCGCTGGACGTGCAGCGCCTCCAGATGATCTCCATGGACCCGCCCCGGCACGCGCGGCTCAAGAAGATCGTCGGCAAGATGTTCACGCCGCTGCGGATCGCCGAACACGAAGACCACATCCGGGAGATCGTGACGAACGTCCTCGACCGCGCCGAAGGTATGGATCGCTTCGACCTCGTAACCGAGATCGCCCGCCCGATCCCCGCGCGGGTGATCGGCAACATGCTGGGCACGCCTGAGGAGGACGACGAGAAGCTGGTCCACTGGACCAACGTCTTCACCGCCTTCGAGGACCCGGAAGTCAGGGAGCAGTGGGATGACACAGAAGCCGTGCTCGGCGAGATCATCGAGTACTGCCACGCGCAGATTGCCGAACGCCGCGCCAACCCCACCGAGGACCTGGTGAGCGCCCTGATGAACGCGGAGGTGGACGGCGAGAAGCTCGATGACTACGAGATCGCCGTCTTCTTCATCCTGCTGATGTCGGCAGGGAACGACTCCACCCGGGCGACCTACAGCGGGATCATGAAGTCCATCCTGGAGGACGACGGGACCCGGCAGCGGCTGATCGATGACCCGGAGCTCATCCCCGCGGCGGTCGAGGAGGGGTTGCGCTGCTACCCCGCGTTTGCGTTCATGGCCCGCGCGGCCACGAAGGACGTCGAGCTGCAGGGCCAGCAGATCAAGGAGGGCGATCGCCTTCTGCTCTGGTACCTGGCTTCCAACCGCGACGAGACGGTCTTCGAGGACCCCCACCACTTCGACCTTGACCGTCACAACCGGGAGGACCACCAGGCGTTCGGCGCGCGCGGCAGGCACTTCTGCCTTGGCGCGGCGCTGGCGCGCCTGGAGCTGAAGGTCTGGCTGGAGGAGACGCTGCGCCGCATGCCGGACCTGGAGCTCGACGGCGAGCCCAACCGTGTCCGGGCGCTGTTCCTGAACCAGTTCAACTCGATCCCGGTCCGCCGCGCCGGCGCGGCCTGACCGGATGGAGAAGCAGCACGACTACGACTGGCTGATCATCGGCTCCGGCTTTGGCGGGAGCGTCTCCGCGTTGCGCCTGGCCCAGAAGGGCTACCGCGTGGCCATCCTCGAGTGCGGCCGGCGGTTCGCCGACGACGAGTTCGCCGAGACCACGGCGCAGATGAGCCGTTACTACTGGATGCCCAAGCTGGGCATGAAGGGCGTCTTTCGGATGTCGCTGTTCCGCGACATCTTCGTGGTGTCCGGGAGCGGCGTGGGCGGCGGATCGCTCGGATACGCCAACACTCTCTACCGGGCACGCCCCGGCTTCTATGCCGACCCGCAGATCGCGGGCCTGGCCGACTGGGAGGCCGAGCTGGCGCCCCACTACGACGAGGCCGAGCGCATGCTGGGAGTCGTGACCTACGACCAGGACACGCCGGCCGATCTCCTGTTGAAGGAGTACGCGGAGTCGATCGGCCGCGGGGACACCTATGCGAAGACCCGGGTTGGCGTGTTCCTCGGCGAGGCCGGCGTGACCGTGCCCGATCCGTTCTTCGGCGGCGAGGGGCCCGACCGCACCGGCTGCGTGCGCTGCGGCCAGTGCATGATCGGCTGCCGCTTCGGCGCGAAGAACACGCTGGTGAAGAACTACCTCTACTTCGCCGAGCAGCTTGGCGTGAAGATCATCCCCGAGCGCATGGCGTCCGACGTGCGGCCCGCGGGCGCGGCCGACGGCTCTGACGGATACGTCGTGACGCACGAGCGCACCGGCGCCTGGCTGCGCCGCGACAAGCAGACGATCACTGCCAAGGGCGTGGTTTTCTCGGCCGGGGCGCTCGGCACCAACCGTCTGCTGGCCGCGTGCAAGCTGCGCGGCTCGCTGCCGGCCATCTCGGATCGCCTGGGCTGGCTGGTCCGCACCAACAGCGAGTCGATCCTCGCGGTCACCGCACCCGACGACGAGCGCGACTTCACCCGCGGGGTCGCCATCACTTCGAGCATCTACCCGGACCCCGACACCCACATCGAGCCCGTGACCTACGGGGCCGGCGCCGACACCCAGTCGCTGCTCTACACGCTGATGACCGAGGCCGGCAAGCGCGGCACCCAGCCGCTGGCTCTTCTCTGGAACGTGCTGCGCCACCCCTTGTTGATGCTGCGGGCACTGCGGATCCGGCGCTGGTCGCGGCGGACGATGATCCTGCTGGTGATGCAGTCGCTGAACAACTCCATGCGGCTGAAGGTCAAGCGGCGCTGGCCCAACGGCAACGTAGTCCTGACCACCGAGCAGGACCCCGACAACCCCAACCCGGACAAGATCCCGGCGGCCTACCGCGCGGCCGAGTGGATCCAGGAGCGGACCGGCGGCACCGCCCAGGCGATCGTCACAGAGGCCATCCTCGCGATCCCGACCACTGCTCACATACTGGGTGGGGCCGCCGTGGGCGACGATCCCGCGAAAGGCGTGATCGACAAGGAGCACCGGGTGTTCGGCTACACCAACCTCCTGGTGTGCGACGGCTCGGCGGTGCCCGCAAACGTCGGGGCCAATCCCAGCCTGACGATCACCGCCATGACCGAGCGCGCGATGACGACGATCGGGGCCAAGGACGGCCAGGCACAGCCGCAGGCCGAGGGCGCGATCAGCTGATCAGCAGGTGCTGGGCGCGGGCTTGCCGGCGAAGCGGTCGGCCAGGTATTGGACCGCGCCCGGCGCGCCGGTGACCACGAAGCCGATGTGCTCGGTCAGCAGGTCCTCGACGTGCTCTACCACCACGCCCTTCTTGCAGAACCGGTTGACCAGCGCCCGGGCGGGCCCGATCGGCGCCAGCTCGTCGCCGCGTGCGTGGTACTCGTAGACCGGCGCCGCGGGAACACCCTTCTGGGTGAGCGGGTTGATGCGATGGAACATTGGCTCGAGCTCCGGCCCGTCGATCACCTCCGGGTTATCGGTGTACTGCTCGAGGCTTGCGAACGGATACTTGGGCGCGGCGTCGGTGATGCAGTCGGTCTGCACGTGCTTCATGGCCTCGAGGGCGGCCGCATTGAGGTACTTGGTCAGGTGGTACTCGGGATAGGCGCGATCAACGGTGACGAAGCCCATGAGCAGGGCGCCCCCGAACGGCGAGCCGCTGAAGGCGTGGATGGTCTTGCGGAGGTCGGCGGGCACACCACCCAGAGCGACTCCGCTGAGCTTCAGCCGGGGGGCGTAGCGCGGCTGCAGCTGCGCCGCGCTCGTGCTTGCGAAAGCACCGCCCGAGTAGCCCCAGAGCGCGAGCGGGGCCTTGCGGTCGATCCCTGCGGGCGCGAAGCCGCGGGCGGCGGTGAGCCCGTCGAGCACGCCGTGGGCCTCGCCCCTGGCGCCGAGGAACATCGACTCCGGGCCCTGGTAGTCGGGCGCGACCACCGTCCAGCCGCGCGCCAGCGCCAGGAGCATCAGGCCGGTCTCGGGCGCGGAGTTCGATGTCGATGCAGGCAGGCCGCCGCGGATCGCGTAGGAGGGCGCGCACTTCGTGCCCGCCCCGTCCTCGGCGGTCTGGTAGCTGACCACCGGGCGCGGGCCCTTCCCCGTCCACTTGGCCTTGGGCACCATGATCGTGGTGACGGTGGCAGTCGGCGCGCCCGTGTTGTCGACGGTCTTGTAGAGCACCTGCCAGCCCGTGGCCGGCAGCGGCACCGAGAACGTGGTCGGATTGATGTTGCGCGAGCGGATGACCTCGCCGTTCTCCAGCTTCCCGGTCTTCTTGGGCACGGCGTAGAAGGGGTCGTCGTCGGGCAGGGGGACCGCGGCCTGCGCGGCGGCCCCGCCGGACAGGAGTGCGAGGGACGCGACGGTTGCCGCCGCGAGCCGGCGGAATCCAACCCTTGTCAGCATCGGACGGGCTTCGCCGTGGCGGGCTTGAGCGCGTTCATGATCATCTGAAGCACGACCGGGTCGAATGCGACGGCGATGTGCTCGCTCACGTCGTTGGGGCAGATGTCCTGGATCACGATGTTCTTGCCGCCGTCGCGCATCTTCCCGCTCGTGTAGGGCTGCACCAACTCGTCGTGGCTCGTCATGATGTTCGTGTGCTTGATCCCGGGCACCGCCTCGCCATCGGCATTGAGCTTGTTGAGGTAGTCGGAGCCCGAGAGCACCTCCGTGCAGGCCGTGCACAGGCTCGCGGCCAGATTGACCAGCGGCTGCGACAACCCGTACGGCGCCAGGGAATCCCTCAGCATCGGGATCCCCCCGACCTTGCTGCCCCGCCAGAGCGGGGTCAAGGCGACGAACCTACGCACCTTCCGCGCGCCGCCGCGGTGCTCGAGGTACCAACGCGGCATGACGGTGCCCTCCGAGTGCCCGACGATGTCGACCCGCTTGGCCCCGGTCGCCGCCAGCACGCGGTTCACGAACCCGGCGAGCTCACCCGAGCTCTGCTTCATCGAGATCGTTCCCTCCGGGACCACCGGGAACCAGGCGATCCGCGGGTCGATTCCGTAGTTCATCGTGAACAGGCAATAGCCGGCGTCATGCAGAGGCGGAGCCATGTACGCCCACGCCTCGCTGTTGCCGCCGAGGCCCTCCAGCATGACCACTGGCCGCGGGTGTGCCGCGCTCGGCCGGCAGGAGAAATCGTTGGTGCCCGCGGGGTCCGCCTGCGCAGCCGGCACGGCTAACCCGCTGACCGCGGTCGCCACAAGCGCGGCAACGAGTGCCTTTTCCCCCAGACGCATCGGAGTAGAATACTGGTTAGTACTTCACTGTCAAGCCAGCAGGTTCTGCATAGCCGCGCGGTAGTTGTCGCGCCCGAAATGCAGGATGTGGCTTCCGGGGTACCACTCGAGCGTGGGCCGATCCCAGTGCTCCCAGAGCAGGAGGCTCTGGGACGGGGGCGCCATCCGATCGCCAAGCCCCCCGATGATCAGCAGCCGGTCCTTGGGCACCACCGGGGCGTAGGTGAGTGGGCTGGTCACCGCAAGCGCACGAGCGAAATCCTCGCGGGACATCCCTCCCAGGGCCCTGAGCACGCGTGTGGTGACGCTCGCCGGAAACCAGCTGCCCAGCAGCGGGGGCAACCAGGTGACCGCGGCGTTGGGGACGACGAAGTCCAACCGCGGCTCCACGGCGGCGGTGAGCGCTGTGGTGTACCCGCCCAGCGAGAGCCCGGTCATCCCGATGCGAGGTGCGCCGGTGGCCACCAGGTGGTCGATGAAAGCGCGCAGGTCATGGACCGCATGGATGAGCGCCTCGCTGAAATGGGCCATGCCGCCACTGAACAACTCGATGCCGTTGAGCCCGACGCGGCGGGTGCGGCGCGACCCATGGAACGGAAGGGTGTAGAGCATCACGTCCCAGCCCCCGGCGAACAGCTCCTTGAGGCCGAAGAACGCGGTGTTGAAACGGGCGGGAGAGGCGCCGAACCCGTGCACCACGACCATCGTCGGCCGCGGGCCGTCCTCGTGGCGCCAGTGCTGGGCGCGGGCGATCGCGTTGTTCTCGTGCGCCGCGTAGCGTGCCCGCATCTCGGGGTTGAGGGCGACGTAGGGGCTGTCGAAGCGCAGCAACTCGACCCGGCCCCCGGCCACGCCGGGCCCCTCGCCGGGAGTGCTCCGCACCACGACCGGCTCCGGTGCCTTGAAGACCCGGCTCGCGTCGTGTGTATCTGCCAGCTCAGCGTAGAAGCGCAGCCTCCGCGCCTCGCTGCGGCTCACCGCGGCCGGGGCCGCCATCACAGATGCCCCGGCCAGCGCGGTGGCCAGGCCCGTTCGCAGGGCGTAGTCGAAGGCGACCGCGCCCTCGTAGCGCAGGCGCGCGCGCGGATCCAGGTCGCTTGGCCGCGGCAGAGCGGCAGCGGCGGCGGTCATGCCGCGAACCTTACGGCTCGCCTCAGAGGCCCATCGTCTTGCCGATGAGCTCCTTCATGATCTCGTTGGTCCCGGCGTAGATCCGCGTGATCCGGGCGTCGACCCACGCCTTGGAGATCGGGTACTCGGTGGTGTAGCCG
>JAXDIE010000039.1:0-8152 GCA_034664165.1 Thermoleophilaceae bacterium | reverse complement strand
TTCGTGGGGATCGCGAGCCTGGGATTCGACTCCGACGCCAACCGGATCGCCAATGAGGCAAAGCTCGTGCGCGGGAACCTCGTCTACCTGTACGCGGCGCTGAAGGCCCTGGCCGCGTGGCGCCACGCCAACTTCAGCGTCACCGTCGACGGCAAGCAGGTCGACTTCACTGGCTACTCGGTGGCCGTAGCCAACTCGAAGGCCTACGGCGGCGGGATGTACCTGGCGCCCCACGCGCTACTCGACGACGGCCGGCTCGAGGTGCTCACCATCAGCAGCAGCTCGAAGCTCTCTTTCCTGATGAACCTGCCGAAGGTGTTCAAGGGAACGCATCTGGAGGAGCCCTCGGTTTCCCTGCGCTCCGGCGCCCGGGTCGAGATCAGCGCCGACCGCCCATTCGTTGTCTACGCCGACGGCGACCCCGTTGCGGACCTGCCGGTGACGATCACGGTCTCCCCCGGCTCCCTGCGCCTGATCGCCCCTCCCCTCCCCTCCGGCGCGGTCTGATGTTCGGCCTCCAGGTCACCCTGGCCCGCGTGGCGCGGCGGTTGAGCCGCGCCCTGGGCCGCCGCGGAGGCACCACGCTGCCCGGCCGCCTCCTGCTGCGCGTGCAACCCGACGCCATGCGCCGGCTCTCAGCCGGGCTCGAGGACGGGTCCGTGCTGGTTTCGGCCACAAACGGGAAGACCACGACCGCGGGAATGATCGCGTCGATCCTGGGCCGTGCGGGTCGCGCCGTGGTGCACAACCGGGCCGGCTCGAATATGCACTGGGGCGTGGCAACCGCCCTGCTCGACGCCGGGTCCAGCGAGCACGAGGTCGGCATCTTCGAGGTCGACGAGGCTTGGCTGGCGCCCGTGGCCGAGGCCCTTTCGCCGCGGGCCCTCGTACTTTCGAATCTCTTCCGCGACCAGCTTGACCGCTACGGCGAGCTGGAGACCCTGGCGGAGGGCTGGGCCACCGTGGTCAGCGGCGGGTCGGCCGCCGCCCGGCTGATCCTGAACGCCGACGACCCGTTGGTTGCCGATCTTGGCCGCGAGCGCGACAACGTGACCTACTTCGGCTTGGAGGACGACTCACAGGCCGTGCCCGTGCTCCAGCACGCCGCCGACTCGAAGCACTGCCGCAACTGCGGCGCCGCCTACGAGTACGGCGCGATCTTCATGGCCCACCTGGGCAGGTACTCCTGTCCGAACTGCGGCCGCCGGCGCCCCGATCCCCAGGTCGCGGCCACTCGGGTTGATCTCAAGGGCATGTCCGGCTCGGAGGTCGAGATCAAGACGCCACAGGGCACCTTCACCCTGGCCCTCCCCCTCCCCGGCCTCTACAACGTCTACAACGCGCTGGCGGCCACGGCCACCGGCCTCGCGCTGGGAGCCACCGTGGAGGACGTGAAGGGCGCCCTGGGCTCCATGAGCGCCGCCTTCGGCCGCACGGAGCGGATCCCGATGGCGGGGCGCGACGTGGCGATCCTGCTGGTCAAGAATCCGGCCGGCACCAACGAGGTGCTGCGGACCCTCGCTCTCGAGGACGATCAGCTGGACCTCTGGCTGGCGCTCAACGATCGAATCGCTGACGGCCGCGACGTGTCGTGGATCTGGGACGCCGACTTCGAGCTGATCGCCGACCGGGCCGCCCGGATCACCTGCTCCGGCACCCGCGCCGAAGAGATGGCCCTGCGGCTGAAGTACGCCGGAGTAGAGGCCCAGATCACCGTGGACCGGGACCTCGAGACCTCCCTCGACAGCGCCCTGTCGGCCGGCGAGGGGCCGCTCTACGCCCTTCCCACCTATACGGCGTTGATCGACCTTCACGACCTGCTCACGCGCCGCGGGCTTGCCGGGCGGTGGTCTGGATGACCGCGACCCTCCCTCCCGACTCGGTGATCTGGCACGACGTGGAGTGCGGCGCCTACGCCGCCGATCTCCCGCTCTGGCTCGAGCTTGCCGCGCGGGGCCCAGAGTCGGGCGTGCTCGACCTGGGCGCGGGCACCGGGCGCGTTGCCCTGGAGCTGGCCAGGCACGGTGTCAGCGTCACCGCGGTGGACGTGGATCCCGGCCTCACATCAGAGCTCGGCCGGCGAGCCGGACGCCTGGGATTGGATGTCGAGGTCCACACCGCGGACGTGCGCACACTCGACCTGGGCCGGCGCTTCGGCCTCGTGCTCGCCCCCATGCAGCTGGCCCATCTGATGCCCGGCGCCGACGGGCGACTGGCGCTCCTGCGTGCGATCGCCGCCCATCTGGCCCCGGGAGGCCTGGCCGCCTTGGCGCTGCTCGACCAGACGGACTCCTTCGATGAAGGCACGCCCGAGCCCCTGCCCGACGTGAGGGAAGTCGAGGGCTGGGTGTTCTCGAGCACCCCCGTGGCGGTTCGCGCCGTGCCCCAGGGCCTGGAACTCGTGCGCCGCCGCCAGCGGGTCGCGCCCGACGGCGAGCTGCTGGACACGAGCGCGGCGATCGTGCTCGAGAGCTGCCCGCTGGACCAGTTCGAGGCCGAGGCCCGTTCCGTCGGCCTGCTCCCCGCAGGCCGCAGGGACATCCCCGAGACACCGGACCACGTGGGCAGCGTGGTCGTGCTGCTGGAGGGCGCCACGTGACCCCCACGCTGCGCGTCTGCGCCCTCTACCCGGACCTGATGAACATCTACGCCGACCGTGGCAACCACATGCTGCTGCAAAAGCGCTGTGAGTGGCGCGGGATGGGTTTCGATCTCACCGCTTCGGGACTGGGAGAGCCGCTGGATCCGGACTCTGCCGACATCTTCTATATCGGGGGCGGGCAGGACCGCGACCAGGTTCAGGTAGCTGAGGACATGGCGGCCACCAAACGTGCGGGTTTGCACGCCGCCGCCGACGCAGGCCGGGTGATCCTTGCCGTCTGTGGCGGTTACCAGCTGCTGGGTAACGCCTACCACGTGGGAGGCCGGGACCTTCCGGGCGTGGGCATCGTGGACATGGAGACCGCTCGCGAGGACGGGCCACGCCTGATCGGCAACTGTGCCATCGAGGTCGACCTGGGCGACGGGCCGCGCGTGGTGGCGGGCTTCGAGAACCACGGCGGCCGCACCCGGCTGGGCCCCGGCGCCACGCCGCTCGGCAAGGTGCTCAAGGGCCATGGCAACAACGGCGAGGATGGCGCCGAGGGAGTCCGCCGCGACAACGTGTTCGGCACCTACCTCCACGGGCCGCTCCTGCCCAAAAATGCCTGGCTGGCCGATCGCCTGGTCGCCTTGGCGCTGGGCGTCGACTCGCTGCCCGACCTGGACGACACATTCGAAGATGCGGCGCACGCGGCCGCGCGCCGCGCGGCGGGGCTAGGCTGATCGTGATGGCGCATAGGGCTTTCGTCACCGGTGGCTCCGGCTTCATCGGCGGCCACCTGATCAGGCGGCTCGTGGCCGATGGCTGGCAGGTCAGCGCGCTTGCGCGCTCGGCGGCCTCCGAGGCGAAGGTGGCTGAGGCCGGCGCCAACCCCGTGCCCGGCGACCTCGATTCGTCAGAGGCCATTCGCGCCGGCGCTCAGGGCTGCGACACCGCTTTTCACGCGGCGGCGGCCGTGCTGGAGTGGGGACCTCGCGCGGCCTACATCCAGGGCAACGTGACGGGCACCGCCAATGCGCTGGAGGGATGCCGGGCGGCCGGGGTCGGCCGCTTCATCCACGTGGGAACCGAGGCCGCGCTGATGGCGGGGCAGCCGCTGGTGCAGGTCGACGAAACCAATCCGCTGCGCCCCGACTCTCCCGCCAACTACCCCTCTACCAAGGCCATGGCCGAGCAGCTGGTTCGTCAGGCCGCCGCCGATGGCTTTGAAACGGTGGTCGTCCGCCCGCGCCTGGTCTGGGGACCCGGAGACACCACGATCCTGCCCGGCCTGGCCGATGCGATCTCATCCGGCCGCTTTGCCTGGATGGACGGCGGCCGGCACCTCACCGATACCACCCACGTGGCCAACGTGGTCGAGGGCCTCGTCCTCGGCGCCAAGGCCGGCCGCTCCGGTGAGGCCTACTTCGTGACCGACGGCTCGCCGGTCGAGTTCCGCAGCTTCGTGACCGACCTGGTGGCCACGGCGGGGCTGACCCCGCCGGACAAGAGCATCCCCGGCTGGCTTGGGCGAACTGCCGCGGCGTCGGCCGAGACCATCTGGAAAGGGCTGCGGATCAAGGGCGCCCCGCCGATCTCCCGAATGCCCGCCTGGCTCTCGTCCCAGGAATGCACGATCAACATCGCTAAGGCACGTAGCGAGCTGGGCTACCGGCCGGTGATCAGCCGTGAAGAAGGGCTTGCCGCGTTAGCGGCCGCTTGAGCCGAAGCCGCCTTCGCCGCGGTCGGTGACGTCGAGCTCCTCTACCTCCACGGGATCCACGGGCTCGAAGGCGACGATCAAGAGCTGGGCGATCCTGTCGCCGATCTGTATCTCGAAGGCGTTGTCCCTGTCGGTGTTCAGCAACAGCACCCGGACCTCGCCACGGTACCCCGAGTCGATCAGACCCGGCGCATTGACCACGCTGATCCCGTGCTTGGCCGCCAGCCCTGATCGCGGGAGCACCATGCCGGCATGGCCTTCGGGGATTGCGATCGCGATCCCCGTGCCCACTCCTGCCCGGTCCCCCGGCGCAATCGTCGTCGCCTCGGCCGCGTGCAGGTCCCAGCCTGCATCTCCGGCGTGCGCCCGGGCGGGAACCTGTGCGTGCTCGGAGAGCCGCCGGACCTCCAGCTTCACGCCGGGTCGGCGCCGTTCACCGCGAAGCGCTCAAAACGCCTGGCCGCACCTGCCGGCACCCTGGCGCTGACCCGGACCCCGTCGGCCGTGTCCTCCCGGTCCAGCTCGCCGGCCACGTCGTGCAGGTCGGAGAGCACGCCGCCCTCGCTGTAGGGCACGAGCAGGTCCATCGCGCGCAGGCCGGCCAGGAACTCGCGCTCGATGGTCTCCAACAGCGCCGGAAGGCCCTCGCCGGTCATCGCGGAGACCTCGACGGCCTTGGGATAGCGGAACGCCAGATCGCGGCGTTCGTCCTCGCTGAGGAGGTCGACCTTGTTCAGCACCAGAATCCGGGACCGATCGCCGGCGCCGATCTCGGTGAGCACGCTGTCCACGGCGGCCAGCATCTCCTCGCGATCCTCGTCGGGCGCGGAGGCGTCGATCACGTGGATCAGCAGGTCGGCCCCCAGTGCCTCCTCGAGTGTGGCGGCGAAGGCGTCGACCAGCTGGTGGGGAAGCTTGCGGATGAACCCGACCGTGTCGGTCATCAGATGCGTGCGGCCCGAGATCTCGAAAGACCTCGTGGTGGGGTCGAGCGTGTGGAACAGGCGATCGTCGGTGCCAACCTCCGACCCGGTGAGCGCGTTCAGGAGCGTCGACTTGCCCGCGTTGGTGTAGCCCGCCAGCGCGACCGTGGGCAGCTGGGCCCGCTCGCGCTCCTGGCGCATGATCGAGCGCGTTGCCGCGGTGTCGCGCAGGCGCCTGCGCAACGCGGCGATCCTGTCGCGCGCCAGGCGGCGGTCGGTCTCGATCTGCGTCTCGCCCGGGCCCCTGGTGCCGATGCCGCCGTCCATTCGCCCGGCGCCCAGGCGCTCGAGGTGGGTCCACAGGCCCCGCATGCGGGCAAGGTTGTACTCCAGCTGCGCCAGCTCGACCTGCAGCTTGCCCTCGGCCGACTTGGCGTGGTCGGCGAAGATGTCCAGGATGATCGCCGTGCGGTCGATCACCGGGAGCCCGATGGCCTCCTCGAGGTTGCGCTCCTGGCGGGGCAGCAGTTCGTCGTCACACGCGATCAGGTTGGCGTCGGCGGCTTTTGCGGCCGCCTTCAGCTCACTCAGCTTGCCCTTGCCGAAGTACCTGTCCGGATCGGGCGCGGGACGGCGCTGGGTCATCTCGCCCGATACAGCGACACGGGCCGTCCTCAGCAGCTCCTTCAGCTCTCCCAGATCCGCCTCCTCGGGGCTCGCGGCGATGCAGAACGCCCGCTGACGGGCGCGCGCATTGACGATTCCCTCGCCGAAGCTGGTCTCGTCAGCCCGTCCTGTGCGATCGCGGTCCATCCACCCAGTCTAGAAGCCGCGCTCGGCGGCCCGGCTCAGCCGCCCAGGCTGGAGCGCATCCGCTCCACGGCCTCGGACAGGCGGTCGTCGGCAACCGTCAGGGAGATGCGGAAGAAGCCCTCGCCGTTGGGGCCGTAGGCGCCGCCCGGCGAGATGACCACACCGGACTCCTCGAGGACCTTCTCGCAGTACCCCGCCGACGTGTAGCCGTCGGGGACGGGCGCCCATATGTAGATCGTGCCCTTGGGAGGCGTCACGTCCACCCCGATCTCGGCAAGCGCGCCGCACACCAGGTCGCGCCGGCGCTGGTAGATGGCACACATCTCCGCCACGGCGGGGCCGCCGTCCTTCAGCGCCGTGGCGGCGGCCAGCTGGACGGCCTCGGACATCCCCGAGTCGATGTTGGTCTTCAGGCGCCAGTAGGACTCGACGGCCTCCGCGTTGCCCACGATCGCGGCCGTCCGCCACCCGGTCATGTTGTAGCCCTTGGACAGGGAGAAGACCTCGATGCCCACCTCCTTGGCCCCGGGTGTCTCCAGGAAGCTCGGTGCGACGTAGCCGTCGAAGGTGGTCTCGGTGTATGAGGCGTCATGCACGATCAGCACGTCGTGCTCGCGGCCGAACTCCACGGCACGCTCGAACAGGCCATCCGGCACCACCGCGCCGGTCGGGTTGTTCGGGTAGTTCAGGTACATCAGCTTGGCCCGCGCGGCGTCCTCCGCGGCGATCGCGTCCAGATCCGGAGCGAAGCCCAGTTCGGGCACGAGGGGCATCAGGACCGCTTCCGAGCCGGAGAGCAGTGGGCCTCCGGTGTAGACCGGGTAGCCGGGGTCCGACGCCAGCGCGCAGTCCTCAGGGTCGAGGAACGCCAGGTTGAGGTTGAACACGCACTCCTTCGCACCCAAGGCCGGGATGACCTCCGAGTCGGGATCAAGGTCCACGCCGAAGCGCCGCTTGTAGAACGCCACCACGGCCTGGCGGAACTCCGGCCGGCCGCGGTTCGAGGGGTACTGGTGCGTGCCGGGGTCGGCCGCGGCAGCCTGCAGGGCCTCGATGACCACCTCTGGCGTCGGCATGTCCGGATCGCCTATGCCCAGGCTGATCACGTCGACTCCCGCTGCCTTCTTCTCGGCGATCTTGCGCTCGAGCTCGGCGAAGAGGTAGGGGGGAATCCGGTCCAGGCGCCTGGTGTGTCTCATTCGGTTGCTTTCAGCTCCTCGATCAGTTCATCGGAGGCCGTGGCCGTGTACACGTGCCGCGCCCATCCGCTCAGGTTCACATGAAGGTCTTCGCCCACCTCGACCTGCAACTCGCCGCCGTCGAGCCGCACGGTCACGGGACTGTCGACGGCGCCGCGAAGCACGGCGGCGATCGCCGCGCCGGTTGCCCCGGTGCCGGAGGACATGGTCTCCCCGACTCCGCGCTCGAAGATCCGTGCCCGGATCTCGTTGTCGCCCGTCTGGCGCCAGAAGGACACGTTGGTCCTGTTGGGGAAGAGCTCGTTCGCCTCGATCGGCGGCCCGTAGAGCCCGAGGTCGAGGGTCTCGAGGTCATCGCCGACCTCGATCGCGCACTGCGGGTTCCCGACCTGTACGTGCTGGAAGGCGAACTCCCGCCCCGCCGAGGTCAGCACGCCGTTCCCGTCACGGCTCCCGCCCGGGTAGTCGGCCGACTCGAGCCGCGCGCGCCCCTGGTCGACCGTGCAGGTGTCGGGCCCGGTGATGGTGGGGCGGATCTCGCCCGCAGCAGTCTCGATCGAGAACGTGTCGTGATCGACCCAGCCGCGCTTCCGCAGGTAGAGAATGGCCTCGCGGGCGCCGTTTCCGGAGAGCTCGGCCTCCGAGCCGTCGGGGTTGAAGATCTGAAGCCGCGCAACCATCCCGGGCGTATCGGTCTCCCAGAGCAGCAGGATCCCGTCTGCCCCCGCCCCCAGATTCCGATGGCAGAAACGGGCCACCCGGGCAGGGGTCAGCTCGAACGGGAGCTCCCGCTGCTCGACGATGGCGTAGTCGTTGCCCAGCGCCTGCCACTTCTCGAATCGCATGAGAATCACGCTAGCGAGTCGTGCCGCCGCGCAACGCCTCGGCAACCTCTACGCTCCCGCAAGCGTGC
>JAXDIE010000026.1:0-4352 GCA_034664165.1 Thermoleophilaceae bacterium | reverse complement strand
CGGCAAACGCCACGGCCTGGGCGTGATTGCCGGCGCTGGCCGCGACGACCCCGTGCACGAGCCGCTCTGGCCCGATGCGGGCAATCATGTTGAAAGCGCCGCGGATCTTGAACGAGCCGGTGCGCTGGAGGTTCTCCGCCTTGAGGAGCACACGCGCACCCGCTAGACGGCCGAGCTCTCCGGATGGCACGACTGGCGTGTAGCGCACCCTCCCCTTGATCACGCCGGCAGCGTCACGGATGTCTGCGGGGCTCACGGTCGTCGAATCGGACATGTCATCCGATTATCCGTATTGGAGTGCACGGGAACCGCGGATTGGCCAAAGGTTGTCGAACGCGGGAGTTGATGGTCTAGATTGCGGGCATGACGCTCGAGGAGCTGACCAAGGCCGTCGAGAAGGGAAAGGTCGACACAGTTCTCCTGTGCCTGGCCGACATGGAGGGCCGTCTGCAGGGCAAGCGGCTCACCGCCAGCCACTTCATCAACGAGGTGGCCAAGCACGGAGCCGAGGGCTGCAACTACCTGCTCGCAGTCGACGTGGACATGGACACGGTCAGCGGCTACGCGATGTCGTCCTGGGAGCGGGGCTACGGCGACTTCAAGCTCGTGCCCGACATGTCGACTCTCCGCCCAATTCCCTGGCACGAGGGGACGGTGCTGGTGATGGCCGACCTGGCGTGGGACGACGACAGCGAGGTCGCGGCTTCGCCCCGGCAGATACTGCGCCGGCAGCTGGCACGCCTCGCCGAGCGAGGCTGGCTCGCCTACGCAGGCACGGAGCTCGAGTTCATCGTGTTCAACGACAGCTACGAAGACGCCTGGCGGGCCGGCTACCGGGACCTGGAGCCGGCCAACCTCTACAACATCGACTACTCGATGCTGGGCACCTCGAGGATCGAGCCGCTCATCCGGCGGATCCGCAACTCGATGGCCGGCGCAGGCATGACGGTCGAGAACTCCAAGGGCGAGTGCAACCTCGGCCAGCACGAGATCAACTTCCTGTACAACGAGGCGCTCACCACCTGCGACGAGCACGTGATCTACAAGAACGGCGCAAAGGAGATCGCCGCACAGGATGGCTCGGCGATCACGTTCATGGCCAAGTACAACGAGCGCGAGGGCAACAGCTGCCACATCCACTTCTCGCTGCGCGGGAAGGACGACACGGCGATCTTCGCCGACTCCAAGCAGACCTTTGACCGCTTCCTGGCCGGCCAGCTCGGATGCATGGCCGAGATGAGCCTGCTGTTCGCGCCCAACGTGAACTCCTACAAGCGTTTTGCCCCCGGCTCGTTTGCTCCGACGGCCATCGCCTGGGGCAAGGACAACCGGACCTGCCCGCTGCGAGTGGTCGGCCACGGCGGCGCGCTGCGATTCGAGAACCGGATGCCCGGGGCCGACGTCAACCCGTACCTCGCCGTGGCAGCGATGATCGCCTCGGGCCTGCATGGGATCGACGCCGAGCTGCCGCTCAGCCCCGCGTTCGAGGGCAACGCCTACGAGGCCGACCTGCCGCGGGTGCCGCGCAACCTCTATGAGGCGCGCGACCTGTTCGGCCAGAGCCAGGTGGCGCGGGAGGCCTTCGGCCAGGAGGTGGTGGACCACTACCTGAACCGGGCCCAGGTCGAACTCGACGCCTACGAGCGATCGGTGACCGACTGGGAGCGCTACCGCGGCTTCGAACGGCTGTGAGGCCGGTCGTCGGGATCGCCACCGCGGTTGAACGGGCCGCGTGGACCATCTGGGACGAGCCCGCCACCCTGTTGACCCGGAAGTACTCCGACGAGGTCCGCAACGCGGGCGGGCTTGCCTTCCTGCTCCCACCCGATGATGTGGCCGATCCGGGCGAGACCCTCGACCGGATCGACGCGCTGGTGCTGGCAGGCGGAGCCGACATCGATCCGGGCTCCTACGGGACGGAGGCCGATCCCGAGACCTATGGCACCGACCCGCGCCGCGACGGGGTGGAGATCGCGCTGGCACGCGCGGCGCTGGACCGCGACATGCCGTTCCTGGGAATCTGCCGCGGAATGCAGCTGCTCAACGTGGCATTCGGCGGGACGCTGATCCAGCACCTGCCGAACGTGATCGGCTCCGAGCGCCACCGGCCGGGCCCTGGCGTGTTCGGCGACCATGACGTCGAGCTGGCGCCGGGCTCGCTGGCCGCACGCGCCGGCGGCGGCGAGCGGGTCTCGGTCAAGTCCCACCATCATCAGGGCGTCGGCAAGCTCGGCGACGGGCTCAGCGTGACCGGGCACTGTCCGGACGACGACGTGATCGAGGCCATCGAGCATCCCGGCCGCGAGTTCGCCCTCGGCGTGCTCTGGCATCCCGAGGAGGCCGAGCCCCAGGTGCTGGGAGCGCTTGTGGAAGCCGCCCGTGCGAGGGTTGCGACATGACCCTCGCGATAACCGAGCCGGCGACCGGGCAGGTCATGGCGGAGATCCCGCGGGCCGGGGTCGAGGAGACCGACGCCGCAGTGGCCCGGGCCAAGGCCGCCTTCCCCGGGTGGCGCGCCGTGTCCCCGGGCGACCGGGCCGCCCTGCTCCGCTCGCTGGCGTCCGTGATCGACTCGCGGCGCGAGGAGCTGGCCGTGCTCGAGGCCCGCAACGCCGGCAAGCCGATCGGCGATGCGCGCGGGGAGATCGGCATGGTCATCGACACCTTCGCCTACTACGCGGGTGCCCCCGAGCGGCTGCTCGGCGACACAATCCCCGTGGCGGGCGGCGTGGACATGACGTTCCGCGAGCCGCTGGGGGTCTGTGGGCTCATCACGCCCTGGAACTTCCCTCTGGTGATCGCGGGCTGGAAGCTGGGCCCAGCGCTCGCCGCCGGCAACACGATCGTGCTCAAGCCCGCGGAGCTCACGCCGTTGACCGCCGTGGAGCTGGAGAAGCTGGCATTGGAGGCGGGCCTTCCCGAGGGCGTGCTCAACGTCGTGGTGGGCCCGGGCAGCGTCTGCGGGCAGCGCCTGGTGGAGCACCCGGACGTGGCCAAGGTGGCCTTCACAGGCTCCACGGAGGTCGGAAGCCAGATCGCCGCCGCCGCTGCAAAGACGATCAAGCGGGTGACCCTGGAGCTGGGAGGCAAGTCCCCCAACGTGATCTTCGCCGACGCTGACCTGCAGGCCGCCGCGGCGGCGGCCCCGGGTGCGGTGTTCGGCAACGCCGGCCAGGACTGCTGCGCGCGCTCCCGCATCCTGGTGGAGCGCTCGGCGCTGGAGGATTTCCTCGTGCTGCTGGAGGGTGCGGTCAAGGACATACGCGTGGGTGACCCGCTCGACGAGGAGACCCAGATGGGGCCGTTGATCTCGGCGGGCCACCGCGACGAGGTCGCGTCGTTCGTGCCCGACGGAGCGCCGGTGGCCATCCGGGGATCGGCGCCCGACGGGCCGGGCTACTGGTTCGCCCCCACGGTGCTCTGCCCCATCGACCCGGGCGATCGCGCCGCCCGCGAGGAGATCTTCGGCCCGGTGGCCTGCGTGATGCCCTTCGACGACGAGGCCGACGCCATCCGCATGGCCAACGACACCGTCTACGGGCTGTCGGGCTCGGTCTGGACGCGCGACGGCGGCAGGGCCCTGCGCGTGGCACGGGCGCTCGAGACCGGCGTGATCTCGATCAACTCCAACAGCTCGGTTCGGGTCACGACCCCGTTCGGCGGTTTCAAGCAGTCGGGCGTCGGCCGGGAGCTCGGCCCCCACGCCCTGGAGCACTACACCGAGCTCAAGAACGTCTTTTACTCAACCGAGGAGGGCTGAGACATGGCAGGTCGGCTCGACGGCAAGGTCTGCGTGATCACCGGCGCCGCGAGCGGCATCGGCGCGGAGTCGGCGCGGCTGTTCGCGTCCGAGGGCGCGCGCGTCGTGGGCGTGGACATCGACGCCGGCGCCGAGGGCGAGCTGGCGCTCGAGGTGGACATCACGGACGAGGTACAGGTCAAGGACATGTACGCCACCGTGCGCAACGAGTTCGGCGCGATCCACGTGCTCTTCAACAACGCCGGCATCAACCCGGTTGACGATGAGAGCGTGCTGGACACCGCCGTCGAGCCCTGGCAGCGCGTGCAGGACGTGAACGTGAAGGGCGTCTTCTTCTGCTGCAAGCACGGGATCCCACACCTCCTGGAGTCCGGCGGCGGATCCGTGATCAACACCGCGTCATTCGTGGCCATCATGGGCGCCGCCGTATCCCAGATCTCCTACACCGCGTCCAAGGGGGCGGTCGTCTCGATGTCCCGCGAGATGGGCGTCGAGTTCGGCCGCCAGGGAGTTCGGGTGAATGCGCTCTGCCCCGGCCCCGTCTCGACGCCGCTGCTCGAGGAGCTCTTCGCCTCCGACCAGAAGAAGGCCG
>JAXDIE010000019.1:0-26076 GCA_034664165.1 Thermoleophilaceae bacterium | reverse complement strand
TCAGCTCCAGCCGGACCTCGAAGCCCAGATGCAGGACCTTGTCGATCTTGGCGTGGCTCGCGTGTTCCGCAGGAGCAGTGAAGACCTCAATGTCGTGCGGGCGGATGAGCGTCCCGTCCAGGTCGGTGACCGGGCCGACGAAGCTCATGACGAACCTGTTGGCAGGCTCCTCGTAGAGGTCACGCGGGCCGCCAACCTGCTCGATCTGGCCCTCGTTGATGACCACGATCTGCTCGGCCACCTCCATCGCCTCCTCCTGGTCGTGCGTGACGAAGATGGTCGTGACGTGCACGTCATCGTGGAGGTGGCGCAGCCACTGACGCAGGTCCTTGCGAACACGCGCATCAAGGGCGCCGAAGGGCTCGTCGAGCAGCAGCACGCTGGGCTCGACCGCCAGGGCGCGGGCCAGTGCCATGCGCTGGCGCTGGCCGCCCGAGAGCTGCGCGGGATAGCGATGGGCGAAGCCGGAGATCTGGACGAGCTCCAGGAGTTCTTCGACCCTGGTCTTGATCTCCTCCTTGGACCGCTTGCGGATCTTCAGGCCGAACGCGACGTTGTCGAACACGGTCATGTGCTTGAACGCGGCGTAGTGCTGGAACACGAAGCCGACGCCGCGATTCTGCGGCGCCTGGTTGCTCACGTCGTTGCCGCTGATGATCACGCGGCCCGAGTCTGGGTGCTCGAGTCCCGCGATGACCCGCAGGAGCGTCGACTTGCCGCCGCCACTGGGGCCCAGAAGTGCCGTGAGGGAGCCGTCGGGCACCACCAGCGTGACGTCATTGAGTGCCTTGAAGTCGCCGAAGCTCTTCGAGACGTTTTCCGCGGTGATACCCATCAGCTTGTGCCCTCCTTAGGCTTGAGCAGGTTCATGAAAAGCAGGGTTGCGAGCGCCAGGATCGCCAGGATGAACGAGGCGGTGTAGGCGGCTTCGAGCTGGAAGTTCTGGTACCGGTTCTCGACCAGCAACGTGAGCGTCTCGGTCTGGCCGAGGATCTTTCCGGAGACCACGCTCACGGCGCCGAACTCGCCCAGTGCGCGGGCCATCGACAGGACCACTCCGTAGCCCACGCCCCAGCGGATCGCGGGAAGCGTGACGCGCCAGAAGGTCTGCATCCCGCTGGCGCCGAGGGTGGAGGCGGCCTGCTCCTGCTCGTTGCCGATCTCGCGGAGAACCGGCACGACCTCGCGCACCACGAACGGCAGCGAGACGAAGACCGTGGCGATGACCATCGAGACGGGGGAGAAGATCACCTGGATCCCCTGCTCCTGGAGCCAGTGGCCGATCGGTGCCTTGTTCCCGTAGACGAGGATCAGCGACAGGCCCACGACGATCGGCGAAACGGCGAACGGCAGGTTGATGAGCATGTCGAGCACGGCCCGGCCGCGGAATCGCTGCCTTACGAGCACAATGGCGCAGGCCACGCCGAAGACCGTGTTCAGCGGGACCGCGATCACCACCATGATCGCCGTGAGGTAGAGCGCGTGAAGGGTGTCGGGGCTCGTGATGGCCGTGATCACAGGGTCGAGCCCGTTTGCGAACGTGCGATAGAAGACCATTCCGAGCGGCAGCAGCAGCAGCAGCGCCAGGTAGCCCAGCGCGACGAAGCGCAGTCCATAGCGGGAGCGGGCGGAGGTCATGATTCGGCCTCTTCCTCGTGGCGCGCGCCCCAGCGGGCAAACCACTGGAAGCCGCCGAGGATGATCACGGAGATCAACAGCAGCACCACCGACACCGCGGCGGCGCCCGTGTTGTCGTACTGCTCGATCTCGCCCTTGATGTAGAGCGAGGAGACCTCGGTCACGTTCGGCAGGTTGCCGGCGATCAGCACGACGGACCCGAACTCGCCGACGGCGCGTGCGAACGCCAGCGCGACGCCCGAGAGCATGGCCGGCATGAGGTTGGGCAGGATGATCCTGCGGAAGATCGTGAAGTTGCTCGCGCCGAGTGACGCGGCGGCCAGCTCGACCTCGCGGTCGAGCTCCAGGAGCACGGGCTGCACCGCCCGGACCACGAACGGCATGGTCACGAACAGCAGCGCCAGCATGATCCCGACCTGGGTGAAGGCGATGTTGATGCCCAGCGGGCTCTTGGGCCCGTAGAGGGCCAGCAGCGTGATGCCGGCAACGATGGTCGGCAACGCGAACGGCAGGTCAATCACGGAGTTGACGATGGCCTTGCCCCGGAAGTCGTCGCGCACCAGGACCCATGCGATGAGGGTGCCCGCGAAGACGTTGACCACCACGACTCCCAGCGAGAGCGTCAGCGTGAGCCTGAGGGAGCTGAGCGCGCGCGGGTTGGTGATCTCCGCCAGGAAGGTGTCAAAGCCCTCGCTCGAGCTCTGAATGACCACAGCAGCGAGCGGCACCAGGACCAGCACGCTGAGGTAGGCCATGACGGCACCCCGCACCAGGAGAGGGCCGCCCGGACGGGCGACCCTCTTCCTGCGCGCGGGAAGCGCCACCGTGGTTTCCGTTGTGGAACTCACGGGGGTTCGACCTAGCTGGTCGGCACTCCGAGCTTCTCCTCGAGGCCGGTCACGATGCCGCTCTCGCCGAAGAACTTGTCGGAGTTCTCCGACCATCCGCCCAGATCACCGATGGTGAACAGGCCGGAGGGAGTCGGGAACTTCTTGGTGTCGACGAGCTTCTTGTCGACGGGCCGGTAACCGTGGCTCTGCAGGATCTCCTGGCCGTCATCCGTGTGGAGGAAGTCCAGGTAGGCCTGAGCCTGGTCGGGAGCGGTGCCCGTGTTGACCACGGCCGCCGGGTTCTCGATCAGGAGCGTGCTGTCCGGCACGACGTACTCCAGGTCCTCGCCGGCATCCTGCGCAGCGATCGCCTCGTTCTCGTAGCCGATAAGGACGTCGCCCTTGCCGCTGGTGAAGGTCCCGAGGGACTCACGCGCGGAGGTGTCCTGCACGGACACGTTGTCAAGCAGGTCGCTCAGGAACTGGGTGCCGGCTGCCTCGTCCTTGCCGCCGCCGCTTGCATAGCCGTACGCGGCCATGAAGTCCCAGCGGGCGCCGCCCGAAGCGATCGGGTTCGGCACGATCACCTCGACACCGGGCTTGATCAGGTCGTCCCAGGTCTGGATGTTCTCGGGGTTGCCCGGGCGGACCATCAAGACCACGACCGAGTCGGTGAGGATTCCGTTGTACTCGTCCTGGTTCCAGTCCTTGGCAACCATGCCGGCGTCGACCAGGCGGGTCACGTCGCCCTCGAGCGAGAAGTAGCCAAGGTCGGCCGGAAGGCCGGCTTCGACTGCGCGTGACTGGTCGCCAGAGGCGCCATAGGACTGCTTGAAGGTCACTCCCGCGCCCTCATCGGTCGCCTGGAAGGCGGGAATTGCCTCTTCCATCGCGGCCTGGGGGGTTGAGTAGGCGACGAGGCTGACCTCGCTGCCACCGCCACTGGCGGCCTCGGTACCCGTGCTTGCTCCACCGCCGCAGGCGGTAACGCCCAGGGCCGCGGCCATCACCGTCACGGCGGCGACGATGCGATTCGTCCTCGTGCTCATTCTGATGCTCACCACTTTCTCCACTAGTTTTACAGACAATGTTCGGCGCGGAAGATAGCACACATTCTCGATGGATTCGCGGGGAAATGGATGAAATAGCGAGGAGAAAGACTGATTCCGCACGGGGAGCGGGTTTCCGGATCGTCTAAGGTGCGCGGGTGGCCATCTGCGGGTTTGACGACGAGCTGCTGGCGCGGGGCGTCAGCTATCGGGCGCCGCTGCCGATCGAGGGCACAATCGACGTCGATCTCCCGGTCGAGATTCTCTGGCGCCACTTCTGCAACATCGATTCCTGGGGCGACTGGAACCGCTGCTTCGCGCGCGCGTGGATCAGAGGCGGGGGCGAGCTGGCACCCGGGGCCGACCTGATGCTGATGTTCCGGCCGCTCAAGCCGTGGATGCCGTACCGCCTGCCCGGCCCCGTGAAGGTCGTGGAGGTCGAGCCCGAGCGCCGGGTCACGTGGGAGGCCGACACGATGGGCTTCCACGCGCGCCACAGCTATGCCTTCGAGTCGCTCAGCCCGACGCGCACCCGGTTCGGCTCATACGAGGTGGCGGAAGGACCGGCATTCCGGGCCGGCAAGGCGTTCTGGCTCGCCCACTTCCGCTTCGTGAGCCGGGAGTCGCTGGCCGGGGCGGCCTCGCTGGCCGCCCGCGGCTAGCTCCTCCCTTACGTCTAGGCGACGCCCACCTCTTCGCGCTTCTCGCCCGTGACCTCGGGCTCGTGGCCCGGGTCGGAGTGGGCGGCACGGTCCTCGTAGGCGGCGCGGCGCGACGCGTCGATCTCGGTGAGCACCGTGTCGGCCTTGAGGGCCTTGGCGATTGCCTCGCGGCCGCCTCGCGGCATCAGCTGCATGATGCGGCCGATGCGGCCCGCGACCTTGGGCACGAAGACATCGAACTTCTTCTTCTGCAGCGCGTCGACGATCGCGTCGGCCACATCCTCCGGCTCGACGTTGCCGATTCCGCGCGCCTCCTTCAGGCCGGACGTCAGCTCGGTGTTCACGATCGCGGGCATGACGCATGTGATCTCGAGGTTCGTGTCGAGAGTCTCGCCCCTCACCGCCTCGGACAGGCCGACAACCGCGTGCTTCGTCGCGCAGTAGGTGGCCGCGTGCGGGAACCCGCCCTTGCCGGCCATCGAGGCGATGTTCACGATGTGGCCGGAGTTCCGGGCCAGCATGTCCTTCAGGGCGATCTTGGTGCCGAAGATCACGCCGTGTACGTTGATGTCGATCTGGCGGATGGCGGTCTCGTCGGACTCGTCCACCAATGCGCCGAGCGGCATGATCCCCGCGTTGTTGATCAGCACGTCGATCGGGCCGAGCGACGAGGTCACCGCGGCGTAGAACTCCTCGAAGGACTTGCGGTCCGTCACGTTCAGGTCGAACGCCTGGGTCCCCGATCCCAGCTCCGACGCCGTGAGCCGCGCCAGGTCTCCGTCAAGGTCGCCGATGGCCACCTTCGCACCCTGCTTGATGAGCGCCTCGGCGGTGCAGCGGCCGATTCCGCGCGCCCCCCCGGTGATCGCAACGACCTTCCCCTCCAGCGAAACCTTGGCCATCTCTTCTCCTCTATAAGCGTTGGTTGCGGCAAAGGTAGCCGAAGCCGGGGCGGGATGTTGGCCGGCCAGCCAAACGTTTAGCGTGCCCCGTGTGGATGACGCGACACTCTTCGATCGCCAGTTGGCGACCCTGGCCGCAATCGACGTGATGATGGCTGCGGCGGCGCCCGATTCATTCCAGCTGGACTACGAGGGAGTGAGCATGCTGATCGTGCCGGCCACGCCCCGGCGATCGGTGATGAATGCCGTGGTCTACGAGCGGCCCGAAGCTCTGGAGGCGGCGTATGAGCGGATTGCCTCGGACTTCCACGACGCCGGAATCGAGGCCTGGACCGTCTGGGTTCCGCGAGCCGATGAGCGCTCGGCGGAGATGCTCGCTGCTGCCGGACACGTGCTCGACGGGTCCCCCGTGGTCATGTGCGCGGCATTGGAAGATCTGGAGCTGGACCCTGCCCTGCCCGGCGCGATCAGCTGGACCGGAGGCGCGCCGCTTCAGGCTCTCGTGTCGATCGCGGGCCCCGCCTTCGAGTTCGACCCCGGCGAGCTGGCCCGGGCCTTTGAGGTCTCGCCTCCCGGGGCCCTCACATACATCGCCGAGCATGACGGCCGCCCAGCGGCGTCGGTGATGGCCTTCGATCACGACGGCGACTGCGGCATCTACTGGGTGGCAACCGCGGAGGAGGCCCGTGGCAGAGGGCTCTGCAGGGGTCTGATGACGGCGGCCCTGCTCGACGCGCGCGAGCGCGGGTGCACCACCACGAGCCTCCAGGCCACCAAGGCCGGATACCCCGTGTACGCGGGACTGGGCTTCCGCGACCTCGGCCCGATCGACATGTGGGAGCTGAGGGCTTAGGCCAGGGCGTCGGCCAGGCCCGTCGAGATCCGGCGGGCCATGGCCATGATCGTGACCATCGGGTTCACGCGCACGGCCGTGGGGAAGATGCTGGCGTCGGCCACGTAGAGGCCCGGGACGTCGTGTGACTGACCGTCGGGCCCCACCACCGAATGCGAGGGGTCGCCCCCCATGCGGGCGCTGCCCATCGGGTGAAAGGCCTCAAGCCTCATGGACGACACGGCGTGGCGGGCCTGCTCGAGTTTCGCCACCTCCTCACCCGGCTTGATCGACCCGAGCCGCCCGATCGTCGGATAGGCCTCGGTAGCTCCCGCGGCGAACATCACCTGACATGAACGGGCAATCCCGAACCGGATATCGGCGGCGTCGTCGCGATGCACCTTGTAGCTGACCCTCACGCCGTCGCGGCCGCTCGGTCTGACCCGCCCCTCGGACAGGTGGTCCTCGTACTGCACGCCGACCATGCCCAGCCGGTTGAACTTCTCGACCTTCTCCTTGAAATCCGTGCCCGCACCATGCAGCCAATGGATGGCGTACGGGGGTGGAGTGAAGGTGGCTTCCAGCGTGATGCCGCGGTCATGCCACTCGTCGACGTACCAGCTCTGCATCACGCCTTCCCAGCCGTCGACCTGCTCATCGAAGAGCCCGCCGACCCAGCAGACCGGATGGATGCGCAGGTGGCGCCCAACGGCGCCCGAGGAGTTGGCGATCCCCTGGCGCAGCAGTAGTTCCGGCGTCCCGAGCGCGCCGCCTGCCAGAACCACCGCCCTGGAGCGGACCTCGTAGGGGCGCGTGTCCTCCCCGGCTGCTGCCCGCACTCCAGCCGCCCTGCCGTTTTCGAGAATGACCTCCTCGACCCGGACGAGCGAGCGCACACGCGCTCCGGCGGCCACCGCCCGGGGCAGCTCGGACACATGCATGGCCTGCTTGGCGTCCAGCGCACACCCCGTCGGGCACGAGCTGCAGCAGCTCACGTGGCCCGCATTGCGGGGGATCGGCCCGTGGGACACGCCCAGGGCCTCGGCGCCCTCCGCACAGAGTTGTGCGTTCCGTCCGGCGTGCTCGCGGTCGACCGGCTGGACGCGCAATGAGTTCTCGACCTGCTCGAACTCGGTCTCGAGCGAGGCTGTCCACGGGATCCCGAACTCGTCGCGCCAGCGGGCCAGGATGTCGTTGGGAGCGCGGAAGCAGGTACCGGAGTTGACCACCGTGGTGCCGCCCACGCAGCGGCCCACCGGCATCGGGATCATCGGCCGGCCTTCGCACATGGTCACGCCGCCGTCCCTGTACAGGCTGGGCGTGGGTGCCGCGGGGTCCTCGTTGTAGGAGTTCCGGTCGCTGTAGCCGCCCTGCTCCAGCACGATCACGTCGAGGCCCGCCTCGGCCAGGACGCGGGCTGCGACCGCCCCTCCGGCGCCCGAGCCCACGATGACCACGTCACAGCGCTCGACACCCTCACCCGCGTGGAGCGAGTCCGGATCGAGCGGCGGAGCGATCGGATCCCAGGCTGGGTCATCGGTCCCCGGCCCCCGCTCACAGGTGGTTCGGGTTCCCAGGGCCGCAATGACCTCGGGTGCCCGGCCGTAGGCGAAGCAGGTCATGCTCTTGGCGAGCAGCAGGAGATCACGGCGGATGCCCAGCCGGCTGTTCTCGAAGCGGCGGATATGGCGGGCGCGTGCCTGAACGGGCAGTCTCGAGAAGGGCAGCCGGGGCAGCGTGGAGTACTCGAGCGCGCGCAGGCCCAGGTTCACCCCGAGGCGTGAGCGGGGCGGCAGCGTCGAGGCCACCTGATCGGCAGCCGCCACCAGGTCCACATCTGCAGCCGCCGGCAGCTTGCCGCCCGGCGGCAGGAGGGCTTCGGCGAATGCCCGCAGGGTCTTCTGCGCGGACTCCTTCAGCCCCCCCGGAGCCGCCACTCGGGTCAGCTCGCTCTGGGTGCGACCCTGCCGGCCAGCACCCAGCAGACCAGCGCAACTATCGCCAGCGAGCCGTCGACCACGAAGTTGGTCAGGTAGACGAAGACATTCGCGTCGAACAGGAAGAAGTAGAGCGCAGCAAGCGATGACGCGGCCTTGGCCAGGAAGAGGACCAGGATCAGCTGGCGGTTCCCCGCCACGTCCTTCTGGACGATCCAGGCCAATACGGCGATGACCATCATGTAGGCGAACGAGAGGCAGAGCCAGAGCTTGTCGGCGGTCGGCGGAGCGTCCGCGAACTCGCCCAGCCCCTTGCCCGTGGCGGCGATCCTCAGGATCGTCCCGTCGGGGTCGAGGATGAACGAGATGCCGGCGAGCAGGAACCCGATCGCCATCAGGCGCATGACCCACACGACGAATAGCTCGGCCCGGTTCCCCTCCATCGGTGCGGGATCCTAACTCAGATAGCGGCCGTTATGCGAACTGCCCGCTACCGTTCAGCGCCGTGGCCGGCGAACCTTCACCCAAGAACCGCATCCGAGTCGAGGTCCAGCGTGATGTCTGCATCGGGTCCGGCGACTGCGTGGATTCGGCACCGGGCGTGTTCCGCCTGGATGACGACGACGTGGCCGTGGTGATCGACCCGGACGGAGCCGATGTTCAGGAGATAGTCGATGCGGCCAGCAGCTGTCCTATCGCGGCGATCTTCGTCTACGACGAAGACGGCGGCTATCTGTACCCGTAGACCCTAGTTCGCGAGCTTGCGGATCTTCTTGAGCTCGCCGTACAGCTTGTCGCCCGGGCAATCGGTCTCGGTCACGTCGCGGTGGCCGGATATGGCGTCGAGCTTGGCCTTCTCGCCCTTCTCGTAACGGTTGCCCGTTCCGCCGGCGGACTTGACCTTGACAGTGCCATCTGTCTTGAAGTTGTGGATCTTGGCGAGCCAGTCGATCAACTCGGCCTGCGCCTTCAGCGCGTCCTTGGTCGGGCTCTCCTTCTGGAAGTCGCCGAGGTTGGCGATGCCCAGCGTGCCCTCGTTGAAGCCGATGGCGTGGGCGCCCACGTTGGCGCGCTCGATTCCGCCGTTGCGCCCCTCGAAGATCTCGCCGAAGCGGTCGACCACGAAGTTGTAGCCAATGTCATCCCAGCCGTTGCCGTTGCGGTGGAAGCGGCAGATGCCGAGCACCATGTCGGCGGCCTCGTTCTTCGAGTAGTTATTCGCGTTCACGGTGTGATGGATGATCACCGCCTGCGGGTCGCCCTCCTTGGACTTCCGGCGGGGCTTGCAGTCGTTCTTCGGGTCCCACTTCTTGCGCGGGATGATCTCCTTGGCGATTCCCTTGACCTTCACGGGCTTGTCATCGCTGTTGCTGCCGTGGCGGTGCTTGTGGCCGCCGTTGTCATCAGGAGGGACCGGGTCGGTGGTGGTGGACTCGGTGGAGGTCCCGGTCGTGCCCGTTCCCGTGGAGGTCCCGGTCCCGGTGCTCGTGGTCTGGCCGGGGAATCCGCTGCCGCCCGCCGCCTTGGCGGCCCTGGTCCTGCCGCTGAGCACGTCGGTGTTGAGGAAGTGGAGCTGAAGGTCGGACGGGGTCGTGGCCAGGCGGTACTGGATGAAGTTGGACTGGCCGGCCCAGACGGGCTCGGACTCGCTGCCCGCCGTGGCCTCCTTGGTCTGCGGGTCGGGGCCGCCGTCCGGGGCTCCGGGAACCGGCGTCCAGGGCCCCCAGTCGGAGCCATCCTCGGACACGCGGACCGCTATGCCCGGATCACCGTCCTGATCGGACCACTCGAAGCCCATCATGGTGAATTCGGCGGGTGTCCGCACCGGTTCGTACACGGTGCCGCTGTCGCCTTCGGCCGAAGCGATCTTGGCGTCGCCAAGCGCCCGCATGGGAGCGGGGATGGTGAAGTCGCCGGGCGCGGTGCTGGGCGATCCAATGGAGTTGGCCGGAGCGGCGATCAGCACGGCGAGACCGACGCCCGCGGCCGCGGCTGCGGCTGCGATTCGCTTCATAGGACGAAAGAACACAGTAGCGATACCGGAGGTTGCGGTGTGCAGGTCTGCATAACGTGGATACTTCCGCGCCACCGGCGATGACTCCTGCGACCGACATGCGGATTGCCGTGCTCGGCCACGTGGAGCACGTCGAGTTCGCGGCCGTCGATCGGGTGCCGGCCGCGGGCCAGATCGCCCACGCGTTCCCGCAGGTCAGCGTCGCTGCCGGTGGCGGAGCGGTGGCCGCGGTGCAGATCGCACGCCTGGCGGGCGCGTGTGACTTCTTCACGGCCCTCGGCGACGATGACCTGGGGAGCCGCTGCGCGGTGGAGTTGGAAGAGCTGGGCGTAACCGTCCATGCAGCGTTTCGCGGCACCCAGCGCCGGGCGCTGACCCTTATCGACCCGACCGGCGAGCGGACGATCACGACGATCGGGGAGAAGCTGGTGCCGGCCCGCTCGGATCCGCTTCCGTGGGAGCTTCTCGAGGGCGTCGACGCCGTGTTCTTCGTCGCGGGCGACGCCGCCGCGCTGGCCGCGGCCCGCGGCGCGAGGGTCCTGGCCGCCGCGGCCAGGGGGCTGCCCGAGGTGGCGATTGGCGGGACCCAGCTGGATGCTGTGATCGGGAGCGCCAGGGATCCCGGCGAGGCCCTGGCCGCCGAGGGCATCGAACCGCCCCCTGGCCTTGTGCTCGCCACCGCCGGCGCCGCCGGCGGGGAATACCGGAGCGCATCGGGTCAGGCGGGGTCCTGGGCGGCGTCGCCGGTGCCGGGGCCGGTGGCCGACACATACGGGTGCGGCGACAGCTTCGCCGCGGCCTTCACTTTCGGGTTGGCACGCGGCGACTCCGTCGTGGAGGCCGTCGACCTGGCCGCCCGTTGCGGCGCCGCGTGCGCCAGCGGCCATGGCCCCTACCCGGGACAGCTGGCCCTGTAAATTCGGTGCATGGCCGACGAACACGAGCTGAGCCCCCAAGTGGTCAAGGACAAGCTGGACGCCGGCGGAATTCAGCTGGTCGATGTCCGCGAGCCCGATGAGTGGACGGAGTCCCGGATCACGGGGTCGGTGCACATCGAGCTGGACACGCTCACCGCGCGGGCGAGCGAGATCGCGCCCGATCGCCCCGTCGTGTTCGCGTGCAGCGGCGGCGTCCGCTCCCAGATGGCCGCCGACGCATTCAGGGCCTCGGGCTACGACGCCTACAACCTCACCGGTGGACTGAAGGCCTGGCACCAAGCCGGGTTGCCCATCGAGTCCTAGGTCTTAGTCTCCCCACCGTGGGGAGGGGAAGGCTCGCGACAGTTGTCGGGATTGCGTTGGCGGCGCTGCTGCCCGCGTCCGCGGCTGCCGTTCCGGAGATCCACGCGCATCGGGGTGGATCGGTGATCCACGGCAAGCCCACGTATCCCGAGAACACCCTCCCGGCCTTCCGCAACGCCGCGGCGCATGGCTGGGTCCTGGAGTTCGATGTGAAGCTCACGAAGGACCGTGTTCCGGTCGTGATCCATGACCCGACCCTCGACCGGGTCACAAACTGCACCGGCCTGGTGGCCGGCCACACGCTCGCCGAGCTGCGCGGTTGCCGGGTGGATGTGCTCGGCAGTCCTGGCAGCGGCCTTCCCGCGAGGCCCGCCCCCCGTTCGAGAAGTGCGCTCGTGCCACGGCTGGACCAGGTCCTGCGGCTGGCGCGCCGCCGGGGCGCCCGGATCAACCTCGAGATCAAGAATGCGCCGACCGACCCCGACTTCGACGCGACGCCGGCCTTCGCGAACCGGGTGATGGATGCGGTGCTGGCAAGCGGCATACCGCCCTCGCACGTGATCATCCAGAGCTTCTGGCCCGCCGATCTGCCCACGGCACACCGGCGCATGCCCGGGGCGGAGATCTCGCTGCTCACGCTGGCGGCGGTCGACGACGGCGGGCCGGCCGCTGCGGCGGCGATCGATGCCGACTGGGTTTCACCGTCCTTCCCGATCGGCTCCGGGCTGGTCACGCTGGCCCACTCCCTGGGCCAGCGGGTTGTTCCCTACACGCTCGACACCCCCGGCCAGGTCACCCAGGCCGCCGCGCTGGGCGTCGACGCCGTGATCACGGACGACCCGGCCATGGCACGCGGCCGCCTCCGGCAGGCTTACCCGGCGCGACCCACGATCCCTGCGGCGCCGGGCCGCTCCACCTGCCGGGCGGCCGAGCCAACGCGGTCCGCCGGGTCGATCAAGGCCCTGGCTCCCGAGCCGGGCGCACCGCGTGTCTTCGCAATGCAGTTCAAGCAGGACCTGCGCAACGTGAGGGACTACGCAGCATTCCGGACACGGATCGAATGCATGCTGCTGCGATATGTCGTTCCGGACCTCGCGAAGGACGCCCCCAATGTCGTGGCCTTCAACGAGGACGTCGGCCTGATGACGGTGGCGACCGGGGCGCGGGGCGCCCTGGCGCGCGGCTTGTTCGGGCGGCCCGGCGGGATCGGCTGCGAGCCGCAGGGTGTGCCGTGCTCGACGCTGGTTGCGCTGGCCGCGGTGACCGCCGCCTACGGCCCGCAGGTGGCCGCCTATCGGGTGCGCTTCCCCACCATGGCCCCCGTGAGCACGGCGCTGGTGGCGGCCACGGACACCTTTGCGCGCGGCTGGATGCAGGTCTTCTCGGACATGGCGCGCCGCTACGGCGTGTACATCGTCGGATCCGGCGATCAGCCCGGGTTTCGCGAGACCTCGGATCCCGCGGAGGTCGCGCTCTTCGCCGATCCCGATGCGCGCCCAAGGCCGCGCACGGCCTTCGTGGCCACCTCGCCGGAGGTCTACAACGAGGTTTTCATGTGGGGTCCTCACGACGTCCGCCACGAGGGCCCGGCGCCGCTGCGCAACGTGGTGGCCAGCAACCGGAAGGTTCCGCTCACCGATATCGAGAACGCGATCGAGCTGACGAACGGCCCGAGCACCGGGGCGGACGCCGTCGAGAACCTCCGGCCCTACCGGCTCCCGGGCACGCGCGCCAAGCTCGGGTTCGCGACCAGCCTGCCGGCTTTCGTCTACGGCTCCAGGCCGCCCCGGGGCGTCGACCCCTGCACGAACACCGCCCGCTGGTACATGCGCTGCCTGGACCGGCTTGGCGCCAACGTCGTGATCCAGGACGAGGCCAACCCCGGGCGCTGGGGGGCCGCTGCCGCCCACGCGTGGCAGCCGCTGGAGTGGATGACCTCGACCTGGCGGGCCGTGGCCGATCGCGATGTCGGATTCGATTACAACGTGACGCCCCACCTGGTGGGCAACCTGGCCGACCTGCCCTTCGACGGCCAGACGGCGATCACCCAGCGCGGGCTGCGCGCGCCACAGGGCGCACCGGGTCCGGCGAAGTGCACGTACGTGGGCAACGGCCGCGCGCTTCCGGAGGATCCCGCGGGGATCGACGTGGGAGGCCAGCGCCTTCCCACGCGGCGTTTCACCGGGCCCAAGCGGGAGTTCCTGGCGCTGGCGCCCTGGGTGGCTGAGGGCGACCGCGCCTCCCTGCGATCGACCGCCGCCCGCCTTGCACCCGGCTCGGGGGACCCGCTCGAGAACGACTACCTGGAGACGGCCATCGCTGCCGACCTGACCTTCCCGCCCGACCCCCGCCGACCCGCGTGCGCCGGGCAGCGCTGAGCGCCGCGGCGGCAGCCGCGCTGGTCGTGCTCCCGGCGGTGACGTCCCAGCCGGTGCTGGCGGCAGGGGGCGAGGGTGGGTGCATCCTGGCGCCGGGCGACCTCGGGCCCGCGGTGGCGCCGCAGCGGCTTCGCTTCGGGATCACCCCGGGGATCGCGGGCAGCGCGGGAGGCAGCCAGGGCAGCGCCCGGCCGGTCGACCAGGGTCAGACCACCAGGGCCTTGGAGCGCATGGCTCTCCCGCGGCGCACGCTGGTGATCCATCTCAACCGGCTGTTCTCCTCGGACGGGTCTGCCGGGATCCGGGCCTTCGCCCGCCAGGTCGACCGCTACGCGCGGCAGGGGTTCGAGTCGGAGGTGCAGGTCCGCTACCACCCGGGCTCCAGCCAGGAGGGCGACATCCCGGCGTTCGTGCATTTCGTCCATCGCGCGGTGGAGCGGCTGGGCCGGCGCAAGTCGGTCGTGGCCTTCACGATCACCAACGAGGCCAACTTCCCGATATCGGGGAACACCTCGGACGGCTCCTACCGCGGCGTTGTCAGCGCGCTGACCGCCGGGGTGGTCGAGGCCGATCGGACGCTCAGGCGGATCGGCAGGCAACGAGTCGACGTCGGGTTCACGGTTGCCTGGCGCTACCTGCCGAACGCCGACCTCGGCTTCTGGCAGAAGGTCGGGCAAGCCGGTGGCCGCCCTTTCCGGCGCGCCCTCGATTTCGTCGGCGCACAGGTCTACCCCGGCCTCGTATGGCCCCCGGTTTCGATCCCCGGCCGCTCAGCCGGAGTCGAGATGACAGATGCCCTGGCGCTGCTACGCCGTTGCTACATGCCGATCGCGGGACTCGGGGATCGCGTTGACCTCTGGGTAACCGAGAACGGCTACGCCACCAACCTCGGGCACTCCGAGACCCGCCAGGCATCGGAGCTTGGTTCGACCCTGGACGCGGTGCATGCGGTCTCGGGCACGCTCGGCGTGACCGACTACCGCTACTTCAACCTGCGCGACAACGATTCGGACGGCACCGATCTGTTTGCAGCGGTCGGCCTCCTGCGCGACGACTACTCGGACAAGCCGGCCTTCGAGGTGATGACCCGCGGCATCCGGTCGATGGGCCGCTAGGGTGCCGCCCGTGGACTCCGCCGAGCTTGCATTCGCAGGGATCGCCCGCCAGGCGGAGCTGATCCGCTCGAAGGAGATCTCCTCGCGGGAGCTCGTTCAGGTCTATCTGGACCGCATCGCGCGCCTCGACCCCCAGCTCAACTCATTCCGCGTGGTGCTGGAGGAGCGAGCGCTGCTCGAAGCCGACCAGGCCGATGGCCGGGCCGGATCGGGTGATGACCGGCCGCTGTTGGGCGTGCCGGTGGCGATCAAGGACGGCTGGGACGTTGCCGGCGAATTCACCACCCACGGGACCGGCGCCTACGGGCCGGCGAAGACCGAGGACTGCGAGTTCGTGCGGCGCCTCCGCGACGCGGGCGCCGTGATCATCGGCAAGACCCTTCAGCCAGAGCTGGCCCTCTGGATGTTCACCGAGACCTCCACCTGGGGCGTGACCCGCAACCCGTGGAACCCCGACCACGTGCCCGGCGGCTCGAGCGGTGGTTCGGGTGCGGCGGTCGCGGCCGGGCTGGTGGGCGCGGCATCCGCCTCCGATGGCGCCGGCTCGATTCGGATCCCCGCTGCCGCGTGCGGCCTCTTCGGGCTCAAGCCCCAGCGCGGCCGCGTGCCGATGTGGCCCTACAACGATCACTGGCACGGGCTGTCGGTGGCGGGTTGCGTGAGCCGCAGCGTTGCCGACACCGCCCTCTGGCTCGACGTGGTGGGGGGCGCGTCCGACCGCGATCCCGCCTCGGCCATCGCGCCGCCCGCGGAGCCTCTCTCCGCCGTCGCCCAGCGGCCTCCCGGGCAGCTGAGGGTTGCCATGTCGTTTGCCTCGCCAACCCACGCCCCGGTCGCCGCGGAGACGCGAAAGGCCGTCGAGGAGATGGCGGCGGCGATGGAAGGGCTCGGCCACCGCGTGACCCCGCGCGACCCGGACTACGGCAGCAGGCTGGGGGGCCTTTCCTCGGACGTGGGGCTCTCGTTGTCACTGCGCTTCCTGCACGGCGGGGCCGAGGATGCCGATGCGATGGCCCGGCCGGGCAAGCTCATGCGGCGCACCAAGCAGGTCCAGTTCATGGGCCACCTGATCCCCGACGACTTCCTGGCGCGCGATCGCGCCAAGGAGGCCGCCATCGCCGCGCGTGTCAATCAGGTGTTCGACGACCACGATGTCCTCATGACCCCGACGGTCGGCTCGCCGCCGATCGAGGTCGGCCGCTTCGAGGGCCGCGGCGCCCTTGCCACCATTTACACCGGGCTGCGCGGCTTCGGGGCGGCGTTCACCGGCACATGGAATGTGTGCGGCAACCCTGCGGCGTCGGTGCCCGCCGGCATCGGCGAGGACGGCCTGCCCCTGGCGGTCCAGCTGATCGGCCGGCCCGGCGACGAAGCCACACTGGTCTCTCTGGCCGCCCAGCTCGAGGCCGAGCGCCCATGGGCGCAGCGGCTGCCCGCAGTGTCCTAGGGTCGTCGAAATGCGCTGGGCCGAGATCGAGTCCGAGGTGCCGGACCTGGCTGGACGGGCGAAGGCCTACTTCGATGGGCACGTGCACAAGACGCTGGCGACCATCCGCCGTGACGGCTCGCCGCGCATCAGCGGCACCGAGGTGAACTTCCGCGACGGGGAGCTGTTCATCGGCAGCATGCTCGGGGCGATGAAGGCCCTGGACCTGGCGCGTGACCCGCGCTTCGCGATCCACAGTGGCTCCGACGACCCTGATGACGGATGGACCGGAGACGCGAAGGTCGCCGGGCGTATGGAGGAGATCACCGATCCGGCCCGCATAATCGAGGTCAACGGAGAGCCGAATGCCGAGTCACACCTGTTCAGGGCGGACATCAGTGAGTTGGTTGTCGTCGGCTTGAACGAGGACCGTACGAAGATGGTCGTCGAGTCCTGGCACGAAAGCCGGGGGCTCAGGCGCTTGGAGCGCTAGAGCGGCGGGCGCGTGGCGCCCGAGCGGCGCTCCACCGATACGGAGTAGGCGCGCGAGCGCTCCGCCAGGATGGGATCGCCCGAGATCTCGATGCCGTCGGGGACCCGCGTTGGATCGAAGACCAGCACGTCGCCATCCTGCTCGCGGCCCGTCTCCGGCCCGGTGAGCTCAAGCCGTCCGATGGTGATCTCGGCGCGCTCTCCCTCGGGCCAGGCGACCGTCGGGTCATCGACGGGATCGTCTTCGGCGGCGATGCGGACCACGACGGTGAATGCGGCCTCGCCACGGCCGGCGCGCTCCACGATCTCGTCCTGGAGGAAGTCGGGCTCCAGCTCGCCCAGCACATCGGGCTCCACCGTCGCCTCGCCCGCCTCGGGGATTAGGCGCCAGCGCCCGAACTGGCTTTCGCCCTCGTCGTTCGAATAGCGGAACGAGTGGATCGAGTTGTAGGTCTGGCGTGCGTAGCTCTCGGGAACGCCGGCGGTCACGGCGGCCTGCAGGGCGGGGCCGGCCTCCGGGTGGTCTCCCAGGAAGGCGCCGAGCACGGCCATGTCGGGCTGCCCGGTGGCCGGGTCGGGCTTGCGCGCACGCGTGAACTCCAGAAAGTCCTCGGGCGTGCGCGTGAAGAAGCAGGGCAGGCTGAGGCCCACCATGTCGGTGGTCGAGCCGTCGGGGAGGTAGAGCTTGATCGCGACCCCGCGGCCATCGGGAGCCGTGTCAGGTGCATCGGGCTTGCCGCCCCCGTTGGAGAGGCGGACGGTGGCCTTGACCGGCGGCCCGGCCAGGTGCGCGGCGCGGCTGAGCCGGGCACCCTCGGGTGCCGGAGTGAACTCCCCGATCAGAAGCGTGCCCTTGGCGTGGACGGCGCGGTGGGGTCCCTGCTGCCCGTAGATCCCCTCGATCGCGTCGAGGATCTGTTCGGCGAGATCGTAGGTCGCGGGCATGCCTCGAGCCTAACCCACGATTGAAGGCCGCGTGACGCGGTAGGACATACTCACGACGGGAGCCATGGCCGAATCCAACTCACTCACCGGAGCCTTCACGCAGCGATTTCAGAACCGGATTCCTCGCGCCGACCTGGATGAGCGCGATCCCGACTATATCCGCGAGAGCCTGCCCGGCCTGTGGATGCTCGCGAGCTTCTGGTATCGCGCCGACGTGCGCGGCCTTCACAACATCCCGCGCGAGGGCCCGGTGCTCCTTGTCGGCAACCACAGCGGCGGCAACATGTCGCCCGAGGTCACGATCTTCACCCTGGCCTTCAACACCTACTTCGGTGTCGAGCGCCTCTTCTACCAACTGGCCCACAACCTGGTTCTCACAATCCCCGGCCTGGGCTTCCTCCGCAAGTACGGCACGGTCGCGGCGTCCGCCAAGAACGCGACCAAGGCGCTTGATGCGGGTGCCGCGGTCTTGGTGTTCCCCGGGGGCGACTACGAGGTGCACCGGCCCAGCTGGGAGCGGAACAAGGTGGACTTCGGGGGTCGCCAGGGCTTCATCCGGCTGGCACTTGACCGGGACGTGCCGATCGTGCCGGTGGTTACGGTCGGCGGCCAGGAGACGGCCTTCTTCCTTACGCGCGGCGAGGGGCTTGCCAAGCTGCTGCGCCTGGATCAGCTGTTCAAGCTCAAGGTCCTGCCGATCTCGCTTGCGCTGCCGTGGGTGGTCAACGTCGGCGACATGATGGGCCACATCCCGCTTCCGGCCAAGATCACGATCCAGGTGCTGCCGCCGATCAACCTCCGCGAGGAGTTCGGTGAGGATCCGGACCTCGATGTGGTTTACGACTCGGTGATCGGGCGCATGCAGGCCACGCTCACGTCGCTTGCATCCGAGCGGCGGCTGCCGGTGGTGGGCTGAGGCGTGAGGGTGGAGGAGCACATCCGGATCGACGCCCCGGCCGCCGAGATCTGGGAGGTCATCGTCGACCCTCAGGCGTTCCGCAAGTTCAGCCACGGGATGACCCGCTGGCAGGTCGAGGGCGACAAGGAAAGCGGGCTCGGCGCTCGCTATTCGGTGCTGATGAAGGCCGGCTCGGCCGAGGTGGGCGGGCTCGTCGAGGTCGTCGAGTTCAACGCCCCGCGGGACATGGCCTGGACCAATATCACGGGACTGGATCAACGCGGGCGATGGCGGCTGCGTGAAGATGACTCGGGCGCGACAACCGTTACGTTTCGCCTGAGCTATCAGGCACCCGGCGGCCTTCTTGGCAGCGTGTCGGACAGACTCTCAGCCCCAATGGTCCGACAGAACCTCCAAAACACGCTCGCCAACCTCAAGCGGCGCGTGGAGGGCGGCGATGGCTCGGTTGACCCAGGCACCGGCATTCCTGGCGTGGGCTTTGTCGGGGGCATGGCCCAGAAGCTCGACGACGTGCGGGTCCTCCGGAACGTGGGCCTGATCCGGCCCGTCCGCCCGGACCGGCTCGTGCGCCAGTTGATGGCCCTCAACCGCTTCGGCCCGACGCCTGCTGCCGCCTACACGGGGTCGGCCGCCCGCTACCCGGATGAGCCCGCGGTGATCGATGAGGCCCGCACCGTGACCTTCAGCGAGCTCCACGAGCGAACCAACTCGCTGGCTCATGCCCTGGCCGATTCGGGTGTTCTCGAGGGAGACGCCGTGGCCGTCATGTGCCGGAACCACGCCGGGTTCATCGAGATAGTCGTGGCCCTCTCCAAGCTCGGAGCCCACGCCCTCTTCCTGAACACCGGCTTCTCGGGCCCGCAGCTCCGCGATGTGTGTGAGCGCGAGCGGCCCGTGGCGATCGTGTACGACCAGGAGTTCGAGGAGTTGTTGTCCGAGGCGGGCAAACGCCGCAAGCGCTTCGTGGCCTGGCATGACGAGGCAACGCCCGACACCACTCTGGAGGAGCTGATCCAGTCGGGCGACTCGACGGATTGCGTGCCGCCGGCGGAGCCGGGCAAGATCGTGATCCTCACCTCGGGCACGACCGGCACCCCCAAGGGAGCGGCCCGCAAGCAGCCCGATGGCATCGATCCGGCGATTACGCTGCTGTCGAAGATCCCGCTCAAGAGCCGCAACACCACCTTTATCGTCGCGCCGCTCTTCCACTCGTGGGGCTTCGCGCATTTCACCCTGGGGATGCTCCTCTCGGCCACCTACGTGTTGCGCCGCCGCTTCGACCCCGAGCAGACGCTGGCCACCATCGAGGAGAAGAAGGTCGATGTGGCCCCGATGGTCCCCGTGATGCTCCAGCGGATCATGGAGTTGCCCGAGGACGTGCGCCGCAAGTACGACACCTCGTCCCTGCAGGCGGTGCCGCTCTCGGGCTCCGCTCTGCCCGGGGAGCTGGCGGTGCGTTTCATGGACGAGTTCGGCGACGTGGCCTACAACCTCTACGGCTCGACCGAGGTTGCGTGGGCGACCATCGCGACTCCCGAGGACCTCCGCGCGGCCCCCGGAACGGCCGGCCGTATCCCGCGCGGCACCCATCTCAAGATCTTCGACGAGTACGGCAGCGAGATGCCCACCGGCGAGACGGGCCGGATCTTCGTGGCCAACGACATGCTCTTCGAGGGCTACACGGGCGGCGGAGGCAAGGAGGTGATCGACGGCCTGATGTCCACAGGCGACGTCGGCTACCTGGACGAGGCGGGACGGCTGTTCGTGGTCGGCCGCGACGACGACATGATCGTCTCGGGTGGCGAGAACGTGTTCCCGCGTGAGATCGAGGACCTGCTCTCCGACCATGAAGCGGTGGCAGACGCCGCCGTGGTCGGCGTCGATGACAAGGAGTTCGGCCAGAGGCTGAAGGCTTTCGTCGTCCTGCGCGACGGAAAGAAGCTCTCCGAGAAGGACCTCAAGGCCTACGTCAAGTCCAACCTTGCCGGCTACAAGGTTCCGCGCGACGTCGAGTTCATGGATGAGCTGCCGCGCAACGCCACCGGCAAGGTCCTGAAGCGCGAGCTGGCGTAGCCACGCGTGACGGAGATCGACTTCGAGCGGGAGGGCCTGCTCGCGGGCTGTAAGGACGAGGAGGCGAAGGCCTCGCGGCTGGCGCTCCTGGAACGCCTGGCGGATCGCGGCGTGAGCCTCGAGGAGCTCAAGCAGGCCGTCGAGGAGGAGCGCCTTGTCCTCCTCCCGGTCGAGCTGGAGCTTTCGGGCACGCCGAAGTACAGCGCCGAGCAGGTGGCTGAGCTTGCCGAGGTCGACTACCAGCTGTTGGAGGACAATTGGCGTGCGCTGGGCATGACCGTCATCTCGCCCACGGAGATCTCCTTCACCGAGGAGGACCTGGAAGCCGCAAAGCGGGTCAGGATGTTTCTACAAGGGGGCCTTCCGGAGGAGGGCGTGATCGACACGGCCAGGGTCATCGGCCAGGCCATGTCACGGGTCGCCGCGGCCACGCGCGACATGGTGGGGCCGGCTCTGCTCCAGGCGGGCGACAGCGAGCTTGACCTTGCCGAGCGCTACGCGCAGGCCGGCGCGGTGATGCCCCCGCTGCTCATGGACGTCCTGGCGCACCAGTACAGGCGTCATCTGCTGGAGGGGATCCGCCGCGACGTGATCACCCAGGGCGAGCGCGAATCGGGCGCCAGCTCCAACGCCCGTGTGGTGACCGCGGCGTTCGCCGACCTCTGCGGCTTCACGCGTCTTGGAGAGACGCTGCCCGTGGGCGACCTGGGCCGGCTGGCCAGCCGTCTGGCAAAGCTCGCGGCGGAGGTCATCGAGCCGCCGGTAACCATCATCAAGACGATCGGCGACGCCGTGATGATGGTCTCCGACGAGCCCGAGCCGATGCTGGCGGCGGCACTCGAGCTCGTGGCCCGCGCCGAGGCCGAGGAGGACTTCCCCGAGCTGAAGGCCGGCCTCGCACTGGGGCCCGCGGTCCCGCGCGCGGGCGACTGGTACGGCCACTCGATCAACCTCTCCGCCCGGATCACACAGGTCGCCAGGCCCTCGTCGGTGCTCGCCTCCCAGGAGGTCAAGGACGCGGTGGGCAAGGACGGCTATGAGTGGTCCTACGCCGGCGAGCGGAAGCTGAAGGGGATTGAGGGCGGGACCAAGCTCTTCAGGGCCAGGGTTGCCACGGAGGAGCCCGCGTGAGCGCCCCGCGGGTCGGCCTGGTGCTCGGAGCGGGGGGCATCATGGGCGGCGCCTGGCTCACCGGTGCGCTTGACGCCATCACCACCGAGTCCGGCTGGGACCCCGGCACGGCGGAGTTCATCGTCGGCACCTCGGCCGGGTCGATGATGGCCGCGCTGCTGGCGGGCGGTGTCCCGCCTTGGTTCATGGTTGCCCACTCCGCCGGTCGCAGCTTCGACGGCCTGGTCGGAGAGGACGGGCGGCCCGCGGCCGAAGCCGACCGCGCCGCGGGCGCCGAGTTCAAGCTCCAGCGCGCGCTGCCGCCTATCGGCCCGGGCTCGCTCAGGCTGGCCGCGCGGACGCTGGCAACGCCGTGGCGCTACACGCCCGCCACCGTAGGAGTTGGCTGGCTGCCCCGCGGGGTTGTCTCGACCGAGCCGCTCAAGGACATAGTCCGGCGGGTCACGCCCACGGGCTGGTCAGACCATCCGAATCTCTGGGTGATGGCGTGCGACTACGCGACCGGTGAGCGCGTGGCGTTCGGCAGGGCGGGGGCGCCACGCGTGGAGCTGACCGAGGCGGTGGCCGCCTCGTGTGCGATACCAGCGTTCTACTACCCGGTCGAGATCGGCGGACGGCGCTACATCGATGGCGGCATCCGCTCGACCTCGAACCTCGACGTGCTCAGGGGCCTCGACCTGGACATGGTCATCTGCCTGAACCCCACGTCCTCACGGCACCCGCCACGCGCGTGGAACCCGGCCGAGGTGGTCGGCGCCCGGATGAATCGCGACTCGGGCAAGCGCCTTGGGAGCGAGGCCAAGGCGCTGCGCGCCGAGGGCACCGATGTGATCCTCATCCAGCCGCAGCCGGCGGATCTGGAGGCGATGGGCCCTAATCTGATGGCCCGCCGCGGCCGTAACCGCGTGATCGCCACGGCCAAGGCGACGACGGCCGCCCAGCTGCATGCCGGCGGAATCCGCGAATTGCTCAAGGAGCTCCCCGCGGGCACCCCCTACATGGTCCGCGAGCCCGATGTCCCGCCCGAGGACTGGAGCGCCCTGCGGGCCGATGCCCGTGCCGCGCGCTTCGGCCGTCCGGGCGCATCGCAAACCTCCTGACCGTGTCGACCTCCCGCCGCGAAGCCATCCACCGCGAGCTCTCGCTCGATGGCTGGCTGCTGCGCCGTAGCTTCAAGGCCTCGGACTACGACGTGCCGGAGCTGGTGCGGCGAAAGCGCGACACGGTCACCGCCATTCTGCCCGCCAAGGACACGGCCGCCACGGTCGGCCAGGTGGTCGGCGAGCTGTTGAGCCTCCAGGGCGCCGGGCTGATCGACAAGATCGTGGTGATCGACGCCGACTCGGAGGACGGGACCGCCGAGGCGGCCGCCAGCCTCGGCGCCACGGTGCTCAGCCAGTCGGCCATCCTGCCCGAGCACGGCCGCTGCCTGGGAAAGGGCGATGCCATGTGGCGCGCCCTCTCGGCCACCGACGGCGACATCGTCGTGTTCCTGGACACCGATACCAAGGACTTCGACAAGATCTTCGCTGTGGGCCTGATCGGCCCGCTGCTCACCGATCCGGGGATCTCGTTCGTGAAGGCCGCGTACAGGCGCCCGTTCGCGGCAGAGGGCCGGGTGGTGCCCGATGGTGGCGGACGCGTCAACGAGCTGGTGGCCCGCCCGCTGCTGAACATGCTCTACCCCGAGCTCGCCGGCTTTGCCCAGCCGCTTGCGGGCGAGGTGGCGGTGCGGCGCTCGGTCCTGGAAAAGCTTCCGTTCCCCGTCGGATACGGAGTGGAGATCGCGATGCTGATCGACATCCTCCGGCTCGAGGGCCAGGACGCCATGGCCCAGGTTCACGTGGGCACGCGCCAGAACGCCCACCAGGCGCTGCGCGACCTGGTCCCGATGGCCTACGCCGTGATGGTCACGGCGCTGCGGCGCGCGGGTGCCTCGGAGGGCCTGGCCGGCTTCGACCCAGGCACGGTGGCGCTGCCAGAGGGCTCCGAGGTCGAGGTGCGCAACGTGTCCCTGGAGGAGCGGGCACCCCTCGCGACGCTTAGGTAGTCGCCCTCGCCTCACGGCAGCAATGAGGGAGCCGGTCCGTCGGGGCCGGGCATCTCCGCCACACCCTCAAGACAAAAGCACCGCATTTTCGTGGGGCTTGTGTGGGTGTCCTCGCACAACCCTCGGGACTAATTTCACGGAGTTTTCCCGGGGGAACAATTCGTGTTCCCCTTCGTTGCCTCGGTGGGCGCCCTTCCGTAACAACGGCAGCAATCAGGGAACAAAGCGGCGCGGGCGGGAGCCACCGTCCTGCCTTCATGTCGTTATGCAACACGAAGTCAGGACAGATCCCTCCCCGGAGTTGAGAGGCGCACCATCCTGTGCGCCTCGCAATCCACAACTGTGGGTTTGGAGGGCAGTAACTAGAGGTTCTGCACTTCGGCAGTGACGGCCTGGACCGAGTCCTTGGCGTCGCCGAAGAGGAGTGAGGTGTTGTCCGCGTAGAAGAGCGGGTTGTCGATGCCCGCAAAGCCGGAGTTCATCGAGCGCTTGAGCACGATCACCGCGGCCGACTTGTCGACGTCGAGGATCGGCATGCCGTAGATCGGGCTGCCCTTGTCCTCGCGCGCGGCGGGGTTGGTCACGTCGTTGGCGCCGATCACCAGGGTCACGTCCGTCTGGGCGAACTCCGGGTTGATCTCCTCCATCTCCTTGAGCTGGTCGTAGGGCACGTCGGCTTCGGCCAGCAGCACGTTCATGTGCCCGGGCATCCGGCCCGCGACCGGGTGGATCGCGTACGCAACCTCGACGCCGCGCTTCTCGAGCTCAGAGGCCAGCTCGCGCACCGCGTGCTGGGCCTGCGCCACGGCCATGCCATAGCCCGGCGCGACCACGACCTTGCGCGCGTAGGAAAGCTGGATGGCCACGTCGGCGGCATCTGTGGAGCGGACGGTGCGTCCCTCCATGTCGGCGCCGCCGGCCGGCGCACCGCCACCTCCGCCGAAGCCGCCCTTGAAGATGTTGGCGATCGAGCGGTTCATGGCCTCGGCCATCTGGGTCGTGAGGATCGTGCCCGAGGCGCCCACGATCATGCCCGCCACGATCAGCGCCACGTTGTCCAGGGCGATGCCGGCCGCAGCGGCCGAGAGGCCCGTGAACGCGTTGAGCAGCGAGATCACTACGGGCATGTCGGCGCCGCCGATCGGCAGCACGAACATGTTGCCCAGCAGCGCGCCCGCCACCAGGATCGCGATGAACAGCCACTCCGACGTGTTGCCGGCGACGATCATCACCGCGCAGACGATGCAGATGACCAGAAGCAGCAGGTTGATGATCTGCTGGCCGGGAAGCGCTATCGGGCGCCCGGGCAGGATCTCCTGGAGCTTGCCGAACGCGATGTTGGAGCCCCAGAAGGACACCGAGCCGATGATCGCCGCAAAGAGGATGGGGATCGCGGTGTCCAGCGGGAGCGCTCCCCCGGCGTGCCGGAACTCGGCCCATGCGATCAGGGCAACCGCGCCGCCGCCCACGCCGTTGAACAGCGCGACCATCTGCGGCATCGCGGTCATCTTCACGTTGCGCGCCGCCGGGACTCCGACGACCGTGCCGATCACGACGCCGAGCACGATCAGGCCCCAGTTACCGATCCCGGGGCCGAGCAGGGTCGCGGCGACCGCGACCGCCATGCCGACGGCCGCCACCCCGTTGCCCCTCCGCGCCGTGCGCGGGTGGTTCATCAGATGCAGCCCGTAGATGAAGCAGGCGAAGGCGAACAGGTAAAGGGCGCCCTGGACGTTCGGGTCCTTGAAGAAGGTCACTTCGCCTCCTCCTCCGGTTCCTTCTTGGGCTCAGGCTTGCGCTTGAACATGTGAAGCATCCGGTCGGTCACGAGGAAGCCGCCCACCACGTTGATCGTGCCGAAGGCGATGGCGATCACCAGGATCACCTGGTTCAGCACGCCCTCCGCCTGGCCGATCACCAGCAGGCCGCCCAGGAGCACGATGCCGTGGATGGCGTTGGTGGCCGACATCAGCGGCGTGTGCAGCGTGTTGGGCACCTTGGAGATGACCTCGAAGCCCACGAAAGCCGCCAGGACGAGGATCGTGATCTCGGTGAGCAGATTCATCCGGCGCCTCCCGCTGAGTCGACCGCGGCCTTGGCGCCCTCGTGCACGATCTGGCCCTCGTGGGTGATGCAGGCGCCCTTGATGATCTCGTCTTCGAAGTCCAGGTTCAGCGCGCCGTCCTCGCCCACCATCAGCTCGAGCAGGGACGTGACGTTGCGGGCGTAGAGAGCCGAGGCGTGGTCGGCCATCGTGCTCGGCAGATCGAGCGGGGCGCAGATCGTCACGCCCTCCCTGACCACGGTCTGGCCGGGCTCCGAGAGCTCACAGTTGCCTCCGGCCTCGCCGGCCATGTCGACGATCACGGCCCCGGGCTTCATGTTCCTCACGGTCTCCGCGGTGATCAGTCGTGGCGCGGGGCGTCCCGGCACCAGAGCGGT
>JAXDIE010000005.1:0-8233 GCA_034664165.1 Thermoleophilaceae bacterium | reverse complement strand
GGGTCGAAGCGGGCGTTGATCTCGGCCACGGCGGCGTCGCCGCCATCGCGGACGGCCCGCAGCGTCGAGCGGACCTCCTCTTCCACGCTCGCGGGAATCTCGTTGAGGATGCGGATGTCGCCCGCTTTGGCATCGGCCGGAAGGCGCGAGATCCTCATGAGGCCTCCACCGCCGCGCGCATCCGCCCGGCCAGGGCGTCGATGGCCTCCGACTTGAGCTTGTGGGCCACCGGGTTCGCGATCAGCCGCGCCGTGCACACGACGATCTCCTCCCGGACCACCAGGCCGTTCTCGACAAGCGTCTTGCCGGTGGCCGTGAGGTCCACGATGGCGTCGGCCAGGCCGGTGAGCGGCGCAAGCTCCACCGAGCCCTTGACCTCGACGATCCGGGTCGGCCGGCCGGTCTGTGTGAAGTGGTTCAGCGCGATCCGCGGGTACTTCGTGGCCACGGTGAAGGTCCCAAGGCGCCTCAGCGACTCGGCGATCCGGTCCTCGCCCTCCTGCGTGGCGACGACCATCGTGCAGCGCCCGAAGCCCAGGTCCACCAGCTCGTACAGCTCGCGCTCGGGCTGTTCGAGCAGCACGTCCTTGCCCGTGATCCCGATATCCGCGGCGCCGGCCTCGACATATGTGGGGACGTCCGAGGGCCGCATGGTCACGATGCCCACGTCCTCGAACAGGAGCTTGCGGTCATTGGCCCGCACCTCGGCCACGTCGACCCCCAGGGACTCGAGCAGGTCGACCGTCGGCCCGAACAGGGCTCCGCGCGGCACGGCGATTGTCAGGCCTTCGATCGAGCTCATAGCCCCAGGGCCTCCTCGGCCGCCGCCGCGGCGTGCACCCGCTCCATGTCCAGGGCCATCCCGCACGCGGGCAGGTCGCGGCCGAAGCGGCCCAGCAGGGTGTCGTAGCGGCCGCCTCCCCCCACCACGTAGCCAACCGCCGGGTCATAGACCTCGAAGATCGCGCCCGTGTAATAGCTCAGCTCCTTGACCAGGCCCAGGTCGAAGATCACGCAGTCCGCCACCCCGCGCTCGGCCGCCAGGGAGTGGATCTCGCGCAGGCCGTCGGCCGCAGCCGAAACGGGGCCGGGCAGCTGATCGAGCACCTCGAGGCCGCCCCGCTGGAGCGGCAGCGTCGTGAGCAGCTTCAGGCGCTCTCCCTCGATTCCCAGACGCCTGAGCGCCACCTCAAGTCCCACGAGGTCACGCCGGGTCAAGGTCTCGAGCAGCGCCGCGCGGTCTTCCTCGCCGACTCCCGAGTCCTCCAGCAGGGTGCGGTAGAGCGACCCGTCCCCCACTCCGATCTTGTGGCGCATCAGGCCGGCCTTGGAGAGGGCGTCAACCGTCAACGCGATCACCTCGGCGTCGCCGTCGGGGCCGGCCACGCCGACCAACTCGATCCCGGCCTGCAGGTACTCGCGCGACTGGATCTGGCCCTTGCCGACGGCGCGGTAGGAGTGGGCGAAGTAACAGAGGCGGATCGGCATGGGCGCATCCCGGAAGCGCGAGGCAACAAGCCGCGCGATCGGGATCGTCATGTCAAAGCGGAGCACCAGGACCCGGCCGTGGTCATCAAGCATCCGGAAGCCGGCTCCGGCAGCCCGCTGGTCACCGCGCTCGAGCACCTCCTCGTACTCGAGCGTGGGAGTCCAGACCTCGCCGTAGCCCGCCTGCGCGAAGGCGCCGTGGATGTCCTCGGAGATCGCGCGTAGCTCGCGCATCTCGTCGGGCAGCATGTCCCGCGTTCCGGGTGGTGTCGGGCTGATCATGAGGTGATTCTTTCGCGCCCGCGTGCGCGGGGCCTCTTCGGGGTCGTTGCAGGACGGGCCGGGAGCCCCGGCCGGGGCGCTCTACGCGGGTACCGGGTTCTCCCCCACGCGCTCGATACGGGCACCCAGGGCGCGCAGGCGTTCGTCGATCCGCTCGTAGCCGCGGTCGATCTGGCGGACGTTGCCGATCTCGGACGTGCCCTCGGCGCAGAGCGCCGCGATGAGCATGGCCATGCCTGCCCGGATGTCCGGGCTCTCCATGCGGCCGCCGTGAAGCCGGCTCGGGCCGCTGACCACCGCGCGATGGGGATCGCACAGCAGGACCCGAGCACCCATTGAAACGAGCTTGTCGACGAAGAAAAGGCGGTTCTCGAACATCTTCTCGAAGATCAGGACCATCCCATCGGCCTGAGTGGCCAGCGCCAGCGCGATGCTGGTCAGGTCGGCGGGGAAGGCAGGCCATGGCCCGTCCTCGATCTTCGACACGGCGTCACCCTCGTCATCGCGAACGCGGAGCACCTGATTGGGCGGGACGACGATGTCGTTGCCCTCGAACCTGATCTTGCACCCAAGGCGCTCGAACACCATCTGTGTCATGCGCAGGTCGCCGGGGCGCGTGTCGGTGATCCGCAGCTCCCCGCCGGTGACAGCGGCCAGGGCGATGAAGCTTCCGATCTCGATGTAGTCGGGGCCGATCGCGAAGTCGGCGCCGCCCAGCTTGTCGCGGCCCTGGACCGTCATCACGTTGGAGCCGATCCCGTCGATCTCCGCACCCATCAGACACAGCAGCTGGGCCAGGTCCTGGACGTGTGGCTCCGAAGCCGCGTTGTGCAGGACGCTCTCCCCCGGAGTCAGGGCGGCCGCCATCAGGGCGTTCTCGGTGGCCATCACCGAGGGCTCGTCCAGGAAGAAGTCGCAGGCCTTGAGCCCGCCAGGCGCGGTCAGGTTGTAGTGCGAGGAGGCCTTGTCCATCTCGACGTCCGCGCCCAGCGAGCGGAATGCGTCGAGGTGCGGGTCCAGCCGGCGCCGGCCGATCACGTCACCACCGGGCGGCGGCATCACGGCCTCGCCGAAGCGTGCCAGGAGCGGTCCAGCCGCCAGGAACGATGCACGGATCCGGAAGGCGAAGTCCTCGTCGACGCTCGTCGTGCTCACGCCTGACGCGTCGAGCGCAACCACGCTGTCTCCGCGCCACTCGACCTCCACGCCAAGCCGGGTGAGCAGCTCGAGCATCGCCTCGACGTCGCGGATCCTCGGGATGTTGCGCAGCACGACCTCCTCCTCGGTGAGGAGCGTGGCCGCCAGAACCGGCAGCGCGGCGTTCTTGTTTCCGGCGGGCGCGATGGTGCCCGACAGCGGAAACCCGCCTTCTATTGCGAATTTCTCCATGATCGAATGCCCTCCGGGGGCCTAATCCGGACCGGCCAGGCAAGGGTACCGAAGCGCTCTGGTCGCACCCGGGCGTGGGCGCGGCCGTGCAGGGTCAGACCTCGATGCGGGAGCCGATCACCAGCGTCTGGTCGCGCGGCAGGCAGAAGTACTCCGCAGGGTCGGCCGAAATCCGGGCCGTTGCCAGGAAGAGCCCCTTGCGCCAACGGCTCATCCCGGGCATGTCCCCGCGGACCAGCTCGATGGTCGACAGGAAGTACGACGCCTCGTCGACCTCGAGCGGGCACTCGATGTCGGCCTTCTCCAACAGCCGCAGCACCGAGGGTACGTCGGGCTGGTCCATGTAGCCGAAGTGGGCTCCGACGTAGGTGATCCCGTCGTGCTGGTTCCCCAGGTCGTCGATCACGAGGCGCTCCTCGGCGCCGATGTGCGGGACCGGCTGGGTCTCGATCGAGAGGATCACCACGTGCTCGTGCAGTGCGTGCAGATGCCGCACGCTCGCGGCCATCGCCAGCGGGGCCGTGACCTTCGACGGGGTGAGGAACACAGCGGTGCCCGGCACGCGGCGCACCTCGACCTCGTGCTGGTGAAGGTTGTCGATGAAGTGGTCGAGCGAGCCCTCGTCTTCACGACGCTTCGCGGTCACCATGTGGCGGCCGCGCTGCCAAGTGGTGAGCACGGTGAAGGCCGTGATCCCGATCAGCAGCGGGAGCCAGGCCCCATGCGACAGCTTGGTCAGGTTTGCGGCCAGGAAGAACAGGTCGATCGTGAGCAACGCCCCGCCGCCGGCGAGGACGATCCACAGCGGCTTCCGCCACTGCTGCCGCGCGTAGTAGAGGAACAGCGTGGTGGTGATCGTGATCGTGCCCGTGACCGCCATGCCGAAGGCGAAGGCCAGCGCTGCGGAGGACTGGAAGGTGAGCACCAGGACGATCACGGAGACCATCAGCAGCCAGTTGACGCCCGGCACGTAGATCTGGCCGACGGAATGCGCCGAGGTGTGCCGGATCCGCAGGCGCGGCAGGTAGCCCAGCTGCACGGCCTGTCTTGTCACCGAGAACGCACCGGTGATCACGGCCTGGGACGCGATGACGGTCGCCGCGGTGGCCAGGAGGACCAGTGGCCACCGCGCCCATTCCGGCGCCAGGAGGAAGAACGGGCTGCTCAGGTTGTCGGTCGGGTTATCGAGCAGCAGGGCGCCCTGGCCCATGTAGCTGAGGATGCAGGCCGGGAATACCAGGAACAGCCACGCACGGGTGATCGGAGAGCGCCCGAAGTGGCCCAGGTCCGCGTACAGGGCCTCGGCGCCGGTTATTGCCAGCACCACCGCTGCCAGGGCGAAGAACGCGATCTCGAAATGCCCGAAGAAGAACGCGATCGCGTGTGTGGGCGAAAGGGCCCCCAGGATCTCGGGATGCCGTGCGATGCCCACTGCGCCAAGCGTCCCGATCGCCAGGAACCACAGGATCATGATCGGCCCGAACAGGCGGCCGACCTCAGCCGTGCCGCGGCGCTGGAAGCTGAACAGGCCGACGATGATCACCAGCGTTGCGGGGATCACGAGGTGGGCCAGCGATGGCTCCGCCACCTTCACCCCCTCTATCGCTGAGAGAACCGATATCGCCGGGGTGATCATGCTGTCACCCAGGAACAGCGATGCGCCGAAGATCCCCAATGCGGCCAGCGCCAGCTTGGTGCGCTTCCCACCCGGTGCCTGGCGCTTTCTGATCAGGGTGATCAGGGCCATGATCCCGCCTTCGCCGTCGTTGTCGGCACGCAGGACCAGCAGCACGTAAGTCACGGTCACGATGATCATCACCGACCAGAAGATCAGTGAGATCACGCCGAAGATGTTCTCCGTCGCGGCGGCCACGGGATGCGGGTCCCCCGGGTTGAAGACGGTCTGGACCGTGTAGATCGGGCTGGTCCCGATGTCGCCGAAGACCACTCCCAGCGCGCCGATGATCAGCGCGCGGCGCCCGGGGCTGCCGGACCCGTGGGCGCTCATCCCTCGTTCTCGGACAGGTAGGGGGCCAGGCCTGCCCTGACATCCGCCGGGATCGACTTCGGCTCGGAGGTGCCCGTCTGGACGAACACGTGGCGGAGCTCTCCTTCGGCTGCGGCTTCCCCCTCCCGCACCACTGTGAGGGCGGTGGTGAGAGACGTGTCGCCCAGGCGGGCCACCCGCGCCTCGATCGCAACCAGGTCATCGAAGAGCACCGGCCGGCGATATCGAACCCTGGCCTCGGCAACCACCATGTCGGTCCCCGCGTCGATCATCGCCTGGTAGGAGCCGATCGCCTCCCGCCACAGCTCGGTCATGGTGACGTCGAAATACATCAGGTAGTTCCCGTTGAACACGCACCCCTGCGCGTCGCATTCCGCATACCTGACGCGTAGCTCGTGCCTGAAGACCTCTGCCATCGGGGCGAGGCTAGCCGCATCTGCAAGCTTTCGCCCAGCCGCCAACCTTTCCGTCCGCCCCCCTCCCTACCTTTACGAACACATGTTCGGAACGCTCAGAAACAGGCTCCTGGACGGCCTTGACCTGGCTGTCGAGTTCGCGACTCTCGGCGAGTATCGGCTCGACGGCCCCGCAAGCGACGGGAGCGTCCTCGAATCGTGTGATCTGCACGCCGGATCGGCCTTTGACTGGCCGGCTCCGTGTGGCGGACCTTCCAGGCGCAGGCACCAGCCGCTCACGGCCCTTTCCCGCTAGTTCGCTTTCCCCCGCGGACCAAGCACACCGTGAGCGGCTGGCCGCTCCTGGGGCTTCAGCCAGATCAGGCGTCCAGCCCTGCAGGCCCCATCCATGGGTCATGCTGAGGGTCGATGACCGAGACCTTTGACGTCGTGATCGTCGGCGCCCGGTGCGCCGGCTCTCCCCTCGCGACCCAGCTCGCCCGGGACGGCCTCAGCGTCTGCGTCCTCGACAAAGCCACGTTCCCCAGCGAGACGCTCTCGACCCATGGCATCCAGCCCGCGGGTGTGAGGGTCCTCAAGCGGCTGGGCGTCTTCGACGAGCTCGTGTCCCTCGCGCCCCCTATCGATGAGGGCACCGTCGCCTTCGACGATCTCGAGATGGATGTCGTAGGGCTCACGGAACGGAGCGGCGCCCCGCTCCTCTGCGTCCGCCGTAGGACTCTCGACGCCGTACTCGTCGACGCGGCGCGGGCCGCCGACGCGGATGTTCGCACTGGGACGGCAGTCACCGGGCTCATCCGTGAGAACGGCCGTGTTACCGGGGTCCGGACCGCGTCCGGCGATGTCCGATCGCGTCTGGTTGTGGGGGCCGACGGTGTCCGCTCCACCGTCGCCGACGTCGTCGGGGCTGTGAAGTACGCGCCGACGCCGTCCCGGAGGATCTTCGCCTGGGCCTACTTCGAGGGCACGGACGCCGGCCCGCGGGTTCTGCTCGGCAACAAGGAGGGCTGCGGCTTCCTGGCCTGTCCCACCGACGATGGCCTCTTCATGGCCGCCGCAGGAGTCCCCCCGGACCACAGGCAGCAGCTCCTCGATGACCGCGAGAAGGCATACCTCCGCTCGTTCGAGGCGTGGCCCGAGTTGGCGGCGCTGATTGCGCGCGGCCGGCGAGTCGGGCCTATAAGGGTCACCTGGAGCTGGGAGGGCTACCTGCGCCAGTCGGCCGGGCCAGGCTGGGCCCTGATCGGGGATGCCGGGCACTTCAAGGACCCGACGCCCGGCCAGGGAATCGCCGATGCACTGCGGCAGTCAGAGACGATGGCAGCGGCCATCGTGACCGCACTCGGGGGAACGGCCGATCCAGACCAGCCGCTACGCGAGTGGTGGCGGTGGCGCGACCAGGACGCGTGGGAGATGTACTGGTTCGCCTACGACATGGGCGCTCCCGGAGCCACACCTCCCGTCCTCAAGGAAATCCAGCGGACGATCGCCGCCGATCCGGCCCTGATCGACGGAATGGTCGGCGTGCTCAACCACGACGTTCTTCCGTCGAAGGTCTTCACTCCCTCCTTCGCCCTCGCCGCAGCCGCGCGGGCTTTCCGGCGCGAGCGGGGACACCGGCGCGAGGTCCTTCGCGAGCTGCGGGAGCTCCTGGCGAACGAGGTCAGACGCCGACCGCGGCGGTTCCCGACCGCCTAGGCCGCGGCGAGCCGGAGGGCCCGCTCACGCATCCACAGATAGAGCGGAATCCCGAAACACAGCCCCACGAGGAACGTGGCGGGAATCACCACCCACCAGGCCCGGACCCCGGACCTGCGTCCGTCCCACGTCGACCAGCCGATGAAGGCCAGGCAACAGAGCAGCAGGTCGTAGGTGAACTGGCGTGCCGGCAGGGTCTCGGTGACGGCCCCGATGTAGGCCGTGGCATCGAAGCCCTGCCTCGAGACATAGAGGGCCACCATGGCGTTCGGGACGACAAATCCGATCACGGTCACAACGGCCAGGAAGCGCTCCCGATTGGACATGCGCGAAGTCTCACCTTCGCGACGGACGCCCAGGCCAGGAACCACAAAAGCCGCCCCGAGCGAACGGGACGGCTTTCGTAAAGAACCGGCGGCGACCTACTCTCCCAGGCCCTTGCGGGCCAAGTACCATCGGCGCTGAGAGGCTTAACTGCTCTGTTCGGAATGGGAAGAGGTGTTTCCCTCTCGCTATTGCCACCGAGAATTTGCGAGACCGGCTCTCGCCGGACCCTCAAAACTGCACAGTTGGCATGCCACAAATAGGCATCACTAAATTATCCGTCAAGCCCTCGAAGCATTAGTACCGGTTTGCTGAGTGTGTTGCCACACTTACACATCCGGCCTATCAACCTGGTGGTCTTCCAGGGCTCTTACTCCCTCTAGGGGATGGGAGAACTCATCTCGAGGTGGGCTTCCCGCTTAGATGCTTTCAGCGGTTATCCCATCCGGACGTAGCTAACCTGCGATGCCCTTGGCAGGACAACAGGTACACCAGAGGTCCGTTCATCCCGGTCCTCTCGTACTAGGGACGACTCCTCTCAATTCTCCAACGCCCACGGCAGATAGGGACCGAACTGTCTCACGACGTTCTGAACCCAGCTCGCGTACCGCTTTAATGGGCGAACAGC
>JAXDIE010000046.1:0-15934 GCA_034664165.1 Thermoleophilaceae bacterium | reverse complement strand
GCCGCCACGTGGCGCAGGTCCAGCGGCGGGGGCAGGCGCAGGAGGCCGCCGATGGCCTCGCCGAGCTGGGCGGGCTCATAGGCCTTGGTGGCGCCATCGAGCGAGACCTTGCGAAGCTCGGCCGGCAACGGGGCCGAGCGGTAACGAAAGCCCGACTCCGCCTCCAGGCGCCGCATGAGGTCCCCGCCGGCCAGCCTGTAGCGCGTGTATTCCAGAAGGCGGGCAAGCAGCTCGTCGGCTGCCTCGATCGGGCCCTCGGGATCGAGCTCGTCGTCTCCGGGAAGCATGAGCCGCGACTTCAGCTCTAGAAGGGCCGCGATCAGCACCAGGAATTCCGTGGTGGCCTCGAGGTCCATCTCGCCGGCCTTATCCAGGTGATCCACGTAGGCGAGCACCACGTCCGCGAGATCGACCTCGAGCAGGTCGATCTCCTCGCGGAGGATCAGTGTGGTGAGCAGATCAAATGGTCCCTGGAAGACCTCGAGATCCAGGTCGAGAGCGACAGCCGCCATTCCCGGCAGCCTAGAGACACGGCGAGACGGCGGCGGCCGGGGCGCTACAAACGCCCCGGCCGTTGCGTCAAATGGTTACTTCTTCTCCACCGTCCACTTGAAGCGGGAGTCGGCACCGGCGGCGCCGCCCGAGGTCAGCCCATGCACGCGGAACTTGTGCTTGCCGGGCTTGAGCTTCTTGTACTTCTTCGGCGAGCTGCAGGCCGAGAACGCCTTCTTGTCGATCTTGCACTCGTACGAGACGGCGTCGGTCGCCGAGAACTTGAACGTGGCGTTCGTTGACTTCGTCTTCTTCTTCGGCCCCTTGACGTCGGGAGCACCCGGCACCTTGCAGGCCGCCTGGCTCGTCGCGTCAGTCGGGCACAGGTCCTGCGTTTCGTCGCCGTAGCCGTCCTTATCGGCGTCGGCCTCGAGGGTCGCGGCCACGTTCAGCAGCGAGTTCGGGATGGTGGTGAACAGCTCTCCCGCACCAAGCGCCGGGACGGTCGGTTCGAAGCCCCTCTTGTCAGTCGCATTCGCGGTCGGGATGGCACAACCGTCAGCGAAAACGCCGGTGTTGGTGATTCCGATCACCTGGCCGGCCTTGACGCTCAGCCTCGTGGGCTTGCTGGCCACGACAGTCTTGTCGCTAAACGTGGCGGCGGCGGACTCGAGCACCGGAGTGAAGGTGTCAGGGTCGCCATTCGTCGGGTTATAGACCCGCAGCGCCACGTTGCCGTTCCCGGTGAGGGCGGCCTGCCAGCTCGTGATCACGCCATCGGTTGGGATCACATAGTTCGGCCCGGACGTCACCGCCTTCTGGATGAACGAGCCCATCGGGCAGATCTCAGGCTGGTTTACGACCACCTGGCCCACGGTCGTTGCGCCTAGTGACGCGGCTGGGATGGCAAGTGCCGCGCATGCGGTGACTCCCAGCCCGGCGGCCATCCGGGATATCTTCAGCGTCATTCCTGACTACTCCTTATTTGAGTGATTCCTGCGCTTCGAGCAGCACCTTAGTGCCATCGTCTTCAACCGGCGCCGGGACCGTTAGTTGCGCTCAAGCGGGCCCACGCCCATGGCCGCGCGGGCGGCCGCGAGGGTTTCCGCCGCGATCGCGCGGGCCTGCTCGGCGCCTCCGGCCAGCACGCTCTCCAGGGCGGCGGGATCCGCCCGCAGCTCCTCATACCGCTCCCTCACGGGCGTGAGGTACTCCACGAGCTCCTCGGCCACAGCGGTCTTGAAATCCCCGTAGCGCTTGCCTTCGAAATCGGCCTCGATCGCCTCCGGCCCCACCCCGCGAACCACGGCGAGGATGTCGATCAGGTTGGTGATCCCGGGCTTGTCCGCCCCGCGCACCACCTCACTCCCGGAGTCCGTCACGGCGCTCTTGACCTTCTTGATGATGGCCTTGGGCTCCTCGGTGACGAAGACCATGCCGGGCTCCGAGCTGACCGTGGTCGACATCTTCTTCGTCGGCTCCTGCAGATCCATGATCCGCGCCCCGATTTCCGGAATCCGGTGCTCGGGCACCTTGAAGGTCTGCCCGAAGCGCTCGTTGAAGCGCTGGGCGATGTCACGCGTGAGCTCGATGTGCTGGCGCTGGTCATCGCCCACCGGGACCTCATCGGTCTGGTAGGCCAGGATGTCGGCCGCCTGGAGCACCGGATACAGGAAGAGGCCGGCCGAGACGAGCTCGCGCTGGCTGGCCGACTTCTCCTTGAACTGGGTCATCCGGTTGAGATCCCCGTGCGCGGTGACCGCCGCGAGCAGCCAGGTGAGCTCGGTGTGCTCGCGCACGTCGCCCTGGCGGAACAGGATGCAGCGGTCGGGGTCAAGGCCGGCTGCCAAGAGCATCGCCGTGGTGTCCAGCACGCGCTCGCGGAGCTCCACCGGGTCGTAGGCCACGGTGATGGCGTGCAGGTCGACCACGCAGTAGATGCCCTCGCCGCGGTCCTGTCCCTCCACGTACTGGCGGATGGCCCCGATGTAGTTGCCCAGGTGCTTGCGCCCGGTGGGCTGGATGCCGCTGAAGATGCGCACGACGCCGGAGTCTATGGCCCGCTATCTGACCGTGATCGTGCCCGCATCCCCCGCCACGGAACCGTTGTGCAGATTCCCCACCAGCTCGGCCCGGAGGCCGTAGGTCCCGGGCGGGATATCGCGGTACACAACCTTGCGTGAGTCCCCGGCGACGGCCGTGAAGTCGCCCCCCGGTCCGGGGTCGACCTCCATCAGCCGACCGCTCGAGTGCTCGGCATTGTCGAACTGCCCGTCACCGAGAACGACGTGTACGTGAACCAGGCCCTCCGCAGGATCCTTCGTGACCGAGCCCTCCGGAACAAGCGTTCCGGTGACGCTGAACTTGACCGCAAAACGAGAGCCCTTCACGGTGTCGCCCTCTGCGGGCTCCAGGATCTCTATGGCCTTGGCCTGCCCCTGCGGTGCGATCGCCGCCTTTGCGCCGGGGCGCCAGCCGAGCCACCCGATGGCCCCGAGTGCCATCAGCGGCGGCACGGTCAGGAGCACCGTGATCGCGGGAAGCACCAGACCCACTCGTGATTTACGAGCTTTCATGCGACGGTCAGTTCGGGCTTGGGGCTGCGCGCGGCGATTCGGCGTCGCACCCGTTGGAGCGGGGCGTCGACGTAGCGCAGGAAGACCGTCGAGATGGCGACCGTCACGATCAGCACCCAGAGCCCGAGTGAGGAGAGGGTGATCCCGACTGCCACAAGCAGCGCAGAGACCCCGAAGTGGAAGACGTATATGAGGTACGAGTAGTCGCCGACGCGGCTGTCCCACTTCGAGTCCTTCGTCAGATAGAAGGCGAAGGGAAGCACCACCGCCATCCCGAGATAGAAGTAGTTGTAGTCGTCGTTCGGGAGCGTGCGGAGCACGCCGGCGCCCGCGAAGACCATGACGATCCCGACGATGAGCATGATGCCGGAGATCCAACGCTTCCGGGACTCACGGATGCCGGCCGCCCGCCATGTGCGGTAGCCGTGATAAGCGAGCGCGCCGAACAGGAAGTAGACGAGATCCAGGACGAAGATCGCGGTGTTGTCGAATACCAGGCCCTCAGCGTGCATGCGCCCGGTGATGGTGATCTGCAGCGCCAGGAGCACGACCGTGAGCACCGCGAGCACCGACACGCGCAGGCGGACCAGAAAGGGAGCCACCAGATAGAACTGGAGCTCGATCGCGAGCGTCCAGGCCTGTGGGACAAAAAGCACGTTGTGCCCGTTGCCCGCCACCCCGTGAACGAAGCTCGGAAACACGATGCTCTGAGTGGGCTCAATCACGACGTATCGGATGAGATCGATGCCGACCAGGGTCAGGTTGCTGATCGTGGCCCACAGGAGCAGGAGCAGATCGCCGGCATCGAAGGCCCTTGCGTACTGGAGATCCGGGTCGTGGGACGGGCTCCTGATCAGGAGGAACAGGATCACCGAGAGCACCAAGGCGGTCCAGTAGGGCACATAGATCCGCAAGCCGCGGTTGATGTAGAACGCCTTCAGATCCTGGTACTTCTCGTGGAGGATCAGCGTGATCAGGAAGCCGGAGATCACGTAGAAGCAGGTCACCGCGGTATCTCCGCCGAGCAGCGTCACGCCGAAGATCGGCGACGAGTGGGTGATCAGCACCGAGACGGCCAGGAGTGTGCGGAGAGTTCCCACGGCGCGCCAGCCTAGAGGCCGTCGGCGATACTCGGATCGTGGAAGTCGATGTCAACGCCCTGGCCCGCAAGGCCGTCGACGCGTTCAACGCCCGCGACCTGGACGCGTGGATGGAGATGTGCTCCCCGGACATCGAGCTGCGCAGCCGCTTCTCGGGAGACGCAGAGTCAGCCTACGTGGGCTACGACGGGCTCAGGCAGTGGCATGAAGACCTGGTCTCGGCATGGGAGTCGATCACCCTGGAGCTCGAGGGCGTGTTCGAGGCCGACAACTCCAAGGTCGTGACCTTGCACCACGTGGTGGGACGCTCCCGCACCAGCGGCGTGGAGCTGGAGGACCAGGTCGCGCACGTAATCGAGCACCGCGACGGGGTCATCCAGACGCTCACCGTCTACACGAGCCAGGAGGAAGCGATGCGCGCGGCCAGGGGCCATGGGTAGGCCGGCGCGCAGCCGAGAATCCATTGCCTCTAGCATCGCGGCCTCTTGACGGACTCTCCGACAATCGCCCTGCCACGCCCGACGCTGCTCGATCGCAGCGAGGTCCTATCCGCCCTCGCCGAAGTGGCCGCGCTCTACCCGTTCATCCCTGGCCTTGTGGCCTGGCGGTCGTGGGAGCTGGCGGCATATCGCCACTACACCCTGTCGGATCCGGTGCTCGATCTGGGTTGCGGCGACGGCCGGTTCTACTCCCTGGCCTGGCCCGACTCAAAACGCGTCCACGGAGTTGACTTCGATCCCGAGGCGGTCGAGGCTGCCCGGGTCTCCGGCGTCTATGAAGAGGTGACCCTGTCGGTCGCATCCGACATGCCGCTCCCGGATGACGCGTTCGGATCGGCGTTCGCCAACTGCTCACTCGAACACATGGACGACCTCGACAGCGTCTTCCGCGAGGTTCACCGGTGTCTGCAGCCGGGTGGACTGCTGCTGGCGAGCGTTGCCACCGACGCCATGGTCTCAGGGGCCCAACGCCTTCTCAGCGCGGTGTACGAGAACCCGGCGTCCGCAGACATGGCCCTTGCCGCGTACCGCGACTACCACCATCTGGTCAATCCGCTGACGGCTGAGGACTGGGGAGCGGCGATTCTGCAAGCCGGCTTCGAGATCGTCGAATACATACCGATCGTGCCCCCGCCGGCAGCCACCCTGTTCCTGGCCACCGATCTGCTCTGGCACGCAAAGACACCAACGGGAGAGCTGGGCACCGAACTGGGTCAGCGGTTCGCGGAGCTTCCAGGGTTCCAGGCCGATATGGAGCGGGTCCTGGCCTCGGTGCCCTGGCCGACCGAGTGGAATACGGCCGCCTGCCCCGGGGCCGTGTTCGCGGCGCGTGCAACCGACCTGCAACGGCCTCGCCGGACCTCATCGGCGAGTGTCACCCCCCGCACCGCGGAAGTCGTCGGCCAGCCTGTCTCGACTGAGGCCGCGCCTGCCGCATGCTGGTGCGGGAGCACGGAGGCCCTCCTCCCCTTCAGTGAGGAGTACGGCCGCTGCCCGACCTGCGACACCCTGGTCGCCACCTCGGGGCTCTCCGAGGAGGAGACACTCGTCACGGACGATGCCGACGACTACTACGGCCGGGAGTACTGGTTCGCGAAGGCAACAGAGGAGCGCCAACAGCCGGACATCGTGGACCGGGCACGACTGGACCTGCCCGAGCGCGTCATGCACTGGCTCGCAGCCCTTCTTCGCTACCGCCTGCCCCCAGGGAAGGTCTTGGAGCTCGGCGCCGCCCATGGCGGATTTGTAGCCCTTCTTCGCCAGGCCGGATTCGACGCAACCGGGCTCGAGATGAGCCCATCGATCGCGGAGTTCGCGCGAGAGACCTTTGATGTTCCGATGCTCGTCGGGCCCGTCGAGGATCAGGACATCGAGCCCGGCTCCCTCGATGTCGTCGTGATGATGGATGTCCTGGAGCACCTGCCCGACCCGGAGCGGACGGTGGGGCACTGCTTCGACCTCCTGAAGCCGAACGGCCTGCTCGTCATGCAGACGCCCGAATGGAGGGGCGATGACTTCGACACATTGGTCGAGCGGAACGACCCGTTTCTCGAGCATCTGCGTTACAGGGAGCACCTCAATCTCTTTTCCAAGCGATCGGCCGAGCTGCTGGTAACCCGACTCGGTGCGAGAGAGGTGAACTTCGAGCCCGCGATGTTCGGGTTCTACGACATGTTCGTGTTCGCCTCGCGCGAGGCCTCGCGGCCGATTTCGGCCACTGCCAGAGCGGAGGCGCTTTCGAAGTCCACCTCCGCCAGGGTCATCGAAGCTGCCCTCGAGCTCCACGAACGCGCGTCCAAGGCCGAGTCGACCGCGGACGACCGCCTTGCCTTCATGCAGGCCAGGGATGCATCACTGGTTCCGTTCGGGCCATACGAGGTGACGGTCGGGCTGGAGCCCGCCGAAGGGCCCTTCCCCGAGTGGGACCTTCCGATCATCCGCTGGGGCGGCGGCCCGGAGACCGTTCTCCGAGTGACACTCGACAGCAAGACGCGGCCGCGGCTGCGTCTCGCCATGAGATCTGACCTGGCCGGCCAAGCCGTCGAAGTGCTGTGGGACGAGGAGCCCGTGACTCAGATCCACCTGAGCCCTGCCGACGGGTTCACCGAGCACTCCATCCCGCTCCCCCGCTCCGCGCCAGGCAAGCACCGGCTGTCGCTTCGCTATTCCCAGCAGGGTCCGGCCAACGAGCTCAACCGAGCGGTGATCTTCCAGGAGCTGCGACTGGTGTGAGCGCACTCTCGTGCCTCGTGAACATGGTGGCGCTCGACCCACCGCGAAATGGCGGTGTAAGCCGGATCGGGCGCGAGGTGTGTCGGCTGCTCGCCGGTCGGCAGGCCGATGGGTTCGCCGCGGTCTTCCTGGTCAATCGTGACTTCGCAGCCACGTTCGGCGAATGGATCGGCCACGACGACGCCGTGGTCATCCCCTGGCTCCCCGGGGGCGAGTCCTTCGCCGGGGAATTGTCCCCGGACGTGATCGTGAGCCCCCTGTTCGGAGGCGAGCCCCTTTCGTCGGTTGCGGCGCTTGCCGGAACCCCCCACATCGTCGGCATGCCCGACGCGCTGTCGCTCGATCACCCCGAGCTCTTTTCGGCGGGGGAAGAACGAGATCGGCGCGCAACCTATGAGGCCCTTCGCACCGCGAGCCGCGTTGTCACGCTGTCCCAGGACGCCAAGCGCCGGCTCATCGACCACCTGGCCCTCGACCCCGACCGCGTCACAGTCGTTCCTGCCGCGGGCGGAGATCAGTCGGGAGCCATCACCCCGCCTGGTGTCGAAGGCCCGTATGTCGTCTACGGGGCCAACGACTGGCCCCACAAGCGCCATGAGCTGCTGCTCCAGGCCATGCGCCAGGTGTGGCCGGTCCGGCCGGAGCTCAAGCTTGTCCTGACCGGGTTCCATCGATCCGGCTTCTTGAAGCAGATCGGAGCCGAGGTGGAGGCATCCGAGGGCCGCGTGGTGGATCTCGGCTACGTCGCTGAGGATCAGATTTGGGGCCTGTATCGAGATGCCGAGGCACTTGTCTTTCCTTCGAGCTACGAAGGCTTTGGAATGCCCGTCATCGAGGCCATGTCCGTGGGCTGCCCTGTTGTATGCAGCGACGCGGGCTCGCTTCCCGAGGTGGTTGGAGACGCAGCGGTCACGGTCTCGTCGGATGATCCCGCGGCGTGGGCCGGAGCAATCCTCAAGGAGCTGCCGGATCGGAGGGAAGCATTGATCGCACGGGGCTTCTCGCAGGCAGAACGGTTCACCTGGGATCGCGTACGAGCCGAGTGGGGAAAGGTCCTTGACGACGTGACCGGAGACCTACTCCCAGGCCCCCGCCAAGGGCTCAGCGTGACTGCTGTAGCGCGCGAACTGGCTCGTTGGGCTGCCGAGTCAGAGCGCAACGCGGCAACAGCCTCTGCCCGGCTTGAGGCCCTGCAGGCGCAGGACCGCGCCATCATGCGAGCCCGTGCGGACATCCCCCTGTCCGTCGCGTTCGGGGACTACACGGTCGTCGAAGGGCTGGAAGAGGTCGAGGGGCCCTATCCGCAATGGCACCTGCCCCACATTCGCTGGGGAGGTGGGAGCGCGACGGTGCTCCGCGTGGGAAGCGAAGGCCGCGGGAAGCGCAAGCTTCGACTTCAGATGAGCACCCCACTCGAGGGCCAGGTGGTCAGGATCCTCTGGGACAGTGCTCAGATCTGGGAGCAGGCCTTCGGACCCGCCGACGGCTTGATCACGGCCGAGATCAAGCTGCCGCGGTCGGCCGCACCCGACAACGAATTGCGCCTGGACTACTCGGTCCACGGCCCGCAGGCCGAACTCGAGCGCGCTGTGCTCTACCGCGAGCTGCGGATCCTCTGACGGACGCCGGCCGACCTGTCAGAGCGGCTGGCGGACCACAGGGTTGCGCGCCGCACCCGCCTCGTCCAGGCGACGCACGGGCGTGGAGTACGGAGCATTGCGCGCGATCTCCGGGTCCTGCGCGGCCTCCTCGAGAATCTCCCGGACGATCCTGGCGAAGTCGTCCAGCGTCTCCTTGGTCTCCGTCTCGGTCGGCTCGATCATCAGGGCCTCGTCGACCAGCAGCGGGAAGTAGACGGTCGGCGGATGCACGCGGTGGTCCAGCAGCCGCTTGGCGATGTCGAGCGTCTTGATGCCAAGGTTCTGCTTGGCGCCGCTGCCCGAGAGGACGAACTCGTGCATGCAGGTGCGATCGAAGGCGATCGGCAGCTGCTCGGCGATCCCGGGCTCGGCGAGCAGGGCCTTCAGGTAGTTGGCGTTCAGCACCGCTGTCTCGGCCGCCTCGCGCAGGCCGTCGCCGCCCACCGAGCGGATGTAGGTGTATGAGCGCACGAACACGCCGTAGTTGCCCTGGAAGCCGCGCAGGCGCCCGATCGACTTGGGCCGGTCGTAGTCCAGGTCGAATGAGGGTCCGTGGCCGTTGGAGCTGTCGTTGCGAACCACCTGGGGCCGCGGCAGGTACGGCTCGATGCGATCCGACACGGCGATCGGGCCGCCGCCGGGCCCGCCGCCGCCGTGTGGCTGGGTGAACGACTTGTGCAGGTTGAAGTGGACGATGTCGAAGCCCATGTCACCCGGGCGCGAGATGCCCATCACCGCGTTCAGGTTGGCCCCGTCGTAGTAGAGGGTGGCGCCGGCGCCGTGCACGATCTGTGCGATCCGCTCGATGTTCCTGTCGAAGAGCCCCAGGGTGTTGGGGTTCGTGAGCATCAGGCAGGCCACGTCGTCGCCGATCTTGGCCTCGAGGTCGTCGATGTCCACACCGCCGTGCTCGTCGGTGCCCACCTTCACGACCTCGTAGCCCGCCATCACCACGGTCGCCGGGTTGGTGCCGTGCGCGGTGTCAGGCGTCAGGACCTTGGTGCGCGTCTGGCCGCGATCCTCGTGATAGGCCCGGGTGAGCAGCAGGCCGGCCAGCTCGCCGTGGGAGCCGGCGCTGGGCTGGAGTGAGACGTGCGGAAGGCCGGCGACCTCGCTCAGGGCTCCCTGGAGATTCCACATGAGCTCGAGCGCCCCCTGCGCGTAGGCGGGGTCCTGGAGCGGGTGAAGCCGCGAGTGGCCAGGCAGCCCGGCGACCCGCTCGTTGAGCTTGGGGTTGTGCTTCATCGTGCACGAGCCCAGCGGGTAGAAGCCGGTGTCCAGGTCGAAGTTCTTCTTCGACAGGTTGTTGTAGTGGCGCACGATCTCCGGCTCGGAGATCTCCGGCAGCTTGGCCGGGTCCTTGCGGATTGCCCCGGCGGGCAGCAGCTCGGAGATCGGGGTCTCCGGCACGTCGGTCTCGGGCGACACGAAGGCGCGGCGGCCCTCGCGCGAGCGCTCGTAGATCGTGATCGTGTCCGGGCGCTCCGGGACCAACTCGGAGGTCATGCCGTCACCTCCGCTCCGACGCCCGCGGCGATCCGCGCGAGCTTGTCGATGTGCTCCTTGGTGCGGCGCTCGGTGATGGCGACGAGCAGGCCGTCCTGGTACTCGGGGTAGTCGCGACCCAGGCGGTAGCCGGGGTTTACGCCCTCCGCGCGGGCAGCTTGGAACAGCGCGTCCATGTCCGGAACCTTCACCGCGAACTCGCGCACCACCGGACCGCTGTTGATGGCCTCGAACGGCAGCGCCTGCCGCGCGTAGGCGGTGCGGCGAAGCATCAGCTCACCAAGCTCCACGATGCCCTTGCGTCCCAGCCACGACAGGTAGATCACACCGGCCAGCGCGTTCAGTGCCTGCGCCGTGCAGATGTTGTGAGTGGCCTTCTCCCGGCGGATGTGCTGCTCGCGGGTCTGGAGAGTGAGCACGAAGCCGCGGCGACCGTCCACGTCCTTGGTCTCGCCGGCGATCCGGCCCGGCATCTTGCGGATGTGGTCCTCGGAGGCGGCGAAGAAGCCGAAGGAGGGGCCGCCGAAGTCCAGGCGGTTGCCCAGCGTCTGGCCTTCGCCGACACAGACGTCCACACCGAACTCGCCGGGCGGGGCCAGGATGCCCAGTGGCAGCGGGTCGGCGGCGCACACGAAGAGCGCGCCGGTTCGCTTGGCGGCCTCGGAAAGCACGCCGAGATCCTCGACGGTCCCCAGGAAGTTGGGCTGCTGCACGAACACGGCCGCGGTGTCTTCGTCGACCAGCGCAGCCAGCGCATCGACGTCGGTGGCGCCCGTCTCGTCGAGCCCGGCCTCGTGCACCGTGGCCCCAAAGCCCCGCGCATAGGTCTCGAGGGTCTCCCGCGAGTGTGGGTGGAGGCCCCGGGACACGACGAAGCGCGTGCGCTTGTTCTCCTGGATCGCGAGCCAGCCGGCCGCCGGGACCGAAGAGGGGCCCTCATAGAGGGACGCGTTGCTCACGGGCAGGCCCGTGAGCTCGCTGATCGCCGTCTGGTACTCGAACATCACCTGCAGGCCACCCTGGGAGATCTCGGGTTGGTAGGGCGTGTAGGGCGTGAGGAACTCGGACCGGCTGAGGATCGAGTCGATCAACGCCGGAACGTAGTGGTCGTACATGCCTGCGCCGAGGAAGCTGATCTCAGCCTCGCAGTCCCGGTTACGGCCTGCCAGGGCCGCCAGGTGGTCGTACACGTCCTGCTCGGACATACCGGCGGGGATGTCCATCGGCTTCTGCAGGCGCACCGCCTCGGGAATCTCCGAGAACAGGTCGGCGACCGAGCCAGCGCCGATCTTCGCCAGCATCTCGGCGCGATCGGCATCGGTTGCGGACGTGTAGCGGGTCACTGGGAGAGGAGCCCCTTGTAGTCCTCGGCGCTCAGCAGCGAGTCCTTCTCCCCCGGGTTGCTCAGCTTGACCTTCACCAGCCAGCCTTGGCCATACGGGTCGTCGTTGATGGTCTCGGGCGCATCGCTCAGCGCAGCGTTGACCTCGACGATCTCCCCGGACATCGGCGAGTACACGTCGGATACCGCCTTGACGGACTCGAGCTCCGCATAGGGCTCGTTGGCGCTCACGGCGGAGCCGACCTCCGGGAGGTCGAAGAACACAAGCTCGCCGAGGGAATCCTGGGCGTACCACGTGATCCCGAAGACGGCTTCATCTCCATCAATCCGGGCCCAGTCATGCTCGGGGTGGTAGAGAAGGTCTGCGGGGTAGCTCTCGGCCACTCAGTTCTCCTTGTCGTATAGGGGCTTCCGGCGGATCTCCGCCGAGCGTAGCTTGCCGCGCACATCGATCCCGATCGGCGTGCCCGGCTCGGTGGCCGCCGCCGGCAGGTAAGCCATACCGATGCCGATCTCCAGGCAGGGCGACATGGTTCCGCTGGTCACGATCCCGACCTCCTCGCCGCTGATCACCACGGGGTTCCCGGGTCGCGGGATGCCGGGGCCGGTGAAGGCGAACGGAACGAGCTTCTCCCGGGGCTCGGCCATCGCGCTGAGGGCCTCGGAGCCGATGAAGCCCGTATGCAGCTTGCAGGCCCAGCCCAGGCCGGCGCCCAGCGGGTCGCGATCCTCGGAGAGGTCGTTGCCATACAGGTGGAAGCAGGCCTCCAGCCGAAGCGTGTCGCGGGCTCCCAGGCCCACAGGTGTTGCTCCGTCCCCCACCAGGGCATCCCAGACCTGCACCGCGCCATCGGGTGGCAGAAGGAGCTCCACGCCGTCCTCACCCGTGTAGCCCGTGCCACAAACCAGCATCTCGACGCCGGCGACCTTGGCGGTGGCCGTGCGCATCCGGGCCGGGGCGACCCCGTCGATGTGCCTGGCCAGGATCCGGCGTGCCTCAGGGCCCTGAAGGGCAAGCATGGCGAAGCGGTCCGCGGCGTCCTCGACGTTCACGTCGAAGCCGTCGGCATGGCGCTCGAACCAGGCGAAGTCCTTGTCGTGGTTGGAGGCGTTGGTCACCGTGAGGTAGCGGTCCTGGTCGAGCCGGTAGGTGAAGAGGTCGTCCAGCACCCCGCCGTCCTCCTTGCAGAGCACCGAGTACTGCGAGCCGCCGACCTCGATCTTCGTCACGTCGTTGGACAGGATGTGCTGGAGGAACTCAGCCGCCTGCGGGCCGCTGGTCTCGATCTCGCCCATATGGGATACGTCGAAGATCCCGGCGGCCTTGCGGACCGCCATGTGCTCCTGGCGGATCCCCTCGTATTGGACGGGCATCTCCCACCCCGCGAAGGGGACCAGGCGCGCGCCGGCCTCCTGATGGCGGGCGTGCAGGGCGGTGGTACGCAGCGTTTCTGAGGCGGCCGACAAGGGCTGCCGAGGATAGCTAGCTCCCCAGCGGGGCTACGGGATGCTGCGCTTGGTCTCGCAGGAGGCGGCCTTGTCCTTGCCGCCCGAGCCCTTGCAGGTGTCCTCACCGGCACCGCCGCTCATCAGGTCCTTGCCGCCCCCGCCCTTCAGGACGTCGTTGCCGTCGCCACCGCACAGGCGGTCGTCCTTGCCCAGTCCGCTGATCACGTCCGACCCGCCCAGGCCGCTGATCACGTCGGCCTTGCCAGTGCCCTTGAGTGTCTCGTCGGCATCAGTGCCGACGATCGTGGGCGTCTTGCCCTTGCAGGGGACGGGTGCGGGCGGTGCGGGATCGGGCACCGTCAGCACCACGTCCCAGCCGGCGATCGAGCCTCCGTTGCCCGAGCTGTCGTCGAACACGAACAACGACCACACGCCATTGACGCCGCCGGCGGCGGCAGCTGCGACGGTGGACCCGTAGCCAGAGCCGGGCCCTCCCACCGGCGGCTCCACCGGCGCGGGCGGCGGCAGGTTGTCATCGCTGACCGGCTCCTCGGTGGGCAGGTACGTCCCTGCGAGGGGCGTCGTGAATTCCGGGACGTTGCCGGCGGCGGCATCGGAGAAAACCAGGTCGATCGGGCTCACGAGCCCGGGTGGACCGCCGCCGACGTCCGACATCAGCAGCGTTGTCCCGCCGCCGGGTCCGACGAGCAGGAGGTCGAGGTCTCTTGGAGATGTATGTCCCAGCCCGCGGACGCGGATGGACACGCTGGTCACCGCTGCCTGATCGACTCCGCTGACCCCTACGACTGATGGGTAGGGCGAGAACTGCCCTTGGGTGCCCGGGGGCGGCGGGGGCACCGGCGGACCGAGCCCCGGGATCACCAGTCCCGACCCGGAGGAGAAAGTGAGTGTCTGCGCTCCGGCGGGGGCGGCGGCCAACGCCAGGAACACGACCACGAACGCGCACGTCCGTCCCGCTTGGCGCATGCCCGAATGGTACTCCCGTTGCCGCCGCGCGGGGGCTACTTCAGGAAGTCAGGGATGTCGATGTCCGAGTCCGGGATCTCGAGCGAGCTGCGCTGCCCCTCGTCGAGTGAGACCTCCCGGCCACGGCGCGGGCGCGAGCGCTCGCGGCGCTTGTCGTACCCGGTGAACGGGGTGCGAAGCCCGTCCTTGTCGAATCCGGTGGCGATCACCGTCACGCGGATCTGATCGCCCATCGAGTCGTCGATCACGGACCCGAAGATGATGTTGCAGTTGGGGTCGGCTGCGGCCTGCACGATCTCGGCTGCCTCGTTGACCTCGAACAGCCCGAGGTCGGACCCGCCGGTGATGCTCATCAGGATGCCGGTGGCGCCATCGACCGAGAGCTCGAGCAGCGGGCTGGCGATGGCGTCCGTGGCGGCCTCGGCCGCGCGGCGCTCGCCGTTAGCCGTGCCGATGCCCATGAGCGCCGATCCTGCCTCGTGCATGATCGTCCGCACGTCGGCGAAGTCGAGGTTGATCAAGCCGGGGACGGTGATCAGGTCGGTGATGCCCTGGACGCCCTGGCGCAGCACGTTGTCGGCTTCGCGGAACGCCTCGAGAACGGAGGTGTGCTTGTCGACGATCCCGAGCAGCTTCTCGTTCGGGATCACGATGAGAGTGTCGACCTGCTCGCGCAGGCGATCGATGCCCTCGGTGGCCTGACGGCTGCGCGTGGCGCCCTCGAACTCGAAGGGGCGCGTGACGACTCCGACGGTCAGCGCGTTGACCTCGTTCTTGGCGATCTCGGCGATCACCGGAGCGGCGCCCGTGCCCGTGCCGCCGCCCTCGCCGGCGGTGACGAAGACCATGTCGGCGCCCTTGAGGGTTTCCTTGATCTCGTCGCGGCTCTCGTTGGCCGCGCCAAGTCCTGCCTCGGGATCGGCGCCGGCGCCGAGGCCGCGGGTGAGCCCGCCCCCGATCTGGAGCTTCACGTCGGCATCGGCCATGTCCAACGCCTGGGCGTCGGTGTTGACCGCTATGAATTCGACGCCCTTCAGGCCGGCGTCAACCATGCGATTGACGGCATTTGTGCCGCCACCGCCGACGCCAACGACCTTGATGACCGCCAGGTAGCTCCCAGTGTCCATTACCTAATTCCCATGTTGAATCCGGCTAGCGAACCCGGCGGAGGGTGCCTTCTCGGGGTGTGAGTCTCAAGCCCACCTCGAAACTTCCTCCACCGGCTGGAAAGCCGGAATTAGCGCAACTGTAAGCACTCTGCGGCGGGAGTGTCAACGACCGGCACGAATTCGTGCAAGCCCCCATTCTCGACCAATGGTTGAGGGTTGGCCTATTCTCGACCCTTGGTTGAGGGTTGGCCCGGCTCCTACAGATCGCCGGCCACAGGCCGGTCCGGAAGCGTCACATCGATGTATCCGGCGCCCCCGATGTCCGGGTCGGCGAGCGCTGCAGCAGCGGCGGCCCACTTCTCGTCCAAAGCGCCCTTGTCGCCGAAGATCAGCTCAGTGCCGTTCTGGAGCTTGACCGAGATCGGCTCGGTGTCGGCTGCCTGGATCGACGCGATCGATGCCCCCAGCGGCTTGGGCGCGGCGGCGGCAACGGCCACCGCCACCTGCGCCTCCGGATCGGTGACCCGCGGGCCCGTGGGCAGTTCGAGGACGCTGACCCTGGCGATGCCCTCGGCCCTGACACCGGGCAGCGCGGTGCCGTCGGCGGCCACCGGCATCACGTGGCCGTCCGGCGTCTCGAGGATCGCTCCCGGAGGGCGCTCCTGGATGCCGATCTTCAGGCCCGTTGGGAATTGCGGCTCGGCGTTGATCGCCTGGACCACGGGGTAGGCGCGAACCGCCCTTCGCAGCTCGGGGAGATCGACGTGGAGGGTCGTCATGTCCTTGGCGGTGCGCTCGAGCTCGCGCTCGATCTGCGGGGCCTGGCTGGTGGTCAAACCGGCCACCGAGACCTTCCGGATCTGGAACCACGAGATGTCCCGGAACCAGAACACGTACGCGGCGCTCAACACCACGGCCAGGATCAGGAGCCCCACCACCCAGCGGCGGAGCTTGACCAGCCGGCCGACGGGGGCGCGGCGGGCCTGCTGGCGGCGACGGGA
>JAXDIE010000017.1:0-37363 GCA_034664165.1 Thermoleophilaceae bacterium | reverse complement strand
CCGCGCAATCGGCTGCCGGCCCCGGTCCACAGCTCGTAGGCCAAGCCTCCTGCCAGCAGGACCAGCAAGGGACTGACTGTCGTCAGGAGGGAGAGGGCCAGCGACGCGATCGCGATGATCGCCAGGGGCACGTCGGTGACGAAGGAGGTGCCAAGTCGCACGAGTGCCCGCGCCAGCAGCGCGACCACTCCGGCCGCGAGGCCGTAGAAGGCAACGGCCAACTGATCGCCCAGGTTGGCCTCCACATAGAGGACCGAAAGGCCGAGCATCAGCAGGAAGCCCGGCAGCATGAAGCCGAGTCCTGCGAGGAAGCCACCCACCTTGCCACCACGGATCTGGCCGAAGTACACGCACAGCTCATGAGCCTCGGGGCCCGGCATCACTTGGTACACCGCCAGGGTCGCCTTGAACGTCTCCTCGGAGACCCACTTCTCCTCATCGACGCACTCGCGCTTGATCATCGCGATCTGCGCCGCGGGCCCGCCCCAGGCCAGACAGCCGAACTTGAGGAAGCGGATGAAGATCGAGGCCGGTGTGTCTACGGTGTCGATCCCGCGGGGGTGAGCTGGACGATCGGGATCACGCGGTTCACCTTCGCGGCGTCGCGCCGATATGTCGCGTAAGGCGCGAACACGTTGTCGGCGAGAGGCCAGATCCGCTGGCGCTCCGCTTCGTCCTCGACGATGGTCGCGCGCATGGGAATCCCGGCGAAGGTCACATCGGGGTTGGCCCGGAGGTTGTGGAACCAGGCCGGATGGGTGTCGGCGCCGGCCTTCGATGCGATGACCGTGACCCGGTCGCCATCATGGAAATAGATGACGACGTTGTGGCGCAGCGCGCCGCTCTTCGCGCCCCGGGTGTCGAGGACTGCGGTGGGAAGCATCAGCCCCATCCCCAGACGCCCACCGGTTGCCCGCAGCACATAGGGATCCAGCTTCCACATCACCTTCGCCGAGATGAAGCGCCCCAGGCGGGTCGAGGAGAACGCGGCATACGCGCGGCTGAGCCAGCCACGCGGCCGGGTCGGATCGACGTACTTGAGGGCCATGTCCCGTGAGTATCCGTGCTCAGCCGCGGATACGCCGTTACGTTGCCCAGATGGACGGCCCTCGGCGATGGCTCGTTTGATTAAACTGCGCGATCGCATGACCCGCCCGATCTCAATTGCCGTGCTCGCTCTCGCCCTCGTGGCGGCCCTGGGTGCGCTCACGGTGCCGAATGCCGGCGCTGCCGGGATCAAGTTCGCTCCGGGCCACTACACCGGGACTCTCGACAACGGTGGGGGCACGATCAGTTTCCGAGCCAAGGCGGGGAAGACGCTGGCCATCAAGGGTGGGCGTCTGCACTACGCCGTGCCGGCCGGCAGCGTCTGCACCCCTTCGACCACGCTCGGCACGTTCACCGGCGACCCCTCCTTCAAGGCAGCTCTGAACAGCAAGGGCTTCTTCAGCGTCTCGGGGCACAGTGTCGACCCGCAGTTCGGTGACACGCTGGACCTCACGATCCAGGGTCGCGTCAGGAAGAACGGCACGACCTCGGGCAAGGTCATCGCCAACGAGGTCTTCCAGGTCGGCGGCACGATCACGGAGCTCACGCAGTGCAAGTTCGAGTCGCGCTTCACCGGCGCCCTCGGCTAGCCCTCCCCGCCCGGTTTCCGTAACTCCCGGGGCGTTTCGTTGCAGTGCTTGGCCTTGCCAGTGGCCGGCACTAATGTGCGCCGCCCCCGACTGATCGGGGGATTCTCGACACAGTGGCAACGAGTGCTGGGAGGCACCTTGTCGACGACATATCCAGGCATTGAGGTCCAGGAGCCTGCAGCGCCGGAGGCGGCCCCGTTCAGGTCGCCTGACGAGCGCATCGCGGCCCTGGAGGCCCGGATCGCCGCGGACCGCGAGCGTTCCGTCACCGCCGAGGCGGAGGTCGAGGCCAGGATCGAGGACCGCCAGCGGACCAGAGTGCGCCGCCGGCGCGCCTGGCAGTTCGCGGCGGGCGTGGCGGTGGGCGTGGCCTGCACCCTCCTGATCAGCGCGTCGATCTCCGACGACGCCGTGCCCACGGCTTTAGGGGCCGACTCGCTCGCCCGTTCGCTCGGCGCGTTCTACATCGGCGCTCCGTTCGACTGCAAGACCGCGGGCGGTGGATTCGAGTGCTTCCAGCCCACCGCTGCCGGCGGGACGACCCTGCAGGTCCGCCTGGACTACCGCGGTTGCTGGGAGTCGAAGCCGAACACCGAGAAGGACATCGCCGCCCCGGCCAACGGCTGTATCGGGCAGGCGCCGCACTCCAGCGGCTCCGTCAACCCTTAGCTCCGCTCTCCATCCGAGAAGGGCGATGGGCGTGCATGGCTGCGCTTACGCCTGGTTTCCGCGCGCCATCTTGCGCAGGTCCAGCGCCTCGTCGAGCACCGACTCCTCCACACCCATCTCGCGGGCGACCTCACGGGCGGTCTGCCCGGTCTTGACCGCCGTCTGGACCACCTCTGTGGCCTTGTCGTAGCCGATGTGCGGGTTGAGGGCGGTGGCCGCGGCGAGCGTGGCCTCCGCGTGCTTCGTGGTCATGGCCTCGTTGGCCTCGATGCCGTCGATGCACCGGTCGGCGAACAGGTTGGCGGCCGCTGCCAGCAGCGAGATCGACTGCAGCAGGTTGCGCGCGATCAGCGGGATGCGCACGTTGAGCTCGAAGTTGCCCTGCGTGCCGCCGATGGTGATGGCGGTGTCGTTGCCGATCACCTGTGCGCTGACCTGGAGCACGACCTCCGGGATCACCGGGTTGACCTTGCCGGGCATGATTGACGAGCCCTTCTGTAATTCGGGAAGGAACAGCTCCGCCAGTCCGGCGCGGGGGCCGGAGCCCATCCAGGCGATGTCGTTGGCGATCTTGGTCAAGGAGACGGCGAGCACCTTCAGCGCGCCCGAGAGCTCGACCAGCGAGTCGCGGTTGGCCTGCGCCTCGAACGGGTCCTCCGGCGCGAATACCTCGATGCCCGTGTCCTTGGTGATCTGGGCCCGGACCCGTTCGGCGAACTCCGGATGGGTGTTGAGGCCCGTCCCGGTTGCCGTGCCGCCCAGCGGCAGCTGGGCCACGCGCGGAAGGGTCTGGTCGATCCGCTGGTAGCCCAGGCGGATCTGCGCCGCGTAGCCGCCGAACTCCTGGCCGAGGGTGACCGGCACGGCGTCCATCAGGTGGGTGCGGCCGGACTTGACCACGTCCTCGAACTGCTTGGCCTTGGCGGCCAGCGAGGCCTCGAGCTTGGTCAGGGCGGGGCCCAGGTCGTTGGTGACCACGTGGAGCGCGGCCAGGTGCACGGCCGACGGGAACACGTCGTTCGAGGACTGGCCCAGGTTCACGTGGTCGTTGGGATGGGCTCCATCACCGGCCAGCGCCGCCATGACCTCGTTGGTGTTCATGTTCGACGAGGTGCCCGATCCGGTCTGGAACACGTCGACGGGAAACTGGTCGTCGTGCTTGCCCTCCGCGATCTCGTCGCCACCGGCCGCGATGCGCCCGGCCAGATCGGCGTCGAGCAGGCCCAGGTCTGCGTTTACACGCGCTGCTGCGGCCTTGATGCGGCCCAGCATGTGCACCACGGCGGCGGGCACGGGCTCGCCGGATACGGGGAAGTTCTCTACGGCCTTGCGCGTCTCCGCGCCCCAAAGCTCCTGGCTCAAGTCCTGCTCCTTATTTCGTGCGTTCGGCTGTCCTTCGAGCGTACTTAACCCGACGTTTCGCCTGCCTTCTCACCGCGTTTGTAGGAGGGTGAATCGGTGTCGATGCGGCCGGCCTCCAGCTCCAGGCGGCGCAGCAACTCGGCGTTCAGGGTGGGTGTCTCCCCAGCCCCTTTGCGCACCGCGCCGATCAGGTAGCCGAGCTGTGTGGCGGATGCGGAGTCGTGCTTGTCGGCCACGGCATCGGCCAGGCCGGAGGCCACATCCACAAGGCTTGTACCCACGCCCTGAGCGGCCGCCGGGTCGCCGCTCTGGTCAAGGCAGGCCGAGATGGGCGTGCCGTCGAGTGTCACGGGCCCCGGGGCGGCCTCGAGCGCCGTGCGGATGGCAGCGGGGCCGGCGAGGCAGGCAGTGGGGATCTGGGGGGCCGCGCCGCATCCGGCGAGGGCAACGGCAAGGGCAGCGACTGTAAGCAAGGGGCGCACTGGCTGCGATTCTAGGTTCCGGGGAGCTTTGTACACCTGAGCGGTGTACGAGTGACCACGGAAACGTGGTTCAGGCCCGAACGTCCGCGCGCAGACCTACGATCGCCGGGATGTCACTTGCCGTCGGGGATCCGCTTGCGCACCGCGCCCTGGAGGCCATCCTCCGCGCCGAGACCAACCTGCGACGCGAGCTGGGCCCGGACCTGGAGCGGCAGGGGCTCTCGCCGGCCGGCTTCTCCGCGCTCGTCGTGCTCACCACCGCGGGTGGAGTGCTCGAGCTGCGGGTGCTGCGCAACCGCCTGCGCTGGAGCAAGGCCAATGCCACCGAGGTCACCGGGACGCTTGCCGCCGCCGGTCTGATCACCAGGCGCCGCGACGATCGGGACCGTCGCGCGGTGATTCTCGAGATCCTGCCCGCGGGCTCGGATCTGGTCCAGAACGTGTTCCCAGGCCACACGCGCCGCGTCAGCCGCGCGTTCGAGGGCCTGGATGAGGCAGAAAAGCGCTCCCTGGCCGAGTTGTGCCGCAAGATAGCCGCCTAAGCCGCTCTCTCCGCAACATTGACGCGCACGCGGGGTTGTTGGTTGCGACCCGAGAAGGCAGTCTCTAAGGTGACCCCTCTCCGGGAAGGGGAAACCCGGATCCCTTTGCTGTCTTGATCGAGCACCAGGCAACAACTCCGCGACGGAGGAATCCGGCGCGCCATCTCGTGGCTGCTGCGTTCGCGCTCGCCGCCTGTCTGCTGCTGCCCGCAGGAGCCCTCGCGGCCGGCCCGCTCGACCCGGTCACGACGATCACCGACGGTCCCTCCGGTAACACAGCCGACAGGACTCCGACCTTCACCTTCTCCTCCCCCGATACCCCGAGCTTCCAATGCCGGGTCGATGGCGCCGAGTGGGCTGCCTGCTCCTCGCCCTTCACCACGCAGCAGTTGTCGTTCGCCAACCACACCTTCGAGGTCCGTGGCATTGGGCTTCTCGGGCTCGCGTTCGGCAATCCGGCCGCCCGCTCGTTCAAGGTGGTCGACACGACGCCCCCCGTCGACACCACGCCACCCGAGACCACCATCTCGGCCGGCCCGGCGGACAAGAGCTCCGTGAACACGTCGGATGTCCGTTTCGAGTTCACCTCCAACGAGGCCGGCTCGACGTTCGAGTGCCTCATCGACTCGCTCCAGGGCGCATACTCGGCGTGTGCCTCACCCCTGGTCCTGTCGAATCTCTCGGAGGGCACCCACTCGCTCCTGGTCCGGGCCGTCGACCCGTCCGGGAACAAGGACCAGACGCCCGCCAACCGCTCGTTCCTGGTCGATGCGAGGCCGGACGGGCCAACGTGCCTCGGCAAGCCGGTCACGATCACCGGGACCGACGGTGATGACCTGATCGTCGGCACCGGTGGAATCGACGTGATCCTGAGCCTGGGGGGCAACGACACGATCGACGGAGGCGACGGCTCGGATGCCATCTGCTCCGGTGACGGTGATGACGTGGTCCGTGGCTCGGGCGGGCTCGACGACATCAGCCTGGGGTTCGGGAACGATCGCGCGATCGGCGGCGCCGGCAAGGACGACCTGGGTGGCGGCCCGGGCGGCGACGACCTCGCAGGCTCCGGCGGCGGTGACAAGCTCACAGGCAGCTCCGGCGCCGACATGCTCTCGGGCCAGAACGGCAAGGACAGGCTCAACGGCGGTGGGGGCGGCGGTGGCGATCAGTGCGACGGCGGCGACGGCAAGGACAAGGGGAAGGCGTGCGAGCGCGAGATAGGAATCCCGTGAGGTTGAAGCGGACATTCCTGCTGTTCGTGGCGACGCTCGTCCTGTGCTTGGCGGCACCGGCTGTCGCATCGGCTGCGCCGACCATCACCGGTGGGCCAAACGGGCCGACCAACGACAAGACCCCGACCTTCACGTTCACCGATGATTCGTTCCTGGCTTCGCCGACCTGCTCGATCGATGACCCGACGCCGAATGGCGCCTGCACTTCGACCTCCTCCTACACGAGCGGCAATCTGAACGATGGGCCCCATGCCTTCTATGTTGAGGGTCACGGCCTACTCGGCTCCACTGGCGTCTCCTCCCGCTCGTTCACCGTCGACACCACCCCACCCGACACCAACATCGTTAACAAGCCGCCGGACCCCACCAATTCGACGTCGGCCAATTTCACCTACACCTCGACCGAGTCCCCTTCGACATTCGAGTGCAAGCTCGACGGCGGCAATTTCACGGCTTGCCCGGTCGCCGGCCAGGGCTACACAAACCTCTCGCCTGGCTCCCACACCTTCCAGGTCCGCGCGTCTGACCAGGTCGCAAACAAGGATCAGACCCCTGCCAGCTACACGTGGACCGTTGACACGGCCGCGCCCGACACCTCGATTGTCAACAAGCCCCCAAATCCGTCCAACTCGACGTCGGCCAACTTCACGTACACCTCGACGGAGTCGAACTCGACGTTCGAGTGCAAGCTGGACGGCGGCAACTTCTCCAGCTGCCCATCGGGGGGGCAGGGTTACACCAATCTCGCGGAGGGCCAGCACACGTTCCAGGTCCGGGCGACTGACCAGGTAGGCAACCCCGACGCGACCCCGGCCAGCTACACCTGGACCGTGGACACGGTAGCGCCCGACACGACGATCGTGAACAAGCCCACGGACCCGACAACGGCGACCTCGGCCAGCTTCACCTACACCTCGAGCGAGGCCAATTCCACCTTTGAATGCAGGCTGGACGGGACTGGTGGCTTTACAAGCTGTCCGGCTGCCGGCAAGAACTACCCGGGCCCGCTCGCAGCCGGGCCTCACAGCTTCGAGGTCAGGGCCATCGACCCCGCGGGCAACACCGATCAGACCCCGGCCCTCTACCTGTGGGTCATCCAGGGCGCGGATACGACCCCGCCCGACACCAGCATCGTCAACAAGCCGCCGAATCCCTCGACCTCGACCTCGGCGAGCTTCACCTACAGCTCCACCGAGGCCAACTCGACGTTCGAGTGCCAGATCGACGGCGGCGGCTTCGCGAGCTGCCCGGTCGCCGGCAAGGACTACACGAACCTCGGCCAGGGGTCGCACACCTTCCAGGTCCGCGCCAAGGATCCCGCGGGCAACACCGACCAGAGCCCGGACTCCTACACGTGGGTGATCGACAGCCAGGCGCCCGACACCAGCATCGTCAACAAGCCGCCGAATCCCTCAGCCTCGACCTCGGCGAGCTTCACCTATAGCTCCACCGAGGCCAACTCGACCTTCGAATGCCAGATCGACGGAGGCGGATTTGCGACCTGCCCCGTCGCCGGCAAGGACTACACGAACCTCGGCCAGGGGTCGCACACCTTCCAGGTCCGCGCCAAGGATCCCGCGGGCAACACCGATCCGACCGAGGCTTCCTACACGTGGGTGATCGACTCCGTAGCGCCGGACACGACGATCGGGGGCAAGCCCTCCAATCCCTCCACCTCCACCTCCGCCAACTTCACGTTTTTCTCGAACGAGGGGGGCGTCAACAACTTCGAGTGCAAGCTCGACTCCGGCTCCTTCACCAGCTGCCCGAACGGGACCCAGGGATATACGGGGCTCTCCCAGGGCTCGCATACATTCCAGGTCCGCGCGATCGACGCGGCCGGCAACACCGACGGGACCCCTGCCAGCTACACCTGGGTGATCGACAGTCAGGCCCCCGACACCACCATCGTCAACAAGCCGCTCAATCCGACCGTCTCGACCAGTGCCAGCTTCACCTACACCGCCACCGAGGCCAACTCGACGTTCGAGTGCAATCTCGACAACGCGGGCTTCTCGAGCTGCCCGGCAGCCGGACAGGCCTACACCAACCTCACGCTCGGTCAGCACAACTTCAAGGTCCGGGCCACCGATCCGCTGGGCAACACGGATGGGTCACCCGACAGCTACACGTGGACGATCCAGACAGTCCCGGACACGGACCCGCCGGACACGAACATCGTCAACAAGCCCGCCGACCCGACCACCGACACCAGCGCCGCCTTCACCTACACGTCCACCGAGGCGGGGTCGACGTTCGAGTGCCGCCTCGACGGAACGGGAGGGTTCGCGACCTGCCCCGCGGCTGGGCAGAGCTACACGAACCTCACGGTCGGCCCGCACAGCTTCGAGGTCCGCGCGACCGATGGCGCCAACAACACCGACCAGACGCCGGCCTCGTACGACTGGGTGATCCAGGCCGTCGGCCCGATCGACACGACGCCTCCCGAGACCACGCTCGACGCGGCACCCGCGGCGCTGATCAAGACCAAGCGCCCTGGGTTCAGCTTCAGCTCGAATGAAGCGGGCGTGACGTTCTTCTGCCGATTCGACAACGCCCAGTACGACAACTGCCCCACCCCGTTCGCTCCCGGCCAGGACCTGGCCGATGGCTCCCACAGCTTCGACGTCTACGCCGTGGACGCGGCGGTCAACGCCGATCCCAGCCCCGCGCATGCCACGTTCAAGATCGACACCACGTCGCCGACCGCCCGGATCACCAAGCGGCCCAAGAAGAAGAGCGGGCACAAGAAGTCGAAGACCTCCGCATCCAGGTTCGAGTTCACGGCAGACGAATCCGGCGTGGCCTACGAGTGCCGCATCGACTCCGCGGCGTTCGCCGCGTGCGCCTCGCCCTACACGGTCAAGGGCATCGCCAACGGCAAGCATAAGTTCCAGGTCCGGGCCACCGACACGATCGGCAACGTCGGCGCTCCCGCGGCGGCGAAGTTCAGCTTCCGGAAGAAGCGCGGCGGCAACAGCGGCCCGCCCGTGCCGACGCCTCCGAATATCGACCCTTGCGTACTGCAGCCGACCCTGACGGGCACCGAGGGCAATGACGTGATCACCGGAACTCCGGGCGGCGACGTGATCAACGCCCTGGGCGGCGACGACACGATCGTGTCCGGCGGGGGAGACGACCTGATCTGCGGTGGCGTGGGGTCCGACAAGGTGAATGCCGGCCCCGGCAACGACATCGTCTCGGCCCAGTCCGGCGACGACCTGCTGACCGGCGGTCCCGGCAACGATGTCCTGTTTGCCGGCGACGGCAACGATCACCTCGACGGGACCGACGGTGACGACCTGCTCTACGGGCAGAGCGGCATCGACTATCTGACCGGCGGTGCCGGTGCCGATTTCCTGGATGGGGGGCTCGGCAACGACCAGTGTGACGGCGGTGCGGACCGGGACGCGGGCGTTGGCTGCGAGCGCGCCACGCCCTTCAAGGTCGCGCCCAATTAGCCGCTGCCACGGGCCGGTTCCTAGAATCCGCTGCCCGTGACCGCATTCAAGCCAGTCGATCCCCGCCAGTCCTTCCCAGCTATGGAGGAGGAAGTGCTCGTGCGCTGGCGTGAGCGCGACGTGTTCGGTGAGTCGATTCGCCGGCGTGAAGGGGCCGATCCGTTCGTCTTCTATGAAGGCCCGCCGACCGCCAACGGCCGGCCGGGATCGCACCACGTGCTGGCCCGGGTCTTCAAGGACGTATTTCCCCGCTACAAGGCCATGCAGGGGTTTCAGGTGCACCGAAAGGGCGGCTGGGACTGCCACGGCCTGCCCGTCGAGCTCGAGATCGAGCGCGAGCTGGGGCTCTCGACCAAGGACGAGATCGAGAACTACGGCGTGGCCGAGTTCAACGCGAAGTGCCGCGAGTCGGTCCTGACCTACATCGAGGAGTGGAACCGGCTGACGGATCGGATCGGATTCTGGATTGACACCGACGATGCCTACTTCACGCTCACCGACGACTACATCGAGTCGGTCTGGTGGTCGCTCGCGGAGGTGTGGAAGAAGGGCCGCCTGTATGAGGGCCACAAGGTCGTGCCCTACTGCCCGCGCTGTGGCACCGCCCTCTCCTCGCACGAGGTCGCCTCGGGCTACAAGGACATCGTCGACCCCTCGGTGTACGTGCGGTTCCCGGTTGTCGCCCAGGAGGGCGTCTCACTGCTGGGCTGGACCACCACGCCGTGGACGCTGATCTCCAATGCGGCCCTGGCCGTGAATCCCGACGTGGACTACGTGCACGCCCGCGTCGGCGACGAGGTGCTGATCCTGGCCGAGGCCCTGGTGGGGCGCGTGCTGGGCGAAGGCGTGGAGATCGTCGAGCGTATGAAGGGATCAGAGCTCGCGGGCACGGCCTATGAGCCCCCGTTCCAGTACGTCACCGACTTTGGCGAGAGGGGGCACACGGTGCTCGAGGCCGACTTCGTGACCACCGAGGACGGCACCGGGGTGGTGCACACGGCTGTGGCCTTCGGCGAGGACGACTTCCGCCTTGGTGAGCGTTACGGCCTGACGATCCAGAACCCGGTGAAACTCGACGGGACCTTCGACCAGAGCGTGCCCGACTTTCAGGGCCGGTTCGTCAAGGAGGCCGACAAGGACATCGTCAAGGCCCTGGAGGCTTCGGGCCGCCTGTTCCGCGAGGAGCCCTACGAACACGCCTACCCGCACTGCTGGCGTTGCGACACGCCGCTCCTCTATTACGCCAAGACCAGCTGGTACGTGCGCACCACCGACGTCCGCGACACGATGCTGCGCGAGAACCAGGACATCACCTGGCACCCGCCTCACATCAAGGAGGGCCGCTTTGGCAAGTGGCTCGAGAACAACGTGGACTGGGCGATCTCGCGCGAGCGCTACTGGGGCACGCCGCTGCCCATCTGGCGGTGCAGCGAGGGTCACGAGCGCTGCATCGGGTCGAAGCAGGAGCTGGCAGAGCTGGCCGGCGCCGCCCCCGGCGATCTGCACAAGCCGTTCATCGACGAGGTCACCTGGGACTGCGCGGACTGCGGCAAGCCCATGACCCGCGTGCCCGAGGTGATCGATGCCTGGTGGGACTCCGGATCGATGCCCTTCGCCCAGTGGCACTACCCGTTCGAGAACGAGGATCTCTTCAAGGAGCGCTTCCCCGCGGACTACATCTGCGAGGGGCTCGACCAGACCCGCGGCTGGTTCTACTCGCTGCTCGCGGTCTCGAGCCTGCTGTTCGAGCGCTCCTCGTACGAGACGGTGCTCTGCCTGGGCCTGATCCTGGACCCGGACGGCCAGAAGATGTCAAAGAGCCGAGGCAACGTCGTGGTGCCATGGGAGGTGATCGACCAGCACGGGGCTGATGCCTTCCGCTGGTACTACTTCACCTCCAAGCAGCCCTGGGACGGCTATCGCTTCTCGCTGGACACGGTCGGCGAAGCCGTACGCCAGTTCATGCTCCAGCTCTGGAACACCTACGGCTTCTACGTGCTCTACGCGAACGCCAACGGGATCGAGCGCGAGGCCGAGGTGGTCTTGGACGAGCTCACGGAGCTCGACCGCTGGGCGCTCTCGAGGTATGAGGCGACCGTGGCCGTTGCCATCGAGCGCCTGGACGACTACGACACAACGACGGCAGGGAGGGCGATCGCTGCGCTGGTGGATGACCTCTCCAACTGGTACGTCCGCTTGTCGCGCCGGCGTTTCTGGGACGGCGATCCGGCTGCCTTCGGGGTGTTGCGCACGTGCCTTTTGGGCCTCTCGAAGCTGCTCGCTCCGCTCACTCCCTTCATCGCCGACGAGCTGTACGAGAATCTCGACGCCCGTGAGCCGTCGGTGCACCTCTGCGACTTTCCCGCGGTCGACAGCTCGCGTCGCGACGAAGACCTTGAATGGCAGATGGGCGTGGCACGCGACGCCGTGGAGCTGGGCCGCGCTGCTCGCTCCCAGGCCAAGGTCAAGATGCGCCAGCCGCTGCCGGAGGCGGTCATCGTCGCGGCCGATCGCGAGCGGGCGGCTATCGAGCATTTCGAGGATCTGGTCACGGAGGAGCTGAACGTGAAGGCCGTGCGCTACGTGTCGGAGGCCGACGAGCTCGGGCGGTTCGAGCTCAAGGCCAACTACCGCACGCTGGGCCCGCGATTCGGCAAGGAGATGCCCCAGCTGGCTGCGGCAGTTGCTTCTCTGGACGCCTCACATGTGGCTGCGACTCTGCGGGCTGGTGGCGCCGTCGGCGTGAACATCGGTGGTAAGGAACACAGGCTGGGCGAGGAGGACATCCAGCTGGTGCTTCAGCCTTTGGACGGGTACCAGGTGGAGGCGGCCGGCACGCATGCTGTGGCGCTCGGCCTGGAGCTGGATGACGCGCTGCGGCAGGAGGGGCTGGCGCGGGAGATCGTTCACGCGGTTCAGGGGGCGCGGAAGGACGCCGGGTTGGACATCTCGGACCGCATCTCGCTGGTCATTTCCGGCGATGAGGCGGTGGTGGCTGCCGCCAAGGATCACGAGGGCTACTTGACCGGTGAGGTGCTGGCTACCTCGGTCGCCTACGGCAGCAACGAGGGGGTCGCTACAGAGGTGGACGGTCGCGCGCTTGTGATCTCCGTGGAGCGCGCCTGATTCACGTTCCGCGGAGCCTTTTACCCGTTATGGGTGCAAAAAGCTCCGCGGAGTTCTGTCAGCCCTGAATTTCTCCGCCTATCGCCCATTCGGACTTGGGCGAATCGACGTAGCGGATCCAGACGTGATCCTTCTGGGTCTTGCCGACCTCGACCAGCAGGTCGGTGAGCTTCTCCGCTATCTCCTTCTTCTGCTCGGGCGTTCGCCCGTCGAACCACTCGATCGTGATGATCGGCATGGGCTTCCCCCGCTAACCGGCCAGGGAGGGCTCGAGCTCGGCAACGAGCCTCTTCTTCGGCATGGCGCCCACAACCGTCTTGGCGACCTGGCCGTTCTTGAAGAGGATCATCGTCGGGATCGACAGCACCTGGTACTGCTGGGCCGTCACCTGGTTCTCGTCAACGTTGAGTGAGACGACGGTCAGGTCATCGCGCTCCTCGTTGAGCTCCTCGAGGTGCGGGTGAATGACACGGCAGGGTCCGCACCAAGGGGCCCAGAAGTCGACCAGCACGGGTGAATCGGACTCGATTACCTCAGCCTGGAAGTTGGTGTCGGTTACGTCGGCTAGTGATCCAGCCACTCTGGGCTCCTTCGTTATCGTGGTGTATTACTTCATAAAGTATAGCGACCACCCCGAACGTTACATCGCCCTCCGCGACCGGTCGGGTACGGTCCCCGCTGACCGTGAGCCTACCCGCGCCGACCACCGACACAACCGCAGTCGTGACCGGAGCCTCCGCCGGGATCGGGGTAGAGCTCGCGCGTGAGCTCGCCATCCGCGGCCACAACCTCACGCTGGTCGCCAGGCGGCAGGATCGTCTGGAGGAGCTGGCGGCCGAGCTGAAGCGCGACTACGGGGTCACGGTCGAGGTCGAACCCTGCGATCTGGCCGACGCCGGGGCACGCTCTCGCCTGCTCGAGCTCATTCAGGCGCCCACCAGGCGCACGATCTCGGCGCTCTGCAACAACGCGGGGCTCGGGAGCTTCGGGCTGTTCTGGGAGCTCGACGCCGCCGAGGAGATGCGCCAGGTGGAGGTCAACGTCGACGCGCTCCATCACATGTGCGCCGCGCTCCTTCCCGGAATGGTCGAGCGCGGCTCTGGCGCGATCCTGAACGTCGGCTCCCTGGCGGGCAACCAGCCCCAGCCGAGCAACACGACCTACGCCGCCACCAAGGCCTTCGTCAACTCCTTTTCCGAGGGGCTGCACGCCGAGCTGTCGGGCTCGGGCGTGTCCTGCACCGTCCTGTGTCCCGGCCCGGTGAAGACCGAGTTCGCCGACGCGGCGGGGATGGGCGCACTCGCCGAAGCGGGCCCGGGCTTCATGTGGGCGAGCGCAGAACAGGTGGCCAAGGCCGGCATCGATGGGATGGACAAGGGCAAGCGCGTCGTGGTTCCGCGGATCCACGAGCGGGCGGTGGGCATGGCCGGCCGTTTCGCCCCGCGCGCGGTGATCCTGCCGATCATGCAGCGCGCAACGCAGCGCACGCTGAAGCGCGGGAAATAGGCCCTTCCGCCCTATAGGCTCCGCGCGACAGACGGAGCCAACCAGGGGGGAGCGGGCATGAGCTCAGGGATGACCAAGGCGGAGAAGCGCGAAGCCACGCGTCACGTGGTGCTGACTGCATCGATTGCGGCCCTCGGAGGGCTGCTGTTCGGATACGACACCGGCATCATCGGCAGCGCCAAGCTGTTCATCGAGAACGACTTCGCGCTCACGTCCTCGGCCGACGCCTTCATCACCGGCCTGATCGTGGCGGCCGTGCCGCTCGGCGCGATTTTCGGCGCGCTCGCCTCGGGTGGGGTCTCCGACACCTACGGCCGTCGCCGCACCATCATGGGTGCCGGAATCCTCTTCATCATCGGCACGGCTGTCGCGGCGCTGGCTCCGGGCGTCGAGGTGCTCCTCGTGGGCCGGGTCCTGATCGGCATCGCCATCGGGTTCGCGTCGGCCGCCTGCCCCGTGTACATCTCCGAGGTTGCCCCCAAGGAGCTCCGTGGCAGGCTGGTCACCCTCTTCCAGCTGGCCGTGACGGTCGGCATCCTGCTGGCCTACATCGTCGGCGCCATCTTCTCCGGGAGCGCTGACTGGCGCGCCATGGTGGCGGTCGGGATCATCCCCGCCGCCGCGCTGGCAATCGGCATGGCCCGCATGCCCCAGAGCCCACGCTGGCTGGTCATGGTCGGCAAGGGCACCGAGGCACGGGCGACATTGGAGTACCTGCATCCGGGCGAGACTGCGGCGGAGATTGAGGAAGACCTCAAGGATCTGCAGGCGGGCATTACCCCCGATACGGCGAAGTTCCGGGACCTGCTCTCGCCCCTTGCGCGCGTCGCCCTTTTCGTCGGCGTCTCGCTCGCGATCCTGCAGCAGATCACCGGCATCAACACGGTCATCTACTACGCGCCCACGATCTTCCAGGAGGCCGGCCTGACCAACGCCACGTCGGCCATCCTCGCCGGCGCCGGGGTCACGCTGGTCAACGTGCTGGCCACGATCTGGGCGCTGCGTCTGGTGCAGAACCACGGCCGCAAGACGCTGCTGCTGGTTGGGGTCACCGGCATGACCATCTCGTTGTTCGTGCTGGGCTTCGCATTCCGCCTCGAGGGGCCGATCGTGGCGATCATCGCCATCGTCAGCCTGATGGTCTACGTCCTGTCGTTCGCCATCAGCCTGGGGCCGATCTTCTGGATCCTGAACTCCGAGATCTATCCGACGAAGGTCAGGGGAAAGGCGGCCGGCGTCGGGTCGATGACCAACTGGACCTTCAACTTCATCGTCTCGCTCACGTTCCTGTTGCTGATCAACGCGCTCGGCAGCAGCGGCACGTTCTGGCTCTACGGGATCATCAGCGTGGGGACGATCTTCTTCATCAAGGCCTTCGTCCCCGAGACCAAGGACCGCTCGCTGGAGGAGATCGAGAACGACTGGCGCGTCCGGGCGGGGATGGATCCGCTTCCGATCCGCAAGCGGACGATGCCCGAGGACGCCGTGCCCGCAGGCTAGGCCCCACCGGGGTCGTGCTCACGTTCGGCCGGTCCTGGCTCGCGAGTCCTGAGCTAGTCCGGAGAGCGGCGCAGGCGGAGTGCCGGGACCTTCCAGATGGCTTCCAGGGCCACTCCGGCGCTCATCTTGGACTGGCCGAGCCTGCGCTCGGTGAAGACGATCGGGACCTCGGTGACCTTCAGCCCCGCGCGCACGGCGCGGTAGGTCAGCTCGATCTGGAAGCCGTAGCCATCGGCGTGGACGTCCTCGAGGTTCAGCTTCTCCAGCGTGGACCGCCGGAAGCATTTGAAGCCACCTGTCAGGTCGCGGACGGGGAGCCCCAAGATCACGCGCGCGTAGAACGATCCGCCGCGGCTGATGAAGCGGCGCACCAGGCCCCATTCGCGCACGCCGCCGCCCGGCACGTAGCGCGATCCCAGCACCAGGTCCGCATCCTTCGCGGCAGCAATCAGGCGGGGAAGGTCGGCCGGGTCATGCGAGAAGTCGGAGTCCATCTCCATGACCAGCTCGGCGCCGGCCCCGAGTGCGTGGGTGAAGCCGGCCACGTAGGCGCGTCCCAGCCCCTCCTTGGCGTGGCGGTGAAGGACGGTGACTGCCGGGAACTCGGCGGCCAGCCGGTCGGCGATGTCGCCGGTGCCATCGGGCGAGCCGTCGTCGACGACCAGGATGTGGTTGTCCGGCCCGGTCGTGGCCAGCTGTTCCAGCGCAGCGCGGACCAGGGGCTCGATGTTCTCGGCCTCGTTATAAGTCGGCAGGACAAGCCAGGTGCCGGGCATAGCCGCCTACCCTAGATAGAGATGAGCATGCGCAACTCCGAGATAGCCGACGCCTTCGGCGAGCTGGCCGACCTGAACGAGCTGGACGGGGCGATCGTCCACCGGGTCCTGGCCTACCGCAATGCGGCCAAGGCCATCAGGGACTCGGCGGTGTCGGTGGCCGAGATGTCTCGGCAGGGCAGGGCGCAGGAGCTGGCCGGCGTGGGCAAGACCATCGCCGAGAAGATCGAGGTGCTCATGGAGACGGGCTCGATCCCCGCGGCCGACAAGCTCAAGGCCAAGTTCCCGGTCGGGCTCCTGGAGGTCACCCGGGTGCCGGGGCTGGGCGCCAAGAAGGTGCGCAAGCTCTACGACGAGCTGGGGGTGGAGTCGCTCGACCAGCTGAAGGAGGCCGCGGAGGCCCACCGCCTTCGCGATCTCCCTGGCTTCGGCGCCAAGGCCGAGCAGAACATCCTGGACTCGATCGCCGCCCTGGCCGAGTCGGGCCCGCGCGGGCGGGTGGTGCTCTCCCGTGCCCTGGAGGTGGCCATCGAGCTGCGCGACGCCCTGCGCGAGCATCCCGCTTCGGACCGCGTGGAGATCGCCGGTAGCGCCCGCCGCCTGGCCGACAGCTGCAAGGACCTGGACATCGTGGCCACGGCCACCGACCCGCAGGCTCTGGCCGAGGCCTTCAGCCAGATGTCGCTGATCGAGGCCGCAGGCAAGCCCGGAAGCGCCGGTGTTCGCGCCAGCACCAACAACGGGCTCAGCGTGGACCTGCGGATCGTGCCGCCCGAGAACTTCGGCAACCTGCTCCAGCACTTCACCGGCTCCAAGCAGCACAACGAGGCGCTGCGGGCCGACGCCGTCCGCCGCGGGCTGCATGTGTCCGAGTACGGCGTGAAGGTCGACGCCACGGGCGAGACCCATGCGTGCGCCACCGAGGAGGAGGTCTATGAGCTGCTCGGGATGGAGTACATCGAGCCAGAGCTGCGCGAGAACCGCGGTGAGCTGAAGGCCGCGGCAAAGGGCGAGCTGCCCCAGCTGATCGAGTACAAGGACCTCAAGGGCGACCTGCACTCGCACACGATCGCCTCTGACGGCCGCAACACGATCGAGGAGATGGCCTCAGCCGCCATCGCCGAGGGGATGAAGTATCTGGCGGTCACCGACCACTCGGCCACCCACGGCTTCGGCGACGACGTCTCGCCCGACCAGCTGCGCCGCCACATCGAGCGGATCCATGAGGTCAACCAGGGGCTCGGCGGGCTGACGCTGCTCGCGGGCTCCGAGATCAACATCGGGACCGACGGCTCGCTCGACTACGAAGACGATCTGGTGGCCCAGCTGGACTGGGTGATCGCCAGCATCCACACCTCGTTCCGCATGAGGGAGAAGAACATGACCGAGCGGATGATCGAGGCGATCGAGAACCCGCTGGTCAAGGCGATCGGCCATCCCACCGGCCGCCTGATCGAGCGGCGCGAGCCCTATCCGATCGACATCGAGAAGGTGGTGGAGGCCGCCGCCCGAACGGGAACGTTCCTGGAGATCAACGCCAACCCCGATCGCCGCGACCTGTCGGACCTCAACGCCCGCCTGGCCGTGGATGCCGGGGTGAAGATCGTGATCAACTCCGATGCCCACGGCGTCGAGCGCCTGAAGAACAAGCGCTACGGCGTGGCGACCGCACGCCGTGCCTGGCTGACCAAGTCCGACGTTGCCAACACGCGGACCTGGAAGCAGCTGCAGAAGCTGATGAAGCCGTCCTAGACGTCGTAGCGCTTCATGCCCGGTAGCCGCGTGAGCCGGGTCGCGCCGAACGGGCTCGCCTTCTCCACGTGGAACTGGATGCCGTCGCGCTCCTCGATGGCCTGCACGGCCAGCGCCTGGCGACGCCAGGCAAGGGAGATGGCCAGCGCGTAGCCCGTGGCCACGGCCGCCACCGGCGGGAAGAGAAAAGCCAGGCCGCCCGCAACGGCGGTGAACACGGCCAGCGGCCACAGCCGGTTCCACATGATCGGCCCCGGCTCGATCGGCGGCATCGACGTGACCGCCTTCGCATCGGCCAGCATCCGGCCGATCCCCTGGGTGGTCTGGGGCCGGCGGCCCAGCCACAGGCCGATCACACCGGCGAGGATCCACCAGCCGATGGCCAGGAGCAGCAGCCTCCGGTCATCCTCGGAGAAGGCGGCGATGAGTGTGCAGAGCGCCAGCGTCGAGGCTGCTCCGGCGAACAGGAGCACGGCGTTGCGGAGGAATTCGGTGAACCGCATGCCTGGTCAGCCGACAAGGGTCTCGAGCACCGCGGCAAAGCCCGGCACGCTCTCGACCACCAGGTCGGCGCGCTCGATCAGCTCGGGGGGTCCCTCGTCGGATCGGACTCCGATTCGGATCGCGGTGGACAAGGTGCCCTCCGCGGCAAGCTCATCCAGGGCGTCGAACGCGTCCAGGTCGGTTGTGTCGTCGCCGGCGAAGAGGGCTCCGGAAGCACCCGCCTCGAGCACGAGGTCACGCACCGCGAGCCGCTTGGAGATCTCGACCGGTGGCCGGATCTCCAGAACCTTGCGGCCCCAATGGGTGTTGAGGCCGGCCGCGACCGCCGTCTCGGCCACGTCGTCCAGGCGCCGGCGGGCCGCTGCCTCGTCCGGTGCACGGCGCCAGTGCAGGGCCACGATCGGGCCCTTGTCCTCTATGCGGATGCCCAGCAGGCGAAAGCCGTCGGTCACCGACTCCGTGAACTCCCGGACCTTGGCTGTCCAGGGCTCGAGCTCGGTTCGCAGCTGGGGCTGGGTCGCGCCTGGCCCCAGGCGCTCGGCGCCGTGCATCCCCACGTAGAGGATGCTGCCCACGCCCACCATGCGCCGTGCCTCGGCAGCCGAACGGCCCGACACGCAGGCGACCAGCGCGTAGCGGCGGGCCAGCTGGCCGAGCAGGCTGGACGTTGAGGGAGGCACATAGGCGTCTTCGGCCTTGTCCACGATCGGGGCGATCGTGCCGTCGATGTCGAACAGGACGGCAGCCCGCGCCGGATCGTCAATCAGCGGCGCGAGCACGCCGGCCGGCGTTTCCGCGGTCGGGGATGCCACGCGCCTAGTATGCCCGGCCATGTCTTCCAGGCTGTTGCGCCTAGCTGTGATCGGCACTGTCGCGGGGGCTTTCAGCACCCTGTTCGGGGTCGGAGGCGGCACCGTGATCGTGCCCCTGCTCATCCTCTGGTTCGCCTACGGGGAGCGCGAGGCGACGGGCACGTCGCTGGCAGCGATCGTCGGCATCGCGATCATGGCCGTCGCCGTCCAGGCCTTCTACGGCAACGTCGATGTGGTCAACGGGGTCCTGATCGGGCTGCCCGCGATCGCCGGGTCGGTCGTGGGTGTGGCCATCCAGCAGCGGATCCCCGAGCGCGCGGTCTCGATCGGCTTCGGCCTCTTCCTCCTGGGCTCGGCGGCGGTGCTGATCTTCTGATGGACCTCTCGAGCCTCATAGGGCTTCTGGCTGTCGGCTTCGCCGCGGGCGTGCTCAGCGGGCTGGTCGGCGTGGGCGGGGGGATCCTCTTCGTCCCCGCGCTGGTCATCTTCCTGGACAAGCCGATCCTCCAGGCCACGTCCACGTCGCTGGTCGCAGTGGTGGCCGTGGCTGCGGTGGGGGCCTGGCGCCAGCACACGCACGGGAACGTCCGGATCCGGGACGCGCTGATCGTCATGGCCCTTTCCCCGGTGGGCGTTGTGATCGGCGGAGTGGTGTCCAACAACGTGCCCGAGCGCGCCATCGAGATCGCTTTTGCCGCCTTCCAGATCTACCTGGCCTACAAGCTGCTGCGTGGCCGCAAGGCCGAGCCCGAGCCGACCCCCGAGCCCGCCGGATAGCGACCGGCCTCCGGCCCGGATAAGCTCGCCCTGTGGCCATTGCAGAGGCCCCCGACCCACTCCTTCGTCCGCGCCTGCGAGGCGTCTCCCATGAGATCGCAGTCTTCGTGTTCGCGGTCTTCGGCGCGATCCTGATCGCGACCGCGCCGACGCCGCGTGCGACGGTCGCGGCCGCCATCTATTCGGCCAGCATCGTGCTGCTGTTCGGCTCCAGCGCGATCTACCACCGGGTCAAGTGGGCCACCGCTCGCGGGCGGAGGATGATGCGCCGGGTCGACCACTCGATGATCTTCGTACTGATCGCCGGCTCCTACACGCCGTTCGCGCTCCTGTCCTTCCATGGGAGCCTCGGCACCGCCGTGCTGGTGGGCGTCTGGATCGCGGCGGCCGCGGGTGTCGTGACCAAGCTCTTCTGGATCGACGCACCCCGTTGGATCGTCGCCGTCATGTACCTCGTGCTGGGCTGGGTGGCCATCATGGGCTTCCCGATGCTGGCCGAGGCCATCGGCTGGACGGCCACCGCGCTTCTCGGGGTCGGCGGGCTGATGTACTCGGTGGGAGCGGTCATCTACGCCCGCAAGCGGCCGGACCCGGTGCCAGGCGTGTTCGGCTACCACGAGATCTTCCACCTGCTGGTGATCGCCGCCGCCGCGCTGCAGTTCGCCGTGGTCGCGTTCTGGGTCATGCCGGGCGCTGTGGCCTAGACCGAGCGCGGATGTCCCAGGCCGACATCGACACGATCCGGGAGTCGTACGCCGGGTTCAACAAGGGGGACATGGACGCGATGGCACGCAACGTCCATCCCGAGTTCACGGTGACCGACCGGGAGGAGCTGCCCGACCCCCAGACCTATGAGGGGGCGGACGGCGCTACCGAAGCAGCGTCGCTGGCCGGCGAGGGGTTCGAGGACTACCGGATCGATCCCGACGAGATATTCGAGCCGCGCGAGGATGTGATCGTCGTGGTCGCCACCCAGAGCGGCCGCGGGGCCGCGAGCGGCGCCCCGGTGGACGGCACGATCGTGCACCTCTGGCGCATGCGCGACGGCAAGGCCATCAGCATGCATGCCTACTCGAGCCGGGAGCAGGCGCTTCAGGCACTCGACTCGGAGTAGTACGGTGAACCCATGTCGAATGTCGACTGGAAAGATCCGCCGCCTCAGCTTCGTCGTCCCCTCCTGGTTTACGCCTTCAAGGGGTGGAACGACGCGGGCGAGGCCGCCTCGGCCGCCGTCAACCTGCTGATCGCGAACCTCCAGGGGCGCCTGGTCGCGCAGATCGATCCCGAGGACTTCTTCGACTTCACCCAGGTCAGGCCGATGATCCGCCTGACCGAGGGAATGAGCCGGGTGGTCGAGTGGCCCGACATCAGCGTCCACGTGGCGGAGGTGCCGGGTGCCGATCGCGACTTGGTGCTGCTCCAGGGCCCCGAGCCCGCGCTGCGGTGGCGCACGTTCTGCGAGGCAGTCATCGAGGTATCGCATGCTCTGGGTGTGGAGATGGCGGTGGCGCTGGGCGCGCTGCTGGCCGACGTCCCCCACACCCGCCCCACCGCCATCACGGGCCTCGCATCCGACGAGGAGCTGGTCGACAAGATGGGCCTGGGCGGCACCAACTACGAGGGCCCCACGGGGATCGTCGGTGTCCTGCATTCCGCCCTCGCGGGTGCCAAGGTCCCGTCGGTCAGCCTCTGGGCCTCCGTGCCCCACTACGTCGCGGCCGCGAGCCCCAACCCCAAGGCCGCGCTCGAGCTGGTTCGCCGGCTCGAGGGGATCACGGGCGTCGCCGTGGATGCAGGCGAGCTGGAGGACGCCGCCGTGGAGTACGAACGCCAGGTCAACGCCGCAGTGGCCAGCGATCCCGACGTCAAGGCGTTCGTGGAGAAGCTCGAGGCAGAGGCCGATCAGTTCCCGGGCGGCACGCCCGAGCCGCGCAACCTGCCCTCAGGCGACGCCATCGCCAAGGATTTCCAAAAGTTCCTGCGCCAGCAAGGGGAGAGCTAATGACCGCGACACGCTTACCACTTAGGGGATTCGTCACTTCCATCGCCGTTGTCGTTGCGCTGCTCGCGGCTGCAACACCCGCGTGGGGCGCGGCATGGCCGGGGGGAAGTGCGGTCGCAACGGCCGATGACCTCAACGTCTTCGGCACCAACCTGAGCGGCCTCACCTACCAGCCATCCGGCACCAGTGCCCCTGGCGTCCTGTGGGCCGTGCAGAACAGCCCGTCGATGCTCTTCCGGCTGGTCTGGGACGGCACGAAGTGGACGCCGGACACCGCAAACGGCTGGGCAGCAGGCAAGACTCTCAGGTTCCCTCCCGGGACCGGCGCTCCGGACGCCGAGGGTGTGACCCTAGCCGGCGGTGACGCGAACGCGGTCTACGTTGCCAGCGAGCGCGACGGGGGCGGCGCCAGCAAGCCCGAGGTGCTGCGCTACGACGTTTCGGGCGCGGCGGCCAGTCTCGACGCGACGGACGAGCTCGACCTGACCACAGATCTACCGGGATTGGGCGCGAACGCCGGTCCCGAGGCCGTTACGTGGGTACCCGACAACGTGCTCGTCGCGAAGGGGTTCCTCGACGAGACCGCAGTCGCCACATACAACCCGGCGACGTATCCCGCGCACGGCGCGGGCCTGTTTTTTGTCGGGATTGAGCAGACCGGGGAGATCCGCGCCTACGCCCTCAATCTTGCAACGGACACCTTCGCCAAGGTCGCGACCATCGCGAGCGGCTTCACCGGCGTCATGGGCTTGGAGTACGAGCCCGATACCACCCATCTGTGGGCGGTATGCGACAACAACTGCAACGGTCAGAGCAAGACGCTCGACATCGCGCAGTCGGGCGTGGATGACGGCAAGTTCGTCGTCACCAACACGTTCGACCGTCCCGCCGGCATGGCGAACCTCAACAACGAGGGTTTTGCCATCGCGCCCGACGCAGAGTGCGTGGCCGGCGCCAAGCCCGTCTTCTGGGCCGACGACGGCAACACCGACGGGCACGCGCTGCGGGCGGGCACACTCAACTGCGCGGGCGGCGGGACGACCCCGCCCGCTGACACGACGGTCGACGGTGGCTCGGCGACGGCCAAGAAGACCCAGAAGCAAAAAGGGAAAAGGATCGCGATCAAGGTGACCGCCGGCGGCGCGGAGGACCTGACCGCGAAGGCCACGGGAAAGGTCAAGGCCGGAAAGAAGTCCTACGCCCTCAAACCGCTGACAGGGGGCGTGGCCGCGGGCTCTTCGGTGACCCTGACCCTGAAGCCGGCGAAGGCCAAGAGTGCCAGTGCGATCGCCAAGCTTCTGGCCGACGGGAAGGCCGCCAGGGCGACCATCACGGTCGAGCTCACGGATGCCGTGGGGAACGCGGCGACCCAAAACTTGAGCGTGAAGCTCAAGGGATAGGCCGCGCTACTTCTCGGCTGCGGGGCAGATGATGCGGTAGTCGCAGAACGGGCAGATCTCAGGGGAGGGCGTGGGCTCGAACTCCTGGGCGGTGATGCCGTCGGCGATCTGGGCGATCGTCGCCTGGACCCGGGCCAGCTCGCTCTCCGAGTGCTCGACCGGGACCTTCTCGTTGTCCATCACGTAGTAGTAGCTCTGGGCGCTGGTCTCCATGCCCCACGATTCGCGGGCACCCATCTGGTAGACCGATAGCTGGATGTCCTCGCGCAGCTGCTCGGCGGTACGGGGCTTGCCGGTCTTGTAGTCGATCAGCTCGTGCCCGCCGTCGGGCAGGCGGTCCACGCGGTCCACTCGCCCACGCAGCAGGTGCGGCCCGAGCTTGAAGGAGAAGCTGCGCTCGAAGCTGACGGGCTCCGACGTGCGGTCGCGATCCGCCTGCCAGTAGTCCCTCAGCGCCTGGACACCCCGCTCGTGGAACTGCAGGTCGTCGTTGCTGTCGGTGAAGCCGCCGCGGCGCCAGGCGTTCTCGAACAGCTCCATCAGCTCCTCGAGCGAGCCCTCGCCGCCGGTGTGGAAGCGTTCCAGCACCTGGTGCACCACGATGCCGAAGCGCTGGTTCACCGTCGGCTCCTGCGGGATCCGGAAGACGCGGGCGAACTTGTACTTGAGGGGGCAGATCCGGTAGGTCTCGATGTCGGAGGCCGACAGCATCAGGCCGTCGCCGCGGCGCGGGATGAAGGACTCCAGAGACGGCTCGCTGCTGGGCGCGGGCCCCTGGCCTGCGCGCCGGCCCTCCGCGTCGCGCAGGTAGTCGTCGAGCGCGGACGTCAGGTACGCGTCGCGCTGCTCCGGGGTCGTCGACTGCAGCAAAACCTCGTTCACGTCGGCGAGGGCCTCCTCGGTGGACTGGCCGTCCTTGGCGCGCTCGATCAGCGCAGCGAGCTTGACCAGCTCGAGATAGCGGGTCACGCCCTGGGAGACGTCCATGTAGGTGTCCAGCCGGAGGTCCTTGAGCTGGCCGCCCAGGCGCGCCACGGTGTCTAGCACCTCGTCGCGCATCATCCGGAACGTGGAGTGCAGGCCTTCGGCCGGGCCGAACAGCTCCTCCTCCTGCAACTCCTCGGGTGCGTCGAGTGCCTCGCGGGCGTCCTCGTAGAACGCCGAGGCGCGCCGGTCCTGGCCGGAGTCCCCGACCTCGGCCCAGGACAAGGTCACGCTCTCGCGGGCGCGCGCGATTCCCAGGTGGAGGAGGCGGCGCATTGCCGCTTCGTGAGCGGCCTGATCGTCGGCGGGCAGCATTTCCTTGAGCAGCGCGTCGGGCAGCGCGTCGGGCGCCCGGCGCACGGGGCCCGGCAGGTGCGAGGCCGTGAGGCCCACAATGAACACGTGGTCGAACTCGCGGCCCTTGGCCGCTTCGATCGTCATGACCTGGACGGCATCCGGGGCCTGGGGAAGAACCGCCTCCGGCTCGGGCAGGCCGGCTTCGGCCACCGCTGCCAGATAGCGGGCAAAGTCCCGCGCGGTGGCTCCCGGCTCCCGGCGGATGTAGCCGCTTGCCAGCTCGCCGAGCTTCGCGATGTTCAGCAGCCGCTCGACGGTGTCCGGCTGGGGCGCGAACAGCTGGTTACGGCGCAGGCCGATCCGCTCGATCAGGCGATGGAGGAACTGGTCGGGCCGCATCTCGTCGAACGCGCCGTGTGCGGCCCGGTAAAGCCGGAGGAAGTTGGTGGCCCGCTCGCGGCCCTCCGGTGAGAGCTGCGGGCCCTCGCACGCGGCGGCCACGCCAGCCACCATGTCCAGCTTGCGCCGGCGAGCGTGCTGCGTGACCCGCGCGATGTCCACCGGCACCAGGCCGATGGGCGCGCGGGAAAGCGCGCGGACAACCGCTCCCGAGTCACCCGGGTCCGAGAGCAGGCGCAGCCAGGCAAGGACATCGCGCACCTCGGCCCGCTGGAAGTAGGCCGCCGACCCGGTGAGCCTGGCGGGAAGCGCGCGCTCCTGAAGGGCCGCGGTGACCACCACGCCCTCGCCGTGGGTCGACCTGACCAGGACCGCGATCTGGCGGGGCTCCGTTCCGGCGGCCACCAGGCGCTCGGCCTCGCGGGCCACCGCCTGAGCCTCGCCGCGCTCGGAGAGGCAGTGCCAGAACCGGACGGTGCCGCCCTCGCGGCCCGCCAGCTCCTTGGGCAGGCGGGCCGGGATCGGCGCGACGACGGCCAGCGCCGCGCGCCGGATCTGCTCGGCCGAACGGTGGTCGTGCTCGAGCCTGGCGACCGTGGCGTCGGCGTACTCCAGCTCGAAGTCGGTCAGGTTCTTCGCGGCGGCCGCCCTGAAGCGGTGAATGCCCTGGTCGTCATCGCCGGCGACGGTCACGTTGCGGTGCTCCGAGCACAGGAGCTTGAGCAGCGCAGCCTGCGCGAAGTTCACGTCCTCGTACTCGTCGACCAGCACGTGCTGGATCCGCTCGGCCTGGCGGCGGCGCACATGGGGCTTCTCGTGAAGAAGGCGGAAGGCCTGAAGGATCAGGTCACCCGAGTCGAGCGCTCCCTGGCTCTGGAGCATCCGGTCGTGGTGGTCGTAGACGGCGGCGAACTCGAGCTCCCGGTCGGCCTCGGCCCGGTCGGCGTCGGTGGGGTTGCCGCCCTGCCCGGCGGCCAGCGAGTGGGCGTAGCGGCGATACTCCTCCGCGGTGATCATCTCCTGCTTGAGGCGGTCGATCCGGGAGATGAAGCCGCCGATCAGCGGTGCCGGATTGCCGCGGATCTCGTGGTGGCGCAGCGGCAGCTCATCGATTCGCTCGAGCAGCATGGCCAGCCGGTCAGCGGCGCTGACGGGCCCGAAGTCCGGGTCGAGCCCCAGCTCCAGCGCCTCCTCGTGCAGCAGGGCTTCGGCGAATCCCTGGAAGGTCGAGACCCTGAGCTCCTCGTAAGGCTGGTCGATGGCGGTCTCCAGCCGGATCAGCATCTCGCTGGCTGCGCTGGGCGATCCCATGAGCATCAGGATGGCTCCGGGCGAGGTGCCCTGGCCGACGAGCCACTCGAAGCGGGCGGCGAGCACACGGGTCTTGCCGGTGCCCGCTGCGCCCAGCACCAACAGCGGGCCGCCGGGGTGCGCGACGGCCCGGCTCTGCTCCTGGTCCAGCGGTTCGTGCATCCCCATCTAGGATACGTCCGCAATGCCCCACTCTGAGACCGCGCTGTCCGTGCTCGGGGCGGACTGGCTCGGCCTCTGCCGGCGTGCCTCGGTCCGCGCACGTGAGGCCGTGGACAAGTTCGAGACGCGCGCAGCCCGTTTCGAGGAGACCGGGCGGGGCGAGGGCGGCGACATGGCGCTGGCGATGGACCGCGCTGCAGAGGACGCCATTTTCGCCGAGCTGGAGGCGCTGGGCATTGGCGCAACGGCCATCTCCGAGGAGCGCGGCGAGGTCGAGCTGGCCGGAGGCGGGGCGGTGCACGTGGTGATCGACCCGATCGACGGCTCGCTTAACGCCAAGCGCAGGTTCCCCTTCCACTGCGTCTCGATCGCCGTCGCCGGCGGCCGGACGATGGGCGATGTGCAGGTGGGCTACATCCACGACCTTGTCTACGGAGACGAGTGGTGGGCGCTGCGGGGGCAGGGCGCCTTTCTCAACGGGAAGCCGATCGAGCCGATCGACCCCGCTGCGGTGATCGAGATGCTCGGCATCGAATCCGCCAACCCGAAGCTGCTGGCGCCAAACGCCCAGGCCCTGGCCGATACCGGCGCGCGGAGGCTGCGCGCCCTGGGTGCCATCGCCCTGACCCTCTGCAACGTCGCGGCCTCACGGCTCGACGGGATGATCAGCCTGGCCCCCTGCCGGTCGGTCGACGCCGCAGCCGGCCAGCTGATCGTCCGCGAGGCGGGCGGGGTGGTGGCGTTCCCCGATGCCGATTCAGACCCGCTCAAGGTCGACCTGGGCCTGGACATGCGCTCACGCATTGCGGCTGCCCCCGGGCCGGCACAGCTGGCGGCTCTGACGCAGACCGTCTACGGGCTGTAGGTTCCCCGCCATGAAGGAACTGGCAGACGGCGTATTCCAGCTGGACGGCACGCCCGCAAACGGGATCAACGTGTACATCCTGGGCGACGTGCTGATCGACGCCGGGACTCTTCTGGACAAGGGCCGGATCCTCAAGCAGATCAAGGGCCGCGATCTCAGCGCCCATGCCCTCACCCACGCCCACATCGACCACTTCGGTGCCAGCAAGGCCGTGTGCGAGCAGCACGCCATCCCGTTCTGGTGCGGTGCTGCAGATGCGGAGGCGGTCGAGGCCGGGAAGATGCTCGGCCCCGGCGGGCTGATGATGCCCTGCTGCCCAGCCGTCCCGGTGGCCAAGCGCCTGGTCGAGGGCGACGAGGTCGCGGGCTTCAAGGTGCTCGACACGCCCGGGCATTCCCCCGGCCACGTCTCCTACTGGCGTGAGTCAGACAAGACGCTCGTCTGTGGCGACGTGATGTGGGGCTTCAACCCGTTCACGCTCCACGGCGATATCCGCGAGCCGTTCCCGGTCGTCAGCCCCGACCCGCAGCTCAACCGCGAGTCAGCCCGCAAGCTGGCCGCGCTCGAGCCCGAGCTGGTCTGCTTCGGGCACGGCCCGCCGCTCCATGGCCCGGCGAAGTTCGCCGCGGCCGTCGCGAAGCTGAGCTAGCTGCTCAGCCGTCGGCCGGGGCGTACCGGTGATGCAGCATCAGCGCGTTCCCGTCAGGGTCGCTGAAGACCGCCATGTGACAGACGCCGCTGTCGATGGTGTCCTGGGCGAACTCGACGCCCTTCGCCTCGAGCTCCGCCCGTGCCGCCTCGACGTCATCGACGTGCAGCGCCAGCGGGAGGCGATGGGGGTGGAACTCCTGCCCGATCGCATCCGGCTGAACCACGGCGATGGTGAGCGTGCCCGTCTCGAACTCCCGGGCGGGCAGGTCGCCCCATTGCTTGCCGGCCTCGAGCCCGAGGACCTCGCCGTAGAAGCGCTCGGCCGCCTCGAAGTCCTGCGTCGGCACGATCGTGAAGTCGACTCCGGTGACGTTCATCAGCGGCGTCTAGCGGCCGAAGTTCTTCTCGACGCCGTCGAGAAGGGTCCAGTTGCCCTTGAGCGCGGCCTCGGCCACCTCGATCAGGCGGTCGGCGTCGGCTCCGCTCAGCCGCTCCTCGAGCATCGCGCGCCCTTCTGCGGCGTGCTCGTGGTCGAGCGTGGCGTGCAGTGAGAAGTATTCGGTGGCGGGGCTGTCGGGCTCCATGCCGTAGTGCTCGGTAAGGCCCTCGAGCTTGGTCTGCGAGATAGCCGGCTGTGCCGCCTCCACTGCGTAGAGGATCGCCAGCCCTTCGAGCGAGTTGCGGGCTGCCGTCCAGGCCTCGGCGCACTCGATCGTCTCCATGCGCGGCTCGCGAGCAGAATCGGCGTCGAGCGCGCGCTCGAACTCCTGCCACAGCTCGATGTGCTGGCGCTCCTCGCGGGCGTGCGCCTGCATCTCGGCGCGTGCTGACGCGTCGGCAAAGTCGGCAGCCTGCTCGCTGGCGACTGCCAGCGCCTCGACCGCGTGCCGGTACTCGGCGGCGTAGTAGGAGAGCTCCTCGCGAGTCAGCTCGCCTGCGCTCCAGCGCTGGTAGAAGGAATGCTCGAGCACGTTCCAGCGTGTACGGACGGCATCGAGGCGCTCGAAGAACTCCATCTGGGACTCCCTTGTAGTCGGTGGCGGCGGCGGCGAAGAGGGAATCCTAACCACAGCGCGGGTGGTATACCCGGCAGATGGCCAAGGACCTGGGCGAATACCGTCAGAAGCGCGACTTCGCCAAGACCACGGAGCCCGCCGGCAAGGCCGCCAAGCGGTCCAAGAAGGCCGCCCCGCGGTTCGTGATCCAGCAGCACGACGCCTCCTCGCTCCACTGGGACCTGAGGCTGGAGAAGGACGGGGTCATGGTCTCGTGGGCGTTGCCCAAGGGCATTCCGGAGCACCCCAAGGCCAACCGGCTGGCAGTGCACACCGAGGATCATCCGCTCGACTACGCGGGCTTCGAGGGCGTGATCCCGGAGGGCCAATACGGCGCGGGGACCATGGAGGTCTGGGATCGCGGCACCTTCGACGAGGAGAAGTTCCGCAAGGACGAGGTGATCGTGGTGCTGCACGGCGAACGCGTCCAGGGGCGATACGTCCTGTTTCAGACCAAGGGCAAGAACTGGATGATCCACCGTATGGACCCGCCGTCGGACCCCGGCCGGGAGCAGATGCCAGAGGGGCTCCGGCCGATGACGGCAGTTACCGGGCCCCTGCCCGCCGGGGAGAAGTTCTCCTTTGAGATCAAGTGGGACGGGGTTCGGGTCCTGGCTTACTGCGAGCACGGGCACCTGCGCCTGGAGAGCCGCAACGGAAACGACGTGAGCGCCCGTTACCCGGAGCTGCGCCCCTTCGGCCGGTCTATGGGGTCACTCGACGTGGTGCTGGACGGCGAGGTGGTGGCCTTCGGTCCTGACGGCGTGCCGAGCTTCGAGCTGCTCCAGCAGCGGATGCATCTGGGCTCGGAGGCGGCCGTGCGGCGGGCGATGAAGGAGATGCCCGTCACGTTCGCGATCTTCGACATGCTCTGGCTCGATGGCCATTCGCTGATGGGCCTGCCCTATTCCGACCGCCGGCGCCTGCTCGAGCAGCTCGACCTGAACGGGAAGTCGTGGCGCACTCCGGCGGCCCACGATGACGGCGAGGTGCTGCTGGCGGCAACGTTGGAGCAAGGCCTGGAGGGGGTGGTGGCCAAGCGGCGGGACTCGACGTACGAGCCCGGTCGCAGGAGCCAGGCATGGGTCAAGGTCAAGAACCGGCTGAGCCAGGAGTTCGTCGTCGGCGGCTGGACTCAGGGCGAGGGCGGTCGGGCGAGCAGCCTGGGTGCTCTGCTCGTGGGCGTCCAGGGCGAAGGCGGGCTTACCTTTGCGGGCAAGGTGGGCTCGGGGTTCAACGAGGCGCTGCTCAAGGACCTGACCGCACAGCTGAAGGACCTCGCGCGTCCCGAGTCGCCTTTCAGCGGCCGCGCGACTCCGAAGGGCGCGAACTTCGTGGAGCCGGAGCTGGTGGCCCAGGTGGAGTTCACCGAATGGACGCGGTCCGGAACGCTGCGGGCCCCGGTCTTCAAGGGCCTGCGCGACGACATCGACCCCGCGGACGTGGTCAGGGAGCCGACGGCGCGGTAGAACTGTCCGGTGACCGACAGGCTCGAGATCGTCCGCCGCTCCTACCACGCTTTCAATCAGCAGGATTTCGACACGGCACTGACCCACGCCCACCCGGAGATCGAGTACGTGCGCGTCAGCGGTCTGGGCTCGCTCGTCGGTCCCGACGCCTGGCGGGCGTTCATGCAGCCGGACGCGTTCGCGGACCTGGTGGTCACGCCGATCGACATCGAGGTCAGCGGTGACATGGTGTTCGTCCGCCAGCGGGCCCAGGCCCGCGGAGCCGGCAGCGGCATCGAGATGGACGTCATCTCGTTCAACGTCTGGACGTTCGACGAGGACGATCTCGTCATCCGGGTCCAGACCTTCCTCCCGCGCGAGGAGGCCGAGGCGCGCCGGGTTGCGGGGCTCGCGGGGTGACCGACAGGCTCGAGATCGTCCGCCGTTCGTACGAGGCCTTCAATCGGCAGGATTTCGACGCCGCCGTGGGTCACGCACACCCGGAGATCGAGTACCAGCCCGTTGATGGCCGGGAGCCGATCAGGGGGGTTAGCGCCTACCGGCAATGGATGGAGCCCGACGCGTTTGAGGCGATGGCGGTGACCCTGGTCGACGTAGAATCCTGCGGCGAGAGGGTCCTGGTCCGCCAGCTCGCCAAGGCGCGCGGGGCCGGCAGTGGAATCGAGATGGAGATGATCCTGTTCACCGTCTTCACATTCGACGGCGACGATCGTGTGGTTCGCGTACAGGCGTTCCTCCCACACCAAGAGACCGAAGCTCGCCAGGCTGCCGGGCTGGTCGAATAGCGGCAACTTCTTTCCCGCTGGTGGGTGAAATGGCCCCGATGCGGTAATAAACAGCCCATGGCTCGCGCAATCTGGAGCGGCGCAATCAGCTTCGGGCTCGTCAACGTGCCCGTGAAGCTCTTCAGCGCCGTAAACAAGAAGACCGTCCGCTTCAACCAGCTCGAAGAGGAGACGGGTGCGCGCATCCAGCAGAAGCGCGTGTCTGCGAAGACCGGCGAGGAGGTGCCCTTCGAGAAGATCGTCAAGGGCTTCGAGATCGCCAAGGACCGTTACGTGGTGATCAAGCCCGAGGAGCTCGACGCACTCGACCCCAAGAAGACCAGGACGATCGACATCCAGGAGTTCGTGGATCAGGACCAGATCGACCCGATCTACTACGACCACCCGTACTACTTGGCCCCCGATCGCGGTGCCGACAAGCCGTACAACCTCTTGTTCGAGGCCATGCGCGAGGCCAACAAGGTGGCCATCGCCCGCGTGGTCATCCGCTCCAAGGAGAGCTTGACCCTCATCCGCCCGATGGAGGGCGGCGTGCTGGGCATGACCACGATGCTCTTCGCCGACGAGGTCGTGCCGCCGGAGAACCTCGACGATCTTCCCGACGCCAAGGCCGAGGCTTCGGCCAGCGAGGTCAAGATGGCCCAGCAGCTGATCGAGTCTCTCTCGGGCGACTTCGAGCCCGGCAAGTATCGCGACGAGTACCGCGAGGCCGTGCTCGACATGATCGACCGCAAGGCCGCGGGCCAGGAGATCAGCGTGAGCACCGAGGAGGAGGAGGAGGTCAGCGAGGTCCCGGACCTGATGGCCGCACTCGAGGCCAGCGTGGCCGCCGCAAAGGAGCGCGGCGGTGGCGCCCAGCCCGCCGCGAAGAAGCCGTCGGCCAAGTCCAAGGCCACGGCGAAGAAGCCGGCGGCGAAGAAGCCGGCCGCCAAGAAGCGCGCCACCGCCGCTTCCAAGAAGTAGGCGCGCGTGCCAGGGAGGCGCGTGGAGGTCCAGGTCGAGGGCCGCCGGCTCTCCCTGTCCAACCTCGACAAGGTCCTGTACCCCGAGACTGGGTTCACCAAGGGCCAGGTCATCGACTACTACACGCGGATCGCTCCGGTCCTGCTGCCCCATCTGCGCGGGCGCCCCTTGACCATGAAGCGCTACCCCAACGGGGTGGATGAGAAGTACTTCTACGAGAAGCAGCGTCCCAAGCACGCGCCTGATTGGGTCCAGAGCGTCTCGGTCGAAGGCCACCGCGACGGCCGGGTGATCGACTACATCCTGGCCGACGACCTCCCGACGCTCGTGTGGCTGGCCAACATGGCCGACCTGGAGATGCACCCCTCGCTCTCGCTGGCCAAGGACACAGGCCGCCCCACGGTGCTGGCCTTCGACCTGGACCCGGGCCCGCCGGCCACGATCGTCGAGTGCGCGGAGGTGGCACTGATCCTGCGCGAGGTGTTCAGCGAGCTCAAGCTCGAGTGCTTCCCCAAGGCTTCGGGCTCGAAGGGCATGCAGGTGTATGTGCCCCTGAACAACAAGAAGGCCACCTACGACCAGACCAAGTCGGTCTCGCGCTCGCTCGCCCAGATGCTCGAGCGCCAGCATCCCGAGTTGGTGGTGTCGAAGATGAAGAAGGAGCTGCGCGGGGGCAAGGTGTTCATGGACTGGAGCCAGAACGACCGCTACAAGACCACCGTCTCGGTCTACTCGCTGCGCGCCACCGCCCAGCCCACCGTGTCGGCACCGCTCTCCTGGGACGAGGTGGAGGCCCTGACGGAGGATCGCGACCCGGAGGCCGCGCGCTTCCAGGCAGGCGAGCTGCTCGAGCGGGTAGACGATGTTGGCGACCTGTTCGCCCCGGTGGCCGAGCTCGTACAGCAGCTTCCCGACCTCTAGCTCTCGCTACTGTTTCCCAATGGTTGACTGGACCCTGGCGGGGCAGATCGCGCGTTACGCCGCCGGGCGGGCGCCATCCCGTTCGCTCGACGCCGATCTGGCCTCGATGGCCGACGACGCGATCGTCCACGTCGGTGGCTACACGGGCCTGACCGCGGCGGGCGAGATTCCCAGGGGCGAGGTGATCAGCCGCGAGGAGTGGGCGGAGATCAACCTGGTCACGCTGAGCGAGCTGCTGGACCCTGTGACGGGAAAGCTGGATCGTCGCCTGGGCAAGGCAGGCCCTCTCTCGACCGCGCTGCGAATGGCCGCAGGGGCCACGCTTGCCGCCGAAGTCGGGCTCGTGGTGGGCTACATGTCGCAACGTGTGCTGGGCCAGTTCGAGCTCTCGCTGCTAACGCCCGACACCAAGCCCCGCCTTCTGTTCGTCGAGCCGAACCTCGCGGGCGCGGTGCAGAGCATGGGCGTGGACTCCGACAGCTTCCTCCGCTGGGTCGCGCTGCACGAGGTGACCCACGTGCTCCAGTTCACGGGCGTGCCGTGGCTGCGTGAGCACCTGGGCGACCTGATGCGCCGCTACATCAAGACCCTCGATGTTCAGATCAATCGCGGCGGCGCCGGCGCCATGCCGTCCTTCCCCGACCCGGCCAAGCTCTATGCGACCTATCGAGAGGGCGGGCTTATGGCGTTGATCCAGAACGGGGAGCAGCGCAAGATCATGGATTCGGTGCAGGCGGCCATGGCGGTCGTCGAGGGCTACTCCGAGCACGTGATGGATGCGGTGGGAGAAAACGTCCTGCCCGAGTACGCCGGCCTGCGCGACTCGATGGACGCCCGCAGGGCCGGCCGCTCCACTCCGGAGCGGATCCTTCAGCGCCTGCTGGGCTTCGATCTCAAGATGCGGCAGTACGAGGTCGGCAAGCGGTTCTGCGACGCCGTCGTGGCCGCCGAGGGCATCGAGGCCCTCAATCGCGTCTGGGATTCGCCCCAGTCGCTTCCGAGCCTGAGTGAGCTGTCACGCCCGGCGGCCTGGTTGCGCCGCACGGGCAGCCTTCCCGCCGTCGCGTAGACCCGCGTAGTTCACGGCTTTTCTACGTATTCGCGTAACCATCCCGAGAGGGGGGTTTACGTACAAGTGTTCGATGGTATACACTTACCGACGTTAGAACTAATAAGATTCAAGTCCAGACAGATGGAGGATTCGTTCCACATGGCCGCAACCAAGACTTCAACTCGTAAGCCGGCTGCCAAGAAGGCAGCCCCCGCTCCCAAGCCCGAGCCCACGGTCGTCGAGGCCGTCGTCGAGCAGGCCGAGCGCGTCGTGCTGGTGCCCGTTGGCGCCGCCCTGATCGCCCGTGACGGCGTCGTCGACGCTGTCAAGCCTTTCCAGACCAAGGTTGGTCGTGAGAAGGAGATCAAGCGTTTCGAGCGTCGCGGCACCACCGCCCGCAACAAGGTCCAGCGCGAAGTGAAGCGCACCCGGACCCGTGTCGAGCGTGAGCTGCGTCAGCGTCGCCGTGCAGCCGAGACGACCGTCAAGAAGAACCGCACGACCCTCGAGAAGCAGGTCAAGCAGGTTCGCAAGGACGTCGAGGCCCGCACCAAGACCGCTCGCACCAACGCCGAGTCGCTGGTGAAGGACGTTCAGGAGCAGGTCAAGAGCCTGGCGTAAGCCAAGTTTCCCCCGCCCCGCCGAGAGACGGGAACGGGTGAGTCTGCCGGCCTCATATCCGCCGGCAGTGCAGTAACTCTCTCCTCCCTCGAAAGACGGGGCCTTCGGGCCCCGTCTTTCTCTTTAACCGGCCGATGGCCAGTCTTTGCCAGAATCGTTTTCACATGCCCACCAAAGAACAGGTCACAGACGCTCTTCGTGCCGTTATCGATCCCGAGCTCCGCAAGGACATCGTGGAGCTGGGAATGGTGCGGTCCATCGACTTCTTCGACGACGGCGCCCGCGTCGACGTCGTGGTCTCGCTGACAACGGCCGGATGCCCCATCCGCTCGCATTTCGAGGAGGCGGTCGCAACATCGGTGGGAGCACTCGAGGGGGTCCAGCAGGTCAACGTGGGCTTCGACGTGCTCTCGGCACAGGAGAAGCAGGGCCTCCAGGAGCGACTGGGTCGCCAGGGCGGGCTTCCCGAGGGCGCACTAGCGGCGGTCAAGAACGTGATCTGTGTCGGCTCCGGCAAGGGCGGCGTGGGCAAGTCCACGCTGACCACCAATCTGGCGGCCGCACTGCAGGCCCAGGGCAAGCGCGCGGCTGTCATGGATGCCGACGTGTGGGGCTACTCCGTTCCCCGCATGCTCGGAGTGCACGGCAAGCCGTCGATTTCGGCCGATCGCAAGATCCTTCCTCTGGATGCGCCCGGTGGCCTCAAGGTCATCTCGATCGAGTTCTTCCTGTCCGAGCAGGACAAGGCGATCGTCTGGAGGGGCCCGATGCTCCACAAGGCCATCCGCCAGTTCCTCGAGGACGTGGCGTGGGGTGAGCTCGACTACCTGCTGATCGACCTGCCCCCAGGCACGGGTGACGTGTCCATGACGCTGGCCCAGCTTCTCCCGCAGGCACAGTTCCTGCTCGTGACCACGCCTCAGCCCGCGGCCCAGAAGGTGGCCAAGCGCTCGGCCGAGATGGCCCAGCAGTTCAACCTTGGGCTTCTCGGCGTGATCGAGAACATGTCCGGCTACGTGACCCCCAGTGGCGAGCGTGTCGCGATCTTTGGCGAAGGCGGCGGCGAGGAGCTGGCCGAGGAGCTGGACGTGCCCCTGCTAGGCAAGGTCCCGCTTCAGGAGGAGCTCAGGCTGGCTGCCGACAACGGCACGCCCCTGGTTCTCGAGGATCCGGACTCACCGGCCTCACAGGCGATTCTCCATGCGGCCCGCGGCATCATCGCCGCCACCCCACAGAGCCTTGGTGTGTTCCAGGCGGCCAGCGGCCAGCCGATGGAACCGGCGCCCGCGCCCGTAACGGGCACGGCATTGCCGATGGCCACCGGCTGACCCGGCCCCTCGTCTAGAAGACGAGCAGGTTGAACCCGGAGTTCGCGGCTCCGCCTGCGTTGTCCGTGATCCGGATCGTGATCTGCGTCTCGGGCGGGCACGCGCCCACGGTGCCTGGCACCACCGAGACGATGTCGTCGAACGGGCTTGCACCGTCCTGCGCCACAGCGGTCCGCGGCGTGAACGGCAGGCCGACGACGCAGTACTGACCCGTCGTTGCGTTGGGCTTGATCAGATTGCCCTGCGCGATCCCCGACGGCGGGAACGTGGCCGCGAGCACTCCGAGCGGGTTGAACGAGCCCGAAGCCCTGGGGCTTATCGCATCGGAGCCGAGGTCTTCGAACCTGACGCCGCCATTGTTGATGTCACTCGACTTGACGGCATCGGGCTTGATGTCGCCTGAAGAGACAGTGTTATTGCCGCTGAGCGCCATGGCACTGCCACCACCGACAGCTGCGAAGAGCGCTACAAGCGCAACGGCCATCGATGGATTGAGGATCGCTCGGATCCTGGATGTCATGAGGTCCCTCCTTGGGGTTCCGGGTTTCCGCTCAGCGCAGGGCGCCGGCGGCAGCCGTGGGTACCCGGGGGTAAACCCCCTACTCCGACCCGTCGCGTGCTTAACGCAGGCTTAGCCTCAGCTACTTCGAGGCGTAGTACTCGGCGTTGACCTGCGTGAAGTTGGCCCATTCGGCCGGAAGCTGGTCCTCGGCGAAACAGGCGTCGACGGGGCAGGCCTCGACACAGGCATCGCAGTCGATGCACTCATCGGGATCGATGTAGAGCATCTCGACCTTGTCGTAGTCGGGCTCGTCGGGCGTGGGATGGATGCAATCCACCGGGCACACCTCGACACACGAGTTGTCCTTCTGCCCGATACAGGGCTGTGCGATCACGTAAGCCATCGCGCGCATGATAGCTACGCTCTGGCCTAGTGATCCTTCTGACCGGGGCAACCGGA
>JAXDIE010000171.1:0-3342 GCA_034664165.1 Thermoleophilaceae bacterium | reverse complement strand
CAGCAGGTCCACGCTTCACGGCGGGGACGCTTGCCGCCGTGGCCGGCCTGCCCGAACCCGAAGTCATGGCCTCGCTTCGCGAGGCGGTCGAGCACTCCGTGGTGACCGCGGCGCGGGAGGGGGCATCGGACGCCTTCGCCTTCCGGCATGCGCTGGTGCAGGAGGCGATCTACGGAGACCTGCTGCCGGCCGACCGGACACGCATCCACGTTGCTTTCGCGGCCGCTCTCGAGCGAGGTCCCGCAGGTCCGGAGCGCACCGCGGAGCTGGCGCACCACTACTACGCCGCGCATGACCTGCCCGCCGCGATCCAGTCGTCGATGCGGGCGGCCGAGGCGGCCACTGCCGTGTACGCCTTCGCGGATGGGCATCTGCTGTATGAGCGAGCCCTGGAGCTGTGGCCACAGGTCCCAAATGCCGAAACGCTCGTGGGCATGGACCGGATCGACCTCCTGGTCCGTGCCGCGGATGCGGCCTGGGCATCCGCTCCACCACGAGCAGTGGCACTGGTCCGGGAAGCGATCGCAGACGTGGACCCCGACGTCGATCCCGCTCGCGCCGGGACCCTTCAGCAACGCCTCTGCCAGTACGCCTGGAGCGCCGGCGACGGGGTCACGGCGCTGGAGGCCGGCCGGGAGGCGGTTCGCCTGGTCCCGGCCGATCCGCCCACGGTCACCCGCGCCTGGGCCCTTGCGCGCCTCGGCCAGATCCTCATGGTCGTCGGCTTCTGGTCGGAGGCGATCGAGTTCCTGCGGGCGGCGATCGAGGCGGCTCGAGCCGCGGGTGCCCCTGGCCCGGAGGGACATGCGTTCGATTCGCTCGGCGTTGCCAAGGCCTACCTGGGCGACGTGGACGGCGGCCTGGCCGACCTGCGTCACTCAATTGAGATTGGTATCGCCGGCGGCACGATGGAGGACCTCGGCCGCGCATACGAGAACATCGTCGATGTCCTGAGCGCGGTGGGGCGCTTCGCTGAGGCGGAGGCGGAGGCGCGGCTGGGGTTCGAGTACGACGAGTCGCACGGAATGACCCAGTACTTCGGCTCCACCACGCTGGCGGAGGGTGGCCTGGCGCTCATCCGCGCCGGTCGTTGGCGCGAGGCGGCCGAACTGGTGCAGGAGGCGAGCGAGTACGCCATCGCGGGCGTCTCGGACCTCCTGATCCAGCAGAGGCTGGCATTGCTGGACGTTGGCCAGGGCCGATTCGACTCAGCGCGGCGCCGCATCGAGCGGCTCCACGAGATCAGTGGGCGCGTCGTCGAGGCACAGATGGTGGCGCCGACCGCGGAAGCAGCCGCCGAGCTGGCCTGCTGGGAGGGTCGATTTGCCGACGCCAGTGGCGTGATCGCAGAGGCGTTGGACCGGATCATCCGAATCGACTCGGGGCTCATCGGCCGCGTGGGCCCGCTGTATGCCCTGGGCCTGCGGGCCGAAGCGGAGATCTCCATCGCAAACCGGCGGAGGCACGTGACGGCGGCGGCTCGGGAGCTTTCCGCGCGTGCCCAACGGATCTTGGACGACGTCACCGCGCTGCACGCCGAGGCCGGCGCCGACCGGCCGGCATTCGCGCATCTGACGGGCGCGTTCGTGGATTTGGCTCGCGCTGAGATTGCGCGCGTAGATGGCGCCCAGGCCGATCAGTGGGCTGCCGTTGCCCGAACGTTCGAGCAGATCCCCATGCGCTCCTGGCGTGCCTATGCATTGTGGCGGGAAGGCGAGGCGCTGCTGGCGGCACGTCAGCCCCGGGCCGCTCGGGATGCCTTGGAGCGCGCCCATGGGATCGCCGTGGAGCTGGAGGCGTTGCCGCTGCGGCAGGCGCTGGAAGCCGTCGGCGCTCGCGCGCGGATCGACCTCACCTCCGACCACGGTGCGGAGTCGCGGCCGAGCCCAGACGACCAGGCTGGCCTGACGAAGCGGGAGCGCGAGGTCCTTGCCCTCGTCGCGGAGGGCCGCACCAACCGCGAGATCGCGTCACTGCTCTTCATCAGCGGGAAGACCGCTGGCGTCCACGTCTCCAACATCCTCGGAAAGCTGGGCGTCAGCGGTCGAACAGAGGCGGCGGCCGTCGCCCGCAGACGGGGCCTGATCGACTGAGGACAAGGCCGCACAATGGAGCTCGATGGACGCTGAGGCCCGCTTCGCCGAGATCCAGGCTGCATACGCGGACGATCCGCGCGTGACGTTCGGGACCGGGTTCGGGCCGAGTGCCGGGATGCGCGTCGACGGACAGATCTTCGCGATGCTGGTCCACCCCGGCATTGCGGTGAAGCTGCCACGCGACAGGGTCCTGACGCTCATCGAGGCGGGTGAGGCGACGCCATTCGGGATGGGACGCAAACGGCCGATGAAGGAGTGGGCGGCGATCCCGATCGACTCAGACCGGGCCGAGGACATCGTTGCCGAGGCCTACGCGTTCGTCGGGGGCACGGCTCTCGGCGCCTGATCGGACAATCTTGCTCCGGGGAATGACAGCGCTAGAGCCGGTCGTCGCACAACACCGGCGACGTGCATCGGCACGTGCTGGTGCATACGCCACGCCTGCGTTAGTTGAGCCTGCGCGGGGCCCCGTCGATCACGATCGTCGCGGTGCGCCGGCCCGGTCGCCGAGATCGGTCAGTAGGGCTCCAGCCCGGGCGCGCTCCCGTCTCCGCCTCCGATCGGAACGCTGATAGGCGCTGTGTCGTCTGCCGCCACTGTCGCACCCTGCGGGACCCAATCCGCAGCATATAGCGTCCGCACCAGCGGGCTGAACACCGCGTGCATCGCCTCGAGGGCGCCCGCCATCCATGCGTTCAGATCGGGCCAGCTGTCCGGCTTTGACGGGGTGCTGGGCCGTACCACCTGGACCTGGCTCTCCTTCGCGTGGGCGAGGAAGCGCCAATCGACCGTGCCAAATGGAGCGAGCGTCGCCTCGATATCAGCACGGTGACGCGCGAGCAGCAGTTGGAAGTGAGCCTTCGCGTCCGGGCCGGTCAGCGACAGGTGGACGCCCGATCGGTTGTCGCGCATTCCGTTCCACGGCACCAGCGTGAAGTACGACCGCCCCACGGGAACGTTGCTCCAGTGGTCCTTGGATGGTCGAGTCATCTTGATGTGGCTGCCTCGATCTTCGAGGTACTTCCGGAACTGGGTCCAGAACTCGAGGTGCAGCCGCTGGAATTCGGTGAGCTGACCACTCTGGGCAGTGGCGGCCTGCTCGCGAACCGCGCGGCTCCAGTCGTTGGGTTTCGACACGACGTTGAACTTTGGCGCCATCGGCGAGTCGCCGATCCGCCACAGCTCGATCTCCAGGCCGAAGAAATTGAAGCCACTGGTGGTCGCATTGTTCAGCCAGTCGAGGGCG
>JAXDIE010000124.1:0-6126 GCA_034664165.1 Thermoleophilaceae bacterium | reverse complement strand
CCGCAAATCCGGATTTCGCTGAGAGGGAGAGAGCTTTGAACTATTTCGTCACCGGCGCCACGGGCTTCATCGGGCGGCACCTGCTCGAGGAGTTGCTCAAGCGCGAGGGGACGATCTACTGCCTCGTCCGCGAGGGCTCACGGGGCCGGCTGGACTCCCTGGCGCACTCGCTGGGCGCGGGGGACCGGATCGTGCCGGTCGTCGGCGATCTCTCCAGGCCGGGGCTCGGGGTCGAGGGCTTCGACCAGAAGATCGACCACCTGTTCCACCTCGCCGCCGTCTACGACGTCGAGGCCAGCGAGGAGGATTCGATCACGGCCAACGTCGAGGGAACGCGTCATGTGGCCGAATTCTCGAACGCCCACGACGTAGGCCGCTTCCACCACACCAGCTCGATCGCGGTGGCCGGCCTCTACAAGGGCGTCTTCCAGGAGGAGTTTTTCGACGAGGGCCAGAAGCTGCCCCACCATTACCACCGCACGAAGTACGAGTCCGAGAAGATCGCCCGTGAGGAGATCAAGGCCAAGCTGCTGGTATTCAGGCCGGGCATCGTCGTGGGCCACTCGAAGAGCGGCGAGATGGACAAGGTCGACGGGCCCTACTACTTCTTCAAGCTGCTCCAGCGGCTGAAGGCCGCGCTGCCGCCGTGGGTACCGCTTGCCGGGCCCGAAGGCGGGCACACGAACATCGTCCCCGTCGACTTCATCGCCCAGTCGATGGACCACATCGCCCACATGTCCGACGACGACCTGCCCGGCGACACGTTCCACTTGGTGAACCCGGAGCCCATGTCGGTGGGCTCGGCCATCAACACCTTCGCCAAGGCGGCCGGCGCCCCGCAGTTCGCGATGCGCGTGGACAGCAACATGATCAACGTGGTGCCCAAGCCGGTGCGCCTGGGGCTCATGGCGGTGCCCACGGTCAAGAAGATCCGCGACCAGACGCTTAAGGACCTCGGCATCCCGCCGGATGCGCTCGACGTGCGCGACTTCCGCTGCAGCTTCGACGCGCGCGACACGTTGCGGGCGCTCGAGGGCACCGGCATCGCCGTGCCGCCCCTCGAGACCTACGCGGGCGTGCTCTGGGACTACTGGCAGCGCAACCTCGACCCGGACCTGTTCCGCGACCGAAGCCTCGCGAGCAAGGTCAAGGGCAAGAAGGTCCTGATCACCGGCGCGTCGAGCGGGATCGGCCTGGACGCGGCGCTGAAGGTGGGCGCGGCCGGCGGCGAGGTGCTTCTGGTTTCCCGCACGCGCGAAAAGCTCGAGGAGGTGGCGAAGCAGATCGAGGAGCTGGGTGGAGTGGCGCACGTGCATCCGGCGGACCTGTCGGACCTCGAGGACCTCGAGCGCATGGCCAAAGAGGTCCTGGAGCAGCACGGGGGCGTCGACATCCTGGTGAACAACGCCGGCCGCTCGATCCGGCGCTCGATCGAGCGCTCCTACGACCGCTTCCACGACTTCGAGCGGACCAAGCAGCTGAACTACTTCGGCGCGCTCAAGCTGATCATGGCCTTCATGCCCGGCATGCGGTCGCGTAAGTCGGGCCACATCATCAACGTGTCCTCGATCGGGGTGCAGACCAACACTCCGCGGTTCTCGGCGTACGTGGCCTCCAAGTCCGCGCTCGACGCCTTCTCACGCTGTGCGGCACCCGAGGTGATCGGCGACAACGTCCACTTCACCACCATCTACATGCCGCTCGTGCGAACCCCGATGATCGCCCCGACCAGCATGTACGACGCCTTCCCCACGCTCTCGCCCGACGAGGCCGGGGAGATGATCTGCGACTCGATCATCGACCAGCCCAAGCGCAAGGCCACCCGCCTGGGCACGGCCGGCGAAGTGATCTACGCGATCTCGCCGCAGACGATGGACCAGGTGTTGAGCACGGCGTACAACCTGTTCCCCGACTCGAAGGCCGCCAAGGGCGACGCCAAGAAGGGCGCCGACGGCAAGCCCGCGCAGCTCGAGAAGCAGGACGCCATGTCGACCGAAGCGGTCGCGATGGCCTACCTAATGCGAGGCGTGCACTTCTAAGCTGAGGTGGGGGTACTTCTCCTCGAGCAGCGAGCGATAGAGGACGAAGACGGGCTTGGTCATCGGCAGGACCGCCAGGGCCTTGCGGACATCTCCGCCCGTCGTGATCCGTCGCCGGGCGATTGCCATCGCGATGTTCTCCCTGCCCTGGAAATAGCCGTTGGCCACATCGGAGTCCATCGTCATCTCGACGTCGTACTCCCACTCCACGTCCGCGCCCCAGGCCCATTCGAGGTTCTGCCCGTCGGCGACCTCCGCGCGGGGCCTGACGGTCACGACCATCGCCATGTCCGGGTATTCGAAGCGCTGGGGAACGTCGGCCTCGCGCAGCCTCGGCCCCATGTCGGGGTCGGCGCTCATCAGGCCGAAGACCTGGTCCATCACCTCTCGGAACTCCTCCGCGGACTTGAAGCCCATGGGGAGACTGTAGATCAGACGAAGGTGGAGCCCCGCTTGACCAGGTTCTCGTACAGCTTCTGCTGAATCGTCTCCTGGACGCGCTCAGACAATTCCAGGACCAGGCGCTGGTCCTGGGCGCGCTCGGGGCCGTAGTGCTCGGTCGGGATCGGCTCGCAGAACTCGATCCGCCATTTGGAGGGCAGCGGCACGCCGCCGAGCGGCCCGAGCCACGGGAAGGTGGGGGTGACCGGGAAATACGGTGCTCCGGTGATCCTCGCCAGCAGGCGGTTCTCGCCGAGCTTGGGATAGATCTCCTCGCTGCCCACCACCGCGACGGGCACGATCGGGGATCCCGTGCGCAGGGCCAGCTCGATGTAGCCACCGCGGCCGAACCGCTGCAGGCGGTAGCGCTGGTTCCAGTCCTTGCCGGCGCCCTTGACGCCTTCCGGGAAGACGGCCACCAAGTTCTCCTGCTCGAGCAGGCGCTGGGCGTTGTGATGTGACGCCGGCACGCCGCCCACCTTGCGCAGGAACACGGAGGCCCAGGGCAGGTCGAAGGCCCAGTTGAGGACCAGGAATCGGGCGTAGCGGGGCAGCGGATGGTGGCGCAGAATGGCCACGCCGATCATCGTCGCGTCCCACGGGACCACGCCCGCGTGGTTGGCCACCAGGAGGGCGCGGCCGTGGCCCGGCACGTGCTGGATGCCCTCGACCTGGACGCGCCACCAGCGGTCGTACATGAACTCGAAGAACGGGAAGGCCGTCTCGGCGAACTCCTCGTCGAATCCCCACTCGTCCTCGGCATAGTCGCCGCCCAGGCGATCGCTCATCCGCTCCACGCGCGTGCGCGCCTGCCGCGGGAGGCCGCCGGCCGCGTGGCTCAGGGCCACCGGCAGCTCGGCGCCCGACTCGAGCGCCTTGCGAAGGCTGCGCAGGAAGCCGATCGCGGCCGCCAGTGGCAGATCCTGGGGCCGGTCTGTGCGCGTCTCGCTCATACGACCGCCGATTCGGACGGGCCCCTGGCCTCTGCCGGGACGGGCTCGCCACGGCTGGCCCGGATGTACTCGGCCACCGCCTCGACCGTCGTGTAGCGCGGCACGAACCCGACCTCGTTCTCGAGCCTGGCCAGGTCGACGCCGCGCCCGTAGCGCAGCAGGCGCTTGAAATCGTCCGAAAGGCGATCCAGGCCAAAGCGCGTGCCGGCCTGCACGGCGCCGCCGAAGAGCTGGGGCGGGAGTGGCACGTTGGGCTTGTGGGCCATTCGGACCATGCGGGTCAGGCCGATGGTTCCCCGGCTTGCCACGTTCACGGCGCCGCGCACGGGGTTCTTGATGGCAGCGACGAGCGCCTCGAGGCCGTCGATCTCGTGCACGAACTGAAGGCGGGGGTCGTAGCCGAGGAAGGTCGGCAGGACCGGCATGGCCAGGTAGCGGGTCACCTGGGTGTTCAGCGACGTGCCGATGGCCGGCTGGTAGCGGAGCATCGTGCAGGTCACGTGCGGACGGCGGCGGGCGAAGTTCTCGAAGTAGGTCTCGATCTCGGAGACGTCGCGCTGAAACCGCGTGCGGCTGGCGTAGAGCATGGCCATGTCCTCGCGGAAGAACTGGGGCGCCGCGGGTTCGGAGCCGTAGATCCCGGCAGACCCGCGGACGACGATGGCCTCGATCGACCCGGTGTGCTCGCAGGCCGTGAGGAGCTGGAGCGTCCCGATCACGTTGATGTCGTGGGCGGCCTGCGGGCTCATCCCCACCCTGGGGCGGCGAAGGATGTTGTTGTGCACCACGACCTCGGCGCCGGTCTCCGGCAGGATCGACATCACATCCGGCTCACGGATGTCCGCCTGGATGAACTCCATGCGGGTCAGCGGCGCCGTCGGGGGGACCAGGTCCATCCCGAAGAGCTTGTCGACGTCCGGGTCTGCCTCGAGCCGCAGCGCCAGCTGGGCGCCGAGCTTGGTCGAGACCCCGGTTATGAGAACGCGGCGACCGGCCACGTCGGCTAGCGCGTTCGCTTGGAGGCCGCCGCGCGCTTGGCGGCAGGCTTCCTCGCGGCAGGCTTCTTCGCGGCGGCAGGCTTCTTCGCGGCGGACTTCGCAGCAGCGGGCTTCCTTGCTGCTGCCGCCTTCTTGGCGGCCGGCTTCCTTCTGGCCGCGGGCTTGCTCGACAGGCGCTGCTCGATCTCGTCGAGCCTGCTGGTGATTGCACCCAGCTGATCGCGGATGTCGCGAAGCAGGGCATCCGGGGTGGCAGACCGGGCGTCCTCGATGGCCTCCCTCACCCGCTCGCGAACGGCCTCGGCACTGGCCTCGGCGTTCTTGACCATCTCGTCAACAGCCTCCTGCGCGCGCTCGCGCGTGAACACCGCCGAGCCGATCGTGGCCTGGACGGTCCGCTCGACCGCGTCGCGGACGGCGTCGGGCAGCTCGCGTGGACTTGTGCGCTTGCGCTGTGCCATCGGGTGGCAGTGTTCCACAACGCCACCGACCGTCTAGATTCCGCGCGTGCCCGGCGCGCCGATCCACCTCCAGCCGTGCACGGACCTGGCGCCGCGCGTCCTGTTGCCCGGCGACCCGCACCGCGCGCTGGCCATGGCGCAGGCCCTGCTGATCGAGCCGGCGATGTTCAACCACCAGCGCGGGCTATGGGGTTACACGGGCGAGGCGCCCGACGGCGCGCCGCTGACGATCCAGGCCACCGGGATGGGCGGCCCGAGCGCCGCCATCGTGGTGGAGGAGCTGATCGGCCTGGGTGCACAGGCGCTGATCCGGGTCGGGACCTGCGGGGCGCTGGACCCCTCATTGGCCCTGGGAGTGCCACTGGCGGTGGCGGGAGTCATTCCGGCCGACGGCACCAGCCGGGCGCTGGGGGCCGGCGAACGGGTGCTTCCGGACCCTGGGCTCACGGCACGGCTGGCAGTGAATGCGGTCTCCTCCGTGATCGTCACCAGTGACCTCTTCTACGACGACCGGCCTGATGTCCAGGCCGAATGGGTCGCCGCCGGCGCCCGGGCCGTGGAGATGGAGGCGGCGACGGTGCTCCAGATCTGCTCGCTGCGCGGTGTGGCGGGCGCGTGCCTTCTGGGAGTGACCGACCTGCTGGCCGGCGGCGAGGGACGAACCCGGATCGAGCCCGGGCACCTGGATGAGCTCGGGGTCGAGCTGGGGCGGCTGGCGATGGCGGCGCTTTCCGAGTAGTAACTCCGGCGTCTACTGCGACGGCGGCAATGAGGGGTGCCCGGACCGGAGCCGGCCGGCCTTTGTCCTGACTTGTGGGTCATATACACCCACAGGGCAGGATGCTTTCCTCGAGTAGGCGGCGCGGACGAACCTTTGTCCTGCCCAATGGGTCATATACACCCACAGGGCAGGATGCTTTCCCTCCGGACCCACCCTCATTGCGGCCGTTGCCGTTCCCGGAGAACCGGGAGCCGGATCAGTCCCCGTCGTTGACGCTCAAGCGCTCCTGCCCCCGCGCCAGGGGCTCACCCTCGGGCGTCAGCGAGTTACGCAGTGCTGCGATGTCGGCCGCGATTGCGGCCAGCTGGTCTCCTGCGGCTCCAGAAGCCTCGGCGGCCGGGGTCGCTCCCAGCCGGCTTTCCAGGCGATCGAGGGAATCCTCGATGCCCTCGAGGCGCTGCGACACGGAGCGCAGGCGGCGCGTGACACGTTCGACATCGGCGGCGGACGGGA
>JAXDIE010000090.1:0-17487 GCA_034664165.1 Thermoleophilaceae bacterium | reverse complement strand
CATCGCGCAGCGCGCGCTGGAGCTGGCGCTCAAGTACTCACAGGAGCGCCAGACCTTCGGCAAGCCGATCGCCGAGCACCAGGCCATCCAGTTCAAGCTGGCCGACATGGCCACCAAGGTCGAGGCTGCGCGGCTCCTGACGCGCAAGGCGGCCAGGCTAAAGGACGCCGGCGTGCGCTCCGATCTGGAGGCCGGGATGGCCAAGCTCTTCGCGTCGGAGACCGGCAAGGAAGTGGTCGAGGACTCCTTCCGGATCCACGGCGGCTACGGCTACTCGAAGGAATACGAGATCGAGCGCCTGTACCGCGACGCGCCGCTGCTGCTGATCGGCGAGGGCACCTCGGAGATCCAGCGCATGGTCATCGGCAAGAAGCTGCTGCAGCGCCACAAGAACTAGGCGGCCCGCGGCGGTTTGGAGTTTCCATGCGGGGTATACAGCGCGCATGGGAATAGGAACCTCAGTCTTTCTAATAGCCGTGGGCGCGATCTTCAAGTTCGCCCTGACCGACACCCTCGTGGGCGGTGTGAGGCTCGACGTGGTCGGGCTGATCCTCATCCTCGTCGGAATCGTCGGCCTTGTCGTGTCGATGTTCGTAGCGAGCGCTGCGCGTCGCCGCGGGGCCGTCGTGGTCCAGGACGAGCGCGAGATCCTCTAACAGCCGCGGGGGAACCGGTCGGTGATGCCGGCGTGAGTCCCGCCGCCGATCATCCCGTGGTGACCGGCTACCATCGCCGCTGATGTCCAGTTCCGACACGAAGGCGCTGATCGAGCAGGCCGTCGCGAATATCGCGACCGAGGTGCCGGCTCTGGCTCCCCTCAAGATCGTCATCGACCTCGAACTCCGCGGCAGGGGCGATGTCCAGGTCTACCGCGTGGAGCTTCCGGGCCCGAAGATCAGCAAGCAGTTCGCGGACGACGCCAAGGTGCGTCTCGAGATCCCGCGAGCGGACTTCAACGAACTCGTTGCGGCCGGCGGCCTCGACAAGTGGATCGACGCCTTCGAGCACGGTCACGCCAAGGCCAGCGGCCAGGATCAGATCATCAAGCTGATCGCAAACGTGGTGGCGCGGCAGTCAGGCCGCAACCACACGTCGAAACTGCACTAGAAGACCAGCCCGGGCTACTCGAGCTCGGTGCCGTCGTACAGCTTCACGACCTTGACGGCGCCGGCGGGCGCGGCGTCAAGGCACAGACGGCAGAGAACGCACTCGTCCAGGTTCTTCTCCACGACCTCGACGCCCTCCGGCGTCGCCGCGAAGATGTCCACGGGGCAGACCTCCTCGAGCTTCTTGGCCAGCTCGGCGTCCTTGGCGGCGTCGGCGGAGACCTGGACATCGATGAACACCCCGGGCATCAGACCGCCACTCCCTTCTCTGCGAGCTTGGCCTTCACGGCGTCGGGGATCTCGTCGATCCGCTCGACCACCGGGATGCCGGCTTCCTTGAGGCGCTCGATCTTCTGGGCGGCGCTGTCCTCGGCGCCCTCGACGATCGTGCCGGCGTGGCCGAAGCTCATGCCCTTCATCTCGTCGTCGTCCATGAAGCGGCCGGCCATGAAGGCGACGATCGGCAGTCGCGAGTTGTTCTCCTTCACCCAGGCGGCCAGCTGGGCCTCCATGCGGCCGCCCGGCTCCGTGTAGATCACGATGGCCTGGGTCTGCTCGTCGGCCTCGAAGTGGGGCATCAGCTCGGCGTAGGTGGAGCCGATGATGGCGTCGCCGCCGATGGAGATGGCGGTGGACACGCCGAGGCCCGCCGCGGTGAGCGTGGAGGAGATCTCGGTAGTCATGCCGCCGGAACGGGACATCACGCCGACGTTGCCGGGCTGGTAGGCCTGCTTGGTGTTGCGGGCCGGGCCGCCGATGCCGCCCATCTTGGCCACGCCGGGCACCACGAGCCCCAGGCAGTTGGGGCCGATGATGCGGGCGCCCTTCTGGTCGGCCAGCTCGCACATCTGGGCCACGTCGCGGCGCGGGATGCGCTCGGTGACGATCACGATCAGCTTGATGCCGGACTGGAGCGCCTCGAAGACGGCGTCCTTGGTGAAGGCGGGGGGGACGGTGACCACCGAGCCGTCGGGAACGGCGCCGCCGTTGTGGTCGATCACCTGCTGGATCGTGTCGAAGACCGGCACGCCGTGGACCTCGCGGCCCTTGCGGCCGGGGGTGACGCCGCCCACGATCTTGGAGCCGTAATCCAGGCACTCCCGGGTGAGGTTCACGGCCTCGCGGCCGGTGATCCCCTGGACGATGAAGGTCGTGTCCTCCTGGATGAGAATGCTCACGCCGGGCCCTGCACCTTCTCAACGGCCCTGCGCGCGGCCTCGTGCATCGAGACCGAGCGGTCGCAGTACTCGACGCCGTACTTCTCGAGGATCTTGAAGCCCTCTTCCTCCCAGGCGCCGGGGATGCGGAAGATCGCGATTGTCTCGCCCGGGTCCTTGCCCAGATCGAGGCAGGCCTTGATCACGCCGCGGGCGACGATGTCGACCCGCGTGTTGGAGACGATCGACATCATCACGGCGATCTTCTCGACGCCGTCCTTCTTCAGCACCTCGGTCGCAAGGCCATGCGCCTTGGCCACCGATGGGTTGCCGCCGATCTCGGAGTAGTTGGCCGGGTGCCCGCCCTGCGAGCGGACCGCGTCGGTCAGCGTCAGCGAGCCGCCGCCGGCCCCGATGACCAGCCCGATGTTGCCGTGGAAGCCGGAGTCCTTGCCCTGGATGACGCCGCGGTGGTCGGCGGAGTCGATGGCCTTCACCGCGATCTCGAACGGGCTGGCCTCGTGGGCCTCCCGCTGCTCGTCGTCGGCGATGCCAAGGGCCTTCAGCAGTGCCTTCTGGCGGGGCCGGGCCTCGTCCTCGATGTCCATGTGGGCATCCAGGGCCACGAAGCTGCCGTCCTTGAGGCGGGCAAGGGGGTTGATCTCGGCAAGCGTCAGGTCCTTCTCCTGGAAGAGCCGCGCCAGGCGGGCCAGGATCGGCGTGGCCTTGTTCAGCTCCGAGCCGGTCACACCGGTCTGGGCGACGACCTGCTTGGCCTGGTACTCGGAGAAGGGCAGGAGGTTCGAGAAGTGACCGCGCCCGACGTGGTCGGGGTGCTTCTCGGCGACCTCCTCGATGTCGATCCCGCCCATGTCGGAGAAGAGCATCATCGGCTTCTTGGCGGTGCCGTCCCAGACGATTCCCGCGTAGTACTCCTGCTCGATCTCGGCCTTGGGGTCCACCAGGACGCCCTTCGGCATGTGGCCGCCGATCTCGAGCTGGAGGATGTCGCGGGCGTGGGCCTCGGCCTCCTCGGGCGTGTCGGCGAACTTCACGCCCCCTGCCTTCATGCGGCCGCCGGAGAGGACCTGGGACTTGATCACGGTCGGGCCATCGATCGAGGCGGCTGCCTCGCGGGCCTGCTCGGGCGTGGTCGCAAAGCCGTAGTTGGTCACCGGGATTCCGGCGTCCTTCACTACCTGGCGGGACTCGAATTCGTAAAAGCGCATGGTGTCGGCCGAACGGGGCACGTACCGCTCGGCGGCGCGAACCCTATCCCAGAAGCCCATCGGGGCGACCTGAGCGCGTGCATCTGCGCCATGCGGCAGAATGGCTTCTTCGGCGGTCCGAGGGGGGCCGCCCTGTTCTCTTCAGCAAGGAGTTGACGCTCAACCCGTGACCGAGACCATCATTCCCACCGAGGTCCCCACAAAGCACGCCCGTCTCCGCGCCTGGGTGGACGGGATCGCAGAGCTCACCGAGCCCGACTCGATCCACTGGTGCGACGGATCCCCAGAGGAGTACGACGCCCTCTGCCGCCAGCTCGTCGATGCAGGCACGTTCGAGCGCCTCGCCGACGCCAAGCGCCCCAACTCCTACCTGGCGCTCTCCGACCCGGGCGACGTGGCCCGCGTCGAGGACCGCACCTACATCTGCTCCGAGAACGAGCACGACGCCGGTCCGACCAACAACTGGCGCGATCCCGACGAGATGCGCCAGATGATGCGCGAGGACCTCTACGCCGGCTGCATGCAGGGCCGCACGATGTACGTCGTCCCCTTCTCGATGGGTCCCCTCGGCTCACCGATCTCGCACATCGGGGTCCAGCTCACCGACTCCGCCTACGTCGCCGTCTCCATGCGTGTCATGACCCGCATGGGTCAGGGCGCGCTTGACGTGCTCGGCGAGGACGGCCACTTCGTGCCCTGTCTGCACTCGGTCGGCGCTCCCCTCGAGCCCGGCGAGGAAGACGTCGCATGGCCGTGCAACCCGGACAACAAGTTCATCGTCCACTTCCCCGAGGCGCGCGAGATCTGGTCCTTCGGATCCGGCTACGGCGGCAATGCCCTCCTGGGCAAGAAGTGCTTCGCCCTGCGGATCGCCTCGGTGCTGGCGCGCGACGAAGGCTGGATGGCTGAGCACATGCTGATCCTCAAGCTGACCTCGCCCGAGGGAGAGGTGAAGTTCATCGCCGCGGCGTTCCCCTCGGCCTGTGGCAAGACCAACCTGGCCATGCTGATCCCGACCATCGAGGGCTGGACGGTCGAGACCGTCGGCGACGACATCGCCTGGATGAAGTTCGGCGAGGACGGCCGCCTCTACGCCGTGAACCCCGAAGCGGGCTTCTTCGGCGTCGCACCCGGCACCGGCGAGAAGACCAACCCCAACGCCATGGAGACAATTTCCGAGAGCACGGTATTCACCAACTGCGCGAAGACCGATGGCGGCGATGTGTGGTGGGAGGGCATGACCGAGGACCAGCCCGCGCACCTGATCGACTGGCACGGCAACGATTGGACGCCCGAGTCCGACGTCACCGCCGCGCACCCCAACGCGCGCTTCGCCGTTCCCGCCGCCCAGTGCCCGACGATGGCAGCGGAGTGGCAGGACCCGGCTGGGGTGCCTATCGACGCGTTCCTCTTCGGCGGGCGCCGCTCCACTGTGGTGCCGCTCGTGAGCGAGGCCTTCGACTGGGAGCACGGCGTGTTCCTGGCGGCGACCATGTCCTCCGAGACAACCGCCGCGGCGGCGGGCCAGGTGGGCCAGCTGCGCTTCGACCCGATGGCGATGCTCCCGTTCTGCGGCTACAACATGGCCGACTACTTCGGCCACTGGCTCAAGATCGGCGAGCGCGAGGGCGCACAGCTGCCGCGCATCTTCTACGTCAACTGGTTCCGCAAGGACGACGACGGCCGCTTCCTTTGGCCCGGCTTCGGCGAGAACAGCCGCGTGCTCGAGTGGGTCTTCCGCCGGCTCGAAGGCGCCGCTGAGGACGTCGTGGAGACACCGATCGGCGCGGTCCCGGCGGAGGGACAGCTGGACCTGGACGGCCTGGATGTCAGCGCCGAGGCAATGCGCGAGCTGCTGACGGTCGACCCCGAGGCCCTGCGGGCCCAGCTGCCACAGGTCCGGGAGCACCTGGCCATGTTCGGGGACGATCTCCCCGAGGCCATCAGCGCCCAGCTTGAGTCGCTCTCAGAGCGCCTCTCCACGTAGCGGGAGAGGCGCTGGTCCGCCTTCCCGGGTAGGCCTTTCGTTACGGATCTCCGCCGGCAGCTGGATCCGGAACGTGGTGCCCTGGCCCAGACTGCTCTCGAAGGTCAGGCGGCCGCCGTGGCCCTCGACGATCGCCTTCGTGATCGCAAGGCCAAGGCCCATGCCCGGGATGCCGTCGGCGTTGGATGACCGGAAGAACCTGTCGAACAAGAGCTGCTGGTCTCCCTCGGGGATCCCGAGGCCGGAGTCCGCGACCTCGATCTCCACGCCGTCCGGCTGCTCGAGCACCCGCACGGTCACCGTCCCGCCCTCCTCGGTGAACTTGATCGCATTGGAGACCAGGTTGTCGATGGCCTGACCCATCCGATCGGGGTCCGCATCCACGTGGCTGGCCTGATCGGTCTGGTCGACCAGCAAGACGCCCTTGGCGGCGGCCCGCGGGCGCAGTGCGTCGAGGCTGGTCTGCGCCACGTTCTGGAGGTCGGTGGCGCAGGTCTCCAGCTGGAAGGCGCCCGCCTCGACCTGTGCCACGAACAGGAGGTCGCTCACGAGCCTGAGCAGCCGGGTGGCATTGCGGTCGACCACACCGAGCCGCTTGCGCATCACCGCCGGCACCAGCTCCTCGCCATCGAGGATCAGGTCGACGTAGCCGATGATGGAGGTCAGCGGTGTGCGGAGCTCGTGGGATACCAGCGCGAAGAACTGGTCCTTCATCCGCTGTGCCTCGAGCTCGGACTCCCTCGTGACCAGCGCAGCGCTGATCTGCTCGCCCAGCGCGCCGACCATCTCGAGCATCTCCCCGCTACGACGGCGCCGCAGCGGGCTGAAGAACTCGAGCACCGCGAGGGTCGCGTCGCCGTTGCGGACCGGGATCGCCAATGCGCTGTGCAGGCCTTCGCGCGCGGCCGCGGCACGGCGCGGAAACTGGTGGTCGATGCTGACGTCCTCGATCCAGAGGGCCTCCCCGCTGGCCCACGCCGAGCCCGGGAGCCCCTCTCCGAGTCTAGGCCGATGTGATCGCGACTCGGCGGTGAAGATCTCCAGGTGGTGATCGGGCGTCTGCCAGGTCGCGTCGCAGGACAGCGTGTCGCCTCCGGCCGACGGGCGCCAGAGGGCGCCGAAGGTCCATTCCATCGCGCTACCAACGGCCTCGACGACTGCGGCGAGGCTCTCGTCCAGCGAGGCGCCTTCCGCGAGCACGCGGTCGATTGCATGCTGGGCATGGAGGAAGTGCTCCGTGCGCCGGCGCTCCGAGATGTCGTGGAGGAACGCGGTGAAGGCCACGCGCTCGCTGCCGTCGACGCGCGAGATCGTCAACTCGACCGGGAACTCGCGGCCGGCGCGGTCCACGGCCGCCAGCTCGATCCGGTTGTTGATCACCCCGGATTTGCGTGGGTCGCCACCGCCGGCCATTCGGGCCAGGGCGTGCTCATGCCCCTCCCTGAGGCGCTCGGGCACGATCGTCTCCGACAGGGGCCGTCCGACGATCTCCGCAGCCGTCCAGCCGAAGATGCGTTCGGCCATCGGATTCCAGTCGATGATCAGGCCGGCCGCATCGGTTGAGATGTAGGCGTCGTTGGCGTTCTTGATGATGCGCTGGGTCACGCCCTCGGTCCGGCGGACTTCCTCGGTTGCCTTCATGGACCTTGTCGTGCTTCGCTCCAGCTCACGGATGAGCTGGTTCACGACGAGCGCCAGGATCCCTGTCAGCAGGAGCCAGAGCGTCGCGCTGGCCAGGTCGCTGCTCGGGTAGTCGGGCGCGCCGATCAGGGCAACCGGAGCGATGAAGAGCACGGCTTCCGAGAGCAGACCAACGGCGAGCTGGGGCAGGGTTCCGTAGAACGCCAGCCAGGCGACCGGCAGAAGTACCGCCACGAGGAAGGCCGACGCCGCGCCGCCGCTGACGTCGCGCATCAGGGCGACCACGACGAAATACGCGAGGGGCACCACGACCTGGGCGACGGGCGGCAGCTTCTCCCAGCGCACGAGAAAGGCGGCTAGCGCGATGGCGAGGATGCCGACAGCGCAGAGCACCACTGTCAGCTCGTGGCCGCCGCCATTGCGGATCGCGAGCAGGGCAAGCGCCAGCGAGGCTCCAAGGGCGAACGGCAGGGCCCTTCTGATGCCCTCCGGCGCATCGAGGGGGCGGCCCTGGGTGAGCGTCTCGGCGTTGATGCTCAGCGGCGAGGCCACACCCGATCCGGGGCTCAGAGCCTGGCGAGCACCGCTTCGACACGCGCGGACAACTCCCGCGGCCGGAACGGCTTCTGAAGGTAGTCGTCGAATCCGGATTCGAAACCGGTGATCACGTCCTGCTCGCTCCCGCGCGCGGTGAGCGCGATGAGCCCCATCTTGCGCATGACCCGGTGCTCCCGGAACCGCTTGGCGAGTTCCAGGCCGTCGATTCTCGGCATGCCGATGTCGAGGACGGCGAGATCCGGGTAGGTCTGCGCGGCCACGCGAAGCGCGCTCTGGCCGTCAGCCGCTGACACGACCGTATAGCCGCTTCCCTCGAGCTGGCCGACGATCAGCTCACGGATGTCCTCTTCGTCCTCGGCAACGAGGATGAGCTTGTCAACGGGATCCATCCCCTACGTATCGTCGGCGGGTCGGCCGGAGGTTTAGGGGGGCGGACTGATGTTCGACCCGGGGATTGCGCCTAAAAGCCGTATGCCTCCGCCAGCTCCGGATCCTTCTTGGCCAGCATCTCCGCCAGGCCGACCATCACCTTGCACTGTTTCCAGGTTGCGTCGTCCTGCATCTTGCCGTCAATCATGTGAACCCCGCGACCGTCGGGGATCGCCTCGATGACCTTCTTGGCGAACAGGACCTCGTCGGGGTCGGGCGAGAAGACCTTTTTGGCGATGTCGATCTGCACGGGGTGCAGCGACCACGCACCAACGCAGCCCAGCAGGAAGGCGGCGCGGAACTGGGCCTCGCAGCCTTCGACATCCTTGATGTCCCCGAAGGGGCCGTAGAACGGCAGGATCCCCACGGCGGCGCAGGCGTCGACCATGCGCGCGATCGAGTAGTGCCAGGGGTCCTGCTGCGCGGAGGGTCGCGGCGCGTCCGGGTTCTCTGGGTCGGGGTCCTCGATCACACGGTAGCCGGGGTGCCCGCCGCCGACGCGGGTCGTCTTCATGCGGCGGGACGCGGCCAGGTCGGCCGGGCCGAAGCTCATGCCCTGCATTCGCGGGCTGGCTGCGGCGATCTCCTCCAGGTTGGTCACGCCAAGGGCGGTCTCGAGGATGGCGTGCACCAGGATCGGCTTGTCCAGGCCGGCCTTGGCTTCCAGCTGGGCCAGCAGGCGGTCGATGTAGTGGATGTCCCAGGCGCCCTCGACCTTGGGCACCATGATCACGTCCAGCTTGTGCCCGATCTCTGTGACCAGGCGGGTCAGGTCGTCCAGGACCCAGGGACTCTCGAGGCTGTTGACCCGGGTCCAGAGCTGGGTGTCACCCAGGTCTATTTCCTTGCCGACCGTGACCAGGCCCTCGCGCGCGGCCTCCTTGTTGTCGACCGGCACGGCGTCCTCGAGGTTGCCCAGCAGGATGTCGGTCTTCTTCGCGATCTCGGGCAGCTTGGCCCGCATCTTCTCGTTCGAGGCGTCGAAGAAATGGATCATCCGGGACGGTATGAACGGGATCTCTGTGACGGGATCGGGGGCTCCGATGGCAAGCGGAAGCCCGAACTGGCGGGGGTTTCTCAAGTCGTCTCCTTGTTGATTCAGGCGCCGGCGGTCTCGCTGGACTCGGTCAGCGCGAAATAGACCATATGCGCGCCCACCACCAGCAGCAGGGAAGACAGGATGGCCTCGACCTCGCGTGGGCTGAGCCCGAAGCCGATGGTCGCCGACAGGTCCGGGAAGAGCGCGATCAGCACGATCAGGCCGCAGAGCAGGGCTGCGAAGACCCGGAGGACAGTGGATCCGCGGGTACGGACGCCGGAGGTGCCGAAGTAGAACAGGCACTCGAGCAGGCCCGCCGCGCCGGAGATCCCGAAGGCCACACGCCAGAGAAGGGTGAGGTCGGAGTTGACCAGCGAGGTGACGCTCATGACACCGGGGATGAGCAGGAAGAGCATGACCCCGTAGACGTGCCGCCGCCGGGAAACGTCGCCTGATCCCTCGGCGTACTTGAGCTGGACGACCACCCACCAGAGGCCGAGCAACACGAATGAGGCCTGGGACAGGCCGGTATAGAAAGCGTCGAGTGAGGGGGGATCTACGGCGATAAGGGGCATTATCTAGAATCCGGTTTGCGGTTGACGAGTCAGTCGACCCGCGCGCGCCGGGAGGCGCGCCCTCTGGAAGCGAACACAGATCCCGAAGGGACCAAGAAACTTGTCCGATCACAAGCTCGATACCGACCAGGCAACCCGCGAGGCCAGCGGCGCGCATCGCTACGGCCGCTACCTCGAGGAGTTCGAGGTCGGCGCCGTCTACAAGCACTGGCCCGCCAAGACAGTGACCGAGTCAGACGATCACCTGTTCTGCCTGATCACGATGAACCATCACCCGCTGCACCTGAACGACGTCTACGCCAGCCAGTCGCAGCAGGGCCAGAACGTCGTGGTGGGCCCGCTGGTCTACTCCCTGGCGCTCGGCATGTCGGTGTCGGATGTCTCCGGCAAGGCGATTGCCAACCTCGCCACCGATGACCTGTCGCACCCCGCGCCGGTGTTCCACGGCGACACGCTCTACTGCGAGTCGGAGGTGCTGGAGGTCACGCCGTCCAAGTCCAAGCTCGACAGGGGCGTAGTGGAGGTCCGCACCGACGTCTACAAGCAGGACGGAACCCTCGTGGCGACGTTCAAGCGCAAGGTCCTCGTTCCCCGGGAGAACACCGGCGAGTAGCCCGGTCTGGGATCCTCCGGGTGTGATCCGGAGGATTCTCTATTGGGGCGCCGTGCTGATCGTCTCGCTCGCCGTGGTCGTGGGGCTCGTGTACTACCTGGAGTCCCGGGACGGCTCGGCCGTCGGTGGCGCCTCTCCGTCCACCTCTACCCCGGCTGGGACCCAGGGCGGGTAGGCAACGGCTCGTCCCGGTGGGCGGGCTCCATCCGGACGAGCTTGGCGAACGTGATCAGGCGCTGGGCGGCACTGAAAGGCGGATGGCAGGCGGTGAGCACGAGCCGGTCATAGCCGACGTTCTTGAGCACCGATGTCCTGTCAGGCGGGACTGCCGCAAGCCTCTGCACCGCGTATGTGAAAGTGCCGTAGGGCATCTTGAGGACGATCTCGTCGCCTGGCTTCAGCCTGTCGTTGTGACGGAACGGCGCCAGGTAGGTGGTTCGGTGCCCCGCGATCCCGGTCGTTTTTCCCTGCCCCGGGATGGCGGTCTTGACCGGCGGGTCGTTGTAGTGGCCCGGGCCTTCGCGCAGGCTGTCCACGTCAACGCCCTCGATGACGGCGTAGCTGCGGTCGGGGCGCGGCAGGACGATCGTGCCAAAGGCGTGCCCCTGCCGCAGCTTGTCCTCATAGGCATTCGCGAGCCGCTCGGCCTGCGCGGGGGTGAGCACGTTGCTCGGCGGGGGCGCCGGGATATCGGCGAGCTCGCGGTTCAGGTCACCTTGGCCGAACGTCCCGATCAGGGCCGAGATCGGCTCCTGCCAGAGCATGGTCACGCCGACGTCGACAAGGCACAGCACGCCGCTGACGACCAGGACGGTCGCAACGAAGCGCACAGCCGCCCTCATTTGGATACCCCGGTGGCCACATCCTGAGTGTAGGGGTCCGTTCCAAGGCGTTGACCCGATCGGTGCCCTTGTCTCACTCGTGTCTGCCCTCTCCCTGAAGCCTCGAGCCGGGGCCAGCCGGTCCCGGAAATCGACACAAGGGGGAGCGATGAGGGCGATGGGAGTCGTGGGGTTCGGTGTGGTGGTTCTGCTGGGGCTCTGGCCGTCTGCGCCCGTCATGGCGGCCTCGCCCGCATACACGGCGCTTGGTGACTCGTATTCATCAGGCGTCGGCGCGGGCGGCTACAGCGATCCGGGCGGTTGCCGCCGGAGCGCCAACGCCTATCCGGTCAGGGTTGCCCAGCGGCTCGGGGCGCGGCTCACCTTCGCCGCGTGTTCGGGTGCCAGGGCAGGTGACGTCCAGGGACAGCTCGGAAGCCTGGGTGCCGCCACGGCATATGTATCGGTCTCGGTGGGTGGGAACGACGCCGGGTTCTCGCACGTGCTGATCGAGTGCGCCAAGCCGTGGCCGTGGGACTGCAGCGACGACGTCGCCGGCGCCCAGGCGTACATCCGCGGATCGCTGCCGGGGATCCTGGGCCGCCTCTACTCGAAGATCAGGGCGCTGGCCCCCAGGGCCCGCGTGGCGGTCGTGGGCTACCCGCGCCTCTTCAAGCCGGATGACAGCTGCTGGGCCGGGGCCAAGATCTCCAAGCTCGAGGTGCGCGATCTCAACCGCACGGCGGATCTCCTTCGGGATGTGGTCCGCGCCCAGGCTCAGGCGCAGGGCTTCCGGTTCGCCGACCCGATGCCGTCGTTTGCGGGGCACGCAGTCTGCGACTCCGGACCGTGGCTTCACGGCCTGGCCTCGCCGCTGGGCGACTCCTTCCACCCGAACGCCTCGGGTCAGGCGCACTACGCGGAGCTGGTGGAGGCGGCGCTGCGGTAGGCGACGCTAGTGCAGATCGTCGTCCGCGCTCGCGGCGGGCGGGCGTGACTCCTCGGCCAGCGAGGTGATCGACAGCCTGCCGCGGGACGCCTCTTCGAGTACCTCCGAGGCCTCCTCGGCCGAGCGGGCGTAGAGCTCGACGAGCATGTGGACCACGATCTGCTCCCCGTCGTGCTTGTGGAAGCGCACATGGGTGAAGAACTCACGGGTCCCGTGCTCGCCGAAGGCGCCGAAGGAAAGCGAGTCGGCCGCCTCCGGGCCGGAGCAGTTCTCCACCTGGTCGTGATCCACGGTGACTGTGCAGGAGGCGACCCAGGGCGTGCCCGCCACCATCCGCTCCCAGCGATCCTCGACGGGCTCGATCCGGTTGACGGGCCGGCCGTCCTCCTCGTAGGACATGAGGACCAGGTGAGGCTGGTCGTGCAGGCAGTCGAGGCACTGGACGACGGCTTCGCGCACCTCATCGACCGGATTGATGGCCTCGCCCGTCTCCGGGTCGACGCCGAGCGCGCCCTCATAGTGGACCTGAACCTCGAGGTTGGTGGACCAGCAGCGGTAGCAGCGGAGCCAGCTCGAGGAGGTTTCGGCGGTGTTGCGCGGTGAGCCCTCCATGAACCCAATTATCCTCATCCGCGTGTTCCGCATCCTCACCGGCGGCTGTCTGCTCTTCGCGGCCGCCGTTCTCGCCGCCTGCGGGGGGTCTCCCGCGCAGCCCGCGGCCAGCCGCGAACTGGCCGCCGCAAAGGTCGTTGTCCTCCTGGATCGCGCCACCAAGGCGGGTGACTGGAAGCTGATCTGCTCGGACCTGTATTCCAAGGAGGTCCGCCAGCAGGCAGGCGGTTCCGACTGTCCCAATCTGCTGAGCAGGGTGGCGGGGGGCGTGCGCTCGCCCTCGATCGACATCGAGGCCATGACGATCGGCGCGGGGACCGCGACGGTGAAGGTCACAACCCGCGCCGAAGGTCAGGAGCCGGTCCCGGAGACAATCCGGCTGGAGCGGGATGACACCGGCCGATTCCGCATCGCCGGGCTCGAGTAAGCGCTCAGCTGCGGAGCAGCAGAACGACCAGAACGAGCACGAACGCGATCTGCCCGAAGGTCAGTGCGGTGCCCAGGTTGGCCGCGCCGAACGCAAGAGCGACGCCGGTGGCCGCGGCGAAGGACCCGAGGAGGATGGCCAGCTGCGGCAGGAGCTTCATCGCGGGCAGGCTATGGCTTCCGTGCTTCCACCAGCGCAGCCACGAGCGTGGGCACGTCATCCGCCGGGTCGCGCGAGGCCAGCAGCCGCTCGGCTTCGCGACGCCCGCCCAGCTCGCGCAGGGCCCGCTCCCCGTGCTCCGCGGCCATCTCGGCGATGGCGGCCGCTCGCCGCGCGCGGACCCGGGCCTCTGGCAGGTCGAGGGCAGCCCGGTGGGCGCCGAGTGCGGCCACGAGCTCATCGATGCCGGCCGGCGGGGCGAGCGAGGAGACGGCCACCACCGGAACGTCACGGGCTCCGACGGCGCGAAGCGCGCTGGCCAGGTCACGGCGGGCGCGCAGCGCGCTGTCTCCCAGGTCCGCCTTGGTGACGACCAGGACATCCGGCACCTCCATGATCCCCGACTTGAGGAACTGCAGGGTGTCGCCGGATCCGGGCTGGACCACCACGGCCACGGTGTCGGCCACATCCTCCACATCGGTTTCCGACTGGCCGACGCCCACCGTCTCGATCACGACGATGTCGAAGGCCGCGGCCAGTGCCTGGACAGCCTCGCGAGTAGGAGGTGCGAGGCCTCCCAGCCGGCCCCCCGCGGCCGTGGACCGGATCAGGATGCCTTCGTCCTCCGGGTCGTGGTCGATCCGCGCGCGGTCGCCCAGCAGGGAGCCGCCGGATCGCTTGGAGGACGGATCAACCGCCAGCACCGCGACCGTGCGGCCCGACCCGCGCCAGGCTCGCACCAGGACCGAGAGCAGCGAGGACTTGCCCGCCCCGGGCGGACCCGTGACACCGATCAGGTGCGCGGGGGCCTCCGATCCAAGCGCCGCCGGCGACACCTCGGCCAGGAGAGCGGCGCTCGCCGTCCGGCCCGCCGCAGAGCGGTCCTCGATCAGGTTGAGCGCGGCCGGGGCTGCGGCGAGGTCCCTCTCGCGCAGCCGCCGTCCAAGCTCAGTCGGTTCGGTAGGGCCGCCCACGGCGGCCGAGTCTAGAGGGAAGGATGGGAGAGACCCTCGTTCTCGAGGGCCTCCTCGAAGCTCGGCACGCGGCCGTGCTCTCCGACTATGCGCTCGATCTCCGGGCGCTCGAGCACCTCGTTCTCGAGCAGGCGCCCCGCCAGCTTCTCGAGCAGCGGCCGGTTGGAGATGATCATCTGCTCGGCGCGGGAGTAGGCCTGGTCGGCCAGCTCCTCCTGGGCCTCGTCGACTCGCCGGCGGGTGTCGTCGGAAACGGCGTAGTCGCCGATCGGGATGGCACGCGAGCCCATCGAGCTCATGCCGTAGTCGGTGACCATGGCGCGGCTGATGGCGTAGGCCTTGTTCAGGTCGTCGGAGGCACCCGTCGTGACGGCCCCGAAGACCACGTCCTCCGCCACCCGCCCCGCGAGGAGCACGACCAGGTGGTCGATGAGCTCATCGCGGGACTTGAGGTAGCGGTCCTCCTCCGGGAGGTTGAGGGTGTAGCCAAGCGCCTTCCCGCGCGGAACGATCGAAATCTTGTGCACCTTCTCGACAACCGAGGGCAGCAGCTCGGAGCAGAGGGCGTGGCCTGCCTCGTGGTAGGCCACGACGCGCTTCTCGTGCTCGTTCATGGCGCGGCGGGACTGCATGCCGGCCACGACCCGCTCGAGCGCGTAGTCGAAGTCCTGATTGACGATCACGTTGCGACCGGAGCGGCCCGCCTGGATGGCCGCTTCGTTGGCGATGTTCGCCAGGTCTGCTCCCGTAAGCCCGCTGGTATGACGGGCAACCCGCTCGAGGTCCACCTCCACGAGCGGCTTGTTACGGGTGTGCACTTCGAGGACCGCCTCCCGTCCTGCCAGGTCAGGCGGGGTCACGAATATCTGGCGGTCGAAGCGCCCCGGCCGCAGTAGGGCCGGGTCCAACTTGTCCAGGAGATTCGAGGCGGCAATCACAACAACCTGATCGCTTCCCTCGAAGCCGTCCATTTCGACCAGAAGCTGATTCAGCGTCTGGTCCTTCTCGCCCGAGCTGTCGCCGGTGCCATTTCGAGTAGCGCCGACTGCGTCCAGCTCGTCAATGAAGATGATTGCGGGGGATGCCTTGCGGGCGGCCCGGAAGAGGCGGCGGATGCGCGCGGCGCCGAGGCCGGCGAACATCTCGACGAACGAGGACGCGGACTGTGAGAAGAACGTCGCGTTCGAGTCGTGCGCCACGGCCTTCGCCAGGAGCGTCTTGCCGGTCCCGGGCGGGCCGTGGAGCAGGATGCCACGTGGCACCCTGGCGCCGAGCCCCCTGAATCGGCGCGGGTCGCGCAGGAAGTCCACCACTTCGCGCAACTCCTCCTTGGCCTCGTCCACACCGGCTACGTCCTCCCACCGGATCGAGTCGGAGCTCTGCGGCTTGATGCGCTGTGGCTTCGTCTTCGGCAGGTACCGAAGAGTCATCACGAGCATGCCGGCGATGAGCCCCATGAAGATGATCGGGAGCCATGTCAGGGCCCAGTTCTCGAATCCGGGGAGGAAGGCGGCTATGGGTGTGGAGGTCATGTATTGAATGTAGGCACGGATCGGGCATCGCACAATTGGCTACCCGCCGATGTCGGTGCTCTCGGTCACCCGTCCCCCCGTAGGACGAACGTCCAGAAATCAGGCGTTCCGGATCCGTTTCCGGCGGGATGGCGTCTGCGGGCGCGAAACGCTAGGACAGACGTCCAGGAACGAACGGGTCAGGCGGGTGCGCCGACGCCGTTGCGCTCGGCCACAAGATCCACGATGTCTCCCATTATCTTCGAGATCTCGAAGTCCTTGGGCGTGTAGACCCGGGCCACCCCGGCGTCGATCAGGAACTGTTCGTCGGCCACGGGGATGATCCCGCCGACAACCACGGGGACGTCGGAGCCGGCTTCGCGCAGGCGCTGGATCACCGTCGGGATGAGCTCGCGGTGCGAGCCCGAGAGGATCGAGAGGCCCACCACGTGGACGCCTTCCTGAACGGCCGCCTGGGCGATCCGGGCCGGCGAGAGGCGGATGCCCTCGTAGACCACATCCATGCCGGCGTCGCGTGCCCTTACGGCGATCTGCTCGGCGCCGTTGGAGTGGCCGTCAAGGCCGGGCTTGCCGACGAGGATCTTGATGCGGCGGCCCAGGAGCTCGGATACCTGTTCCACGCGATCGCGCAGCTCGCTGAGGGACTCGTCACCCGCGGGTGCGGCAGCGGCACCGGATACTCCCGTGGGGGCGCGGTACTCGCCGAAGACGCCGCGGAGCGCGGCCGCCCATTCGCCGGTGGTGGCACCGGCCTTTGCGGCCTCGAGGCTCGCGGGCATGATGTTCTGCGATTCGTCGGCAGCGACCTTGGCCAGGTGGGCCAGCGCCGAGTCGACGGCCGCCTGGTCGCGCTGTGAGCGCCACACGCCGAGAGCTTCGATGGCGGCGGCCTCGACGCCGGGATCGACGGTGAGGATCCCGCCGTCCTCGCCCTGCGCCAGTGGCGACTCCTCTGTAGATGTGTAGGCGTTCTGGCCCACCACCATCTGCTCGCCGGATTCGATCTTCCCGATCCGGGCGCGGTGGGACTCGACCAGCGAGGTCTTCATGTAGTCGACGGCCTTGACCGCGCCGCCGTGCTCCGCCACCACGGCCATCTCGGCACGCGCGCCCTCGGCGATCTCGTCGGTGAGCCCCTCCATGACCTTGGAGCCCTCGAAGATGTCGGGGTATTCGAGCAGGTCGGTCTCGAAGGCCAGGATCTGCTGGATTCGCAGCGACCACTGCTGGTCCCACGGGCGCGGCAGGCCCAGCGCCTCGTTCCAGGCCGGCAGCTGGACGGCGCGCGCGCGTGCGTTGCGGCCCATCGTGACCGAGAGTGCCTCGAGCACGATGCGGATCACGTTGTTCTCGGGCTGGGCCTCGGTGAGGCCGAGCGAGTTGACCTGAACGCCGTAGCGGCAGCGCAGAAGCTTCTCGTCGGTCACGCCGTAGCGCTCGCGACCCATCTCTTCCCACAGGCGCGCGAGGGCGCGGAGCTTGGCGTGCTCCTCGATGAAGCGGATGCCGGCGTTGACGAAGAACGAGATCCGGCCGAAGACACGCGGGAAGGTGTCCTCGGGGACGCGCGGGCGCACCTCGTCGAGCACGGCCTGGGCGGTACTCAGCGCGTAAGCAATCTCCTGGACGGGTGTGGCCCCTGCCTCCTGGAGGTGGTAGCTGCAGATGTTGATCGGGTT
>JAXDIE010000088.1:0-6931 GCA_034664165.1 Thermoleophilaceae bacterium | reverse complement strand
TGCCGCTCCGGGAACATCTCCTGGCTCAGGACGCCATCTACGTCGGCGGGGGCAGCATGCTGAACCTGCTGGCCATCTGGCGCGCACACGGCGTCGACGCGATCCTGCGCGAGGCGTGGATCCAGGGGACGCTGCTATGCGGGGTCAGTGCCGGATCCATGTGCTGGTTCCAGGCCGGTATCACGAGCTCCCACGGGCGGCCGGCCGCCTGTGAGGGCCTGGGCCTGCTCCCCGGGACCAACTCTGTGCACTACGACACCCAGCCCGAGCGCCGCATGACATACAAGGCAAGCATCCGCGCCGGCCTGGCCGGCGGGTTCGGCGTCGACGACGGTGTGGGGCTGCGCTTCGAGCACACGACCCTGGCGGAGGTTGTGACCGCGCGGCCCGGTTCGCAGGCGTACCGCGTGGAGATGCGTGCCGGAGAGGTGGCCGAAACCCCGCTCACCCCGACGCTGCTGCCAGGGGCAGGCGACGATCCGGTCCCTGTCTCCATCTCCGACTTCCGCATGGAGCGCGAGCGCCGCGAGGCCTGGCGCCGCTCCGGCCGCATCTGATCAGGAGCGGATGAGATCCTGGATCAGGTGGGGGGTGAAGTAGACCTCCCCGAACGCCGAGAGGATCAGCACCGGGATGGCGATCCCCACCGTCACGAAGGTCGCCGCGAGCAGCTTGTTCCACTGATTCCTGCGCGAGGCGATGATCCAGGCCGCGAGCGGAAGGAACAGCGCGGTCAGCTCGGGGATCGCGTGCGTGGCCGTGACAAGCAGGAACGAGTCGATCGGTAGCCCCAGCTGCGCGGTCAGCGTCGAGGTGTCCGAGCCCAGGATGTAGGCCTGCGTGATGAGCGAGAAGGATGTGGCGCAGACCACGAAGGTGATCGCCAGCGGGCCCGCCTTCTCGTGGATGGTGCGCCAGATGCCCGAGTGCCGCTCGGCCTGCATCGGCAGCGAGCTGCCGGCGATGAAACCCGCCACGCAGGCGAACGCGTGCAGCGCCAGGACCAGCGAGTTACGGAAGAGGATCGCGCCCACGAACTCGAGCGATGGCACCACGTTGGCCCCGATCACCTCCAGGCGGGTGGGATCGGGCTGGATCTTGTCCGCGAGGATCGCCACCGCAAGCAGCAGGGTGATCGCGATGGCCAGCGACAGCGACGTCCACCCGATCAGGACCTTCCAGCGGTTGGCGCGCCATTCCGCGATCGTCGCGTGGGTGTCCCGGAGCCCCTGGGCAAGGGCTAGCTCGCTGGCGCGCATTGTTCTGTATCGGCAGCTGAGCCGCTTGCGTTTAGGCGGGCGCCGGAGCGGCCCGGGCTTCGCCCGCAAGGCACAGAGCAAGCACGCCGAACAGGCACGCGATCTCCGCGACGGCGGCGACCTCGAAGCCCAGGAGCACGGTCGCCAGCGCCAGGGCTGCGGCGGCAAGCCTCCAGGAGACGCGCCCGAAGCCGAGTGTTCGGCGGACCAGCACCTCGCCCAGCATGAAGAGGGCGGCTCCGCCGCCGAGCGCCAGCGAGTGGGGCAGCGTCAGCGGCTCGAGCGGATGCGCGATGGCCAGCTCGAGCGCCGAGGCCAGCGCGATCACACCCAGCAGGATCAGCAGGTGCCAGTGGTAGAAGGCGCGAACCGCCAGGTTGGCCCGTTCGCTCGCGGGTGCGGCGATCATGGCCTCGAGCATCCTGCCGTCCTCTCCGCCTCCGAAGTAGGCCCACCAGAGGCAGGCGCTGAGTCCCAGGCCGAGAATGGCCACCGCGACCAGACCGGGCGTCAGGGGATGCCCGGTCGCTCCGATCCCCACGGCCACCACGGACTCGCCCAGCGCGATGATCACAACCAGCCCGTGGCGCTCCACGAAGTGATGCGGTGCGATCTCGAAGCGATCGTCGAGGTTGCGTAGGGACGGCAGGAGGACCAGCGCTGCAGCGACACCCCATAGGGGCGCGATGAACGCACCGCCGAGGACACCGGCAAGGACCAGGCAGATCCCAGCCGCGACGTTCAGCGGGGCGACGGTGAGGATCGCCACGGCCGACTGCCCCGCCTGACTGCGTGTGAACAGCCCGCCGTGGATGAGCACGATCACCAGGAACGCGGTTCCGAAGGCGAGGCCTCCGGCGCCAAAGGCCGTGGGCACCGCGAGCGAGACGACAAGCCAGCCGGCCATCCCGGCCAGCAGGATCAGCTGATACTGCACCCGGTCGGGGCCCACGGCGTTCGTGAGCCACGCGTAGCCGGCGTACATCCACCAGATGAGGATCAGCATCACGACCACCTGCAGGAGGCCGTGAGGGGTCGCGTCGTGCGCCAGTACGCCCGTCAGCTCGGTGATCGTGAAGACGAAGACCAGGTCGAAGAACAGCTCGAGCGTGGAGACCCTGGCCGGGCCAGTCCCTATCGCGGTCAGTGCGCGGCGCCGATGGGCTCGAAGTTCGCCGGGTCGGCCGGGTCGTACTGGATCTCGATCTTGCTGCCTGGCTCGAGCGCGAGCGTTGGCGGCACCAGGACGGTCCGGGTAACGGTCTCTTCGCGCACCCCTTGGGGCGAGAAGCGGACGGTCAGCGTGTAGGTCAACATGACCCCGACCCGGGTCATCTGGTGTAGCCGTGCTTCCACGACCTCGGCCTCCACGCGCCTGCCCTCCCGGCGTCGCTGCCGCTCGGCGCGCACGCGGGACCAGAGGACACCGGCGACAACCCACAGCACCAGTGCGCCTGCGCTCAGCGCGCCGCCGAGAGGCACAAACACCTGCACCTGCCCGCCGACCACCGACCCGACTATGAGGAAAGTGACGCCCAGCAGCGTCAACACGAACGCCCAGATGGTTATCAGCAGCCGCAGGAGCATTCCGGCGGCGAATCCTAACGGCGGCGACTAGCCGATTGAGCCGACCATCTCCAGCTGGATCAGGCGGTTGAGCTCGATCGCGTACTCCATCGGCAGCTCCTTCGTGACCGGCTCGATGAAGCCGTTCACGATCATGCCGGCGGCCTCCTCCTCGGTGAGCCCGCGGCTCTTGAGGTAGAAGAGCTGCTCGTCGGAGATCTTGCCGACCACGGCCTCGTGGGCCACGGTGGTGTGCGGGTTCTGGATCTGGATGTCGGGCCAGGTGTCCGAGCGGGACTGCGGGTCCATCATCAGGCCGTCGCACTGAACGTGTGACTTGGAGCCCTGCGAGTTGTGGCCCATACGGACCAGCCCGCGGTAGCCCATGATCCCGCCGTCCTTGGAGATCGACTTGGCCAGGATGTTCGAGGTGGTGTTCGGGGCCAGGTGCATGACCTTGGCGCCGGTGTCCTTCCAGACGCCGCCGGAGGCCACGCCCACGTTGAGGTGGTCGGCACGCGCGCCCTCGCCCATCAGGAACGAGCCGGGGTAGAGCATCACGTACTTGGCGCCCATCGACCCGCCGACCCATTCGACGGTGCCCTCGGCCTCGACGATGGCGCGCTTGGTGTTCAGGTTGTAGACGTCCTTGGACCAGTTCTGGACCGTCGTGTAGCGGGCCTTGGCGCCCTCCTTCACGAAGATCTCGACCACGGCGGAGTGCATCGAGTTGACGCTGTAGCTCTGTGCGGTGCAGCCCTCGATGTAGTTCACCTCGGAGCCCTCGTCGGCGATGATCAGCGTGTGCTCGAAGGTGCCCTCGCCCTGGCCCTCCATGCGGAAGTACGCCTGGAGGGGAAGGTCGACCTTCACGCCCTTGGGCACATAGAGGAATGAGCCGCCGGACCAGATGGCGCCGTGCAGCGCCGAGAACTTGTTGTCCTGCGGCGGCACGCACTTCTTCATGAAGTACTCCTGGACCAGGTCCGGGTACTCCGTGATGGCGGTGTCCATCGAGCAGAAGAGGATGCCGAGCTTCTTGTACTCCTCCTTGAGTCCCTCGTAGACGGGCTCGTTATCCCAGACGCCGACCACGCCGGCCAGGTGCTCGCGCTCGGCCTGGGGTATGCCCAGGTCCTCGTAGGTCTGCTTCATCTCGGCCGGGACGTCGTCCCAGCTGTCGAAGCGCCCTGCGGTGGGAGGGCTGTAGAGGACGAGCTCATCCAGGTTCAGGCCTGAAAGGTCGACGCCCCAGGTGGGCACCGGCTTCCTGTCGTAGATCTCGAGCGACTTGATGCGCAGGTCGCGCATCCAGGTCGGCTCCTGCTTGATCTTCGACATCTCCTCCACGACCTCGCGGGAGATGCCCTGCTTGGCTACCAGCTGACCCTGATCGTCTTCTGCGATCGGGCTGGGCTTTGGAATTCTTGTCTTGTCAACTGTGGCCATGGTTCAGATCCGGTCTATGTCGGGTGCGTCGGTAAATCCTTCCCCGCAGGTCGGATATACCCAGTGTACCGAGTGGCGAAGCTAGTCCTCGGGCCAGGAGGCATCGTCGGAGGTGGCGCCGCGCATCACCTTCAGGTTCAGCAGCGCGCACTTTCGCCGGGTGGCCGATATCTCTATGCCCAGCTGCTCGATCATCCACTCGGCGGAGAGCTCCGGGATGTCCTTGACGTTCATCCCGATGTACTCCTCCGAGGCGATCGAGGCCGCGGCCTGCGAGATGGCGCAGCCCTGCCCGTAGAAGGACATCTCGGTGATCACGCCCTTGTCATCCACGCGCAGGTGGATGCCCATGTCGTCGCCGCAGAGGGGGTTGTGATCGTGGAACTCCAGGTCGTGGGGATCCAGCTCCCCGAAGTTTCTGGGGTTCTTGTAGTGATCGAGGATGTAGTCCCTGTAGAGCGCGTCCACGCTCCAGAGGTTAGAGAGCGCCTAGGGCCGGCGGTGGCTGAGGTCGCGGCGGGTCAGCCCGCGCAGGCCTTTGCACGAGCCGGCCGGGATCGACAGCTTCGAGCCGCTCGACAACGTGCCGGTCCCGACAGCCGCGAAGCTCGAACGGCTAGCGCCGTTGATCCCGAACTCCCCGCCGCCGCGCAGCTTGCCCGCACGGCCCGTGCCACCGACCACCTGGAAGGTCCCTGTGGGCGCGCCTGTCGGGGGCGCGTCGAAGCCGATCGACAGGCATGACGTGCCGCCGCGCTTGAAGACCAGCAGCATCGAGCCGGCGCTGCGCGTATCGCCATTGTCCACGTCCTGACGGGACTTGACGCTCGAGGCCCAGACGATGCCCTCGGGAAGGTTCAGCCGATGCGGCAACCCTGTGAGCCGGGCCGTGCCCGCGCTGCGCTGGCTTGGAACGAAGAGCGTGTCGCCCGAGACAATGGCCCCGCGCGTCCCGCGCCGGACACTCTGCACGAGCCCACCGCTGGTCGGAATGAACCGCACGCGAGATCCCTTGGCCTGGACAGCGGCGGTCGGCGCAGCGTCACCCGGGGCCTTGAGGAACACGGTCACAGGCTGGGTGGTCGTATCGGTCTGGCCGTCGGTGTCCGTTACGCGCAGGCTGACGTTGTAGTTGCCGCCGGCGTTGTAGATCTTGGACACCACGGGGTTGGTTCCCGTGTCGGTCTCGAACGAGCCGTTGGCGTCCAGGTCCCACTGGAACTTCTTGATCGGGCCCTCGGCGTCGCTGGATCCCGCGCCGTCGAAGATGACTTCGCCCATCGCCGGGCCGAGCTTGGTGGTGAAGAACGCCTTGGGAGGCTGCTTGGAGACGGTGACCACCAGCCTCAGCGAAGTCGTGGCCTGCCGTCCGTGGTTGTCGGAGATGCGCAGCCGGATGGTCTTGGTGCCCGCGCTGGTGAAGATCTTGGAGGTCGTCGGACCGGATCCACTGACCTCGAAGCCTTCCTTGCCGTCGAGATCCCACTCGTACTTGTTGATCGTCCCGGCGGCGTCGATGGAGCTCGAGGCGTCGAACGTGATTCTCTGGCCCACGACCGGAGGATTGGGGGACGCGGTGAAGTTGGCGACCGGGCCCTTCCCGCCGACGACACGGAGCGGTTCCTCACCGGTGTCGATGTCGTACCAGAAGAACCACGACTCGGAGACCAGGAGCCGAACACCGCTTGTCGAGGGCTTGTCGAAGGTGTGGTGTGCCACCGCGTCCTGGGTCGAGAGGTCGTAGGTGCCGTCCTTATCCCAGTCCCAGCGGTAGACCGAGGGGTGCCCGTCACTCGTGCCGCTGGCGTCGAACTCGACACTCTCCCCGGTGAAGGCCGACGATGGCGTGGCGGTGAACTTTGCGGTCAGGCAGCCGCTGAGCAGGACCGCCGCCGAGATCGCACTGGCGATCAAGCTGAGCCGCACCATCCTGGTCATACTTCCGTCCCTTCCTCCTGCCGCTGAGTTCTGCAGCCTACCGTCGGGCTCGGCCCGCGGCGTGGGTGCTAGAGGTCAAACACCTCTCGCGCTTGATGCAGCGCGGCAACAAGGCGGTCGACCTCCTCGGCCGTGGAGTACACGTGGAACGACGCGCGCGCGGTGGCGCCGATGCCCAGGCGGCGCATCAGCGGCTGGGCGCAGTGGTGGCCGGCGCGGATGCACACGGCGTCGCGGTCGCAGACCTCGGCGATGTCGTGGGGATGAATTCCATCGAGCGTGAAGGAGATGACCCCGCCGCGCTTCTCGGCCGCGGGGCCGAAGATCGTGATGTCGGGCACGGCGGCCAGCTTCTCCAGCGCATACGCCGTGATCTCCAGCTCGTGGGCGCGGACGGCTTCCATCCCGAGTGCCGACAGGTAGTCGATGGCTGCGCCCAGTCCCACCGCCTCGGTGATCGGCGGCGTGCCCGCCTCGAACTTCCACGGCAGGTCGTTCCACGTAGACGTCTCCCAGTCGACCGAGGTGATCATGTCGCCGCCGCCCATGAAGGGGCGCATCTCGGCGAGGAGCTCGCGGCGGGCATGCAGCACGCCGATGCCGGTGGGGCCGAGGGCCTTGTGGCCCGTCCACGCGTAGAAGTCGGCGCCGATGGCCCTGGCGTCGACGGCCATGTGGGGAACCGCCTGCGCCGCATCGACCAGCGCCACCGCGCCGGC
>JAXDIE010000081.1:0-7103 GCA_034664165.1 Thermoleophilaceae bacterium | reverse complement strand
GGTCGCCGCCCTTGAGCCGGACGACGTTGAGGCCCTGCAGCCCGAGCTCCACAAGCCGCCGGTTGATCTCGTCCTGGCCCATGGACTCCCCGCCGGGCGTCTTGCCCGCGTAGACCAGCTGGGCGTCTGCCCGGGCGCCGTCCAGGGCGCCGGCCGGGATCAGACGGTCGTAGAGGATCGCGTCCGCCGCAGCGATCAGTTCGAGAGCGCGTGCGGTCATCAGCCCCGGATCTCCGGGGCCTGCGCCAACCAGGTGGACGATGCCGGCCATCAGGACAAGCCTATGGACCCTCGGCCAGCCGCTCGGCCTCCGCGAGGATGTCGCCGGCGCCCGCCGCGAGCAGGCGTGCCGCCGCCTGGCGGCCGAGCTCGCCGGCAGCAGCGGCCCGGCCCGAGATCTCGTCGCGGATCCAGGTGCTTCCGTCGGGCAGCCCGACAAACGCCGTGATCACCAGATCGCCGCCTTCCAGCTGGGCCAGGGCGCCCACCGGCGTGTTGCAGGTGGCCGAGAGCGCCGATACCAGTGCCCGCTCCGCGGTCAGGGCTGCCAGGGCGTCCTGGTCGATCAGGGCTGCCGCTGCGCCGGCGGTGTCCGAGTCACCGGTCCTGGCCTCCAGCGCCAGGCAACCCTGCCCGGGAGCCGGGGTCATCGCCGCCAGGGGCACCGGGGTGCCCTCCGCGGAACGGCCCAGCCGCTCGAGGCCCGCGGCTGCCAGGAGCAGCGCGTCAAGGTCATCGCTCGCCAGCCGGGCCAGGCGCGTGTCGACGTTGCCGCGAAGATCGACAACCTCCAGGTCGGGGCGGAGCGCCAGCAGCTGCGCGCGGCGGCGAAGGCTGGTGGTGCCGACCCGGCCGCCCGCCGGCAGCGCCTCGAGCGACGCGGCTCCGCAGATCGAGTCGCGTGCATCCGCCCGGGCGGGCACCGCCACGATGGCCAGGCCGTCGGGCAGCTCGCCCGGCACGTCCTTGGCCGAGTGGACTCCCAGGTCGATCCGGTCGTCGAGCAGCGCCTGCTCGATCTCCTTGACGAAGCGGGCCTTGTCGTCGCCCGCGGCGCCGGGCTGGCCCTCGTCACCCGAAGTCTTGATCTGGACCAGCTCCGCGGACAACCCCGGGTTGGCGGCCACCAGCGCATCGCGGACCATGCCCGCCTGCGCGAGGGCAAGGGCGCTGCCGCGCGTGCCCAGGCGGAGCGTCACGGGCTCAGGAGTCGGAGCGGCCGCGCGCCCGCGCAGCCTGGCGGTGTGCCTCGAGCGAGGACACCTCTGCTCCGCCGGCTGCCGAGCCGAGGTCCTCCGGATCGAGGCCCATCAGCTCGCGCAGAGCCTGGATGAAGACGTACGAGCGCTCCTGGTCGGCCGCGCGCTTCAGCCGGAGCGTCGGCTCGTGCAGCAGGCGGCTGATGATCGACCGGCCCACGGCCTCGATCCGGTCCATGTCGGCCTGGGACATCGACTCCCAGCGGCCAGCGTTGGCGGACAGCACGGACTGCACGATTTCCTCACCGCGTTCGTGGATGGCGGCGATGGTCGGAACCACGTCGAGACCCGCGAGCCAATCCTCGAAGCGCTCGGCCTCTTCCGCGACGATCGTCCGGACCCGCTCGGCCTCGGCCTCGCGACCGGACATGTTGCGGGCGACCTCGCGCTGGAGGTCATCCATGTCGTAGAGGGTGATGCCGGCGATCTCGCGGACCGTCGGGTCGATGTCGCGCGGAACGGCGATGTCGATCATCAGCAGCGGCCGCCCGCCGCGCTCCTCCGCCACCACGGCCATCTCGGTGTGTCCCAGGATCTGGTGTGGCGACGCCGTGCAGGTCACCACGATGTCCGCCTCGGCCAGCTCGCGGGGAAGGTCGTCGAAGCGCACGGCCTCGCCGTCGAAGCGCTGCGCGAGCCCGATGGCGCGGTCGTAGCGGCGGTTGGCGATGAACACCGTGCGTGCCCCGGACTCGTGAAGCGCGCGAGCGGTCAGCTCACCCTGCTCACCCGCGCCGACCACAAGCACGCGGCGCTTCTCGAGATCGCCCAGGACCCCGCGGGCCAGCTCGACGGCCACGGACGAGATCGACACGTGGGAGCGGCTGATGGCGGTCTCGGTGCGGGCACGCTTGCCGGTCACCAGGGCATCGCGGAACAGGCGGTTGGCGATCGGCCCGGTCACGCCCTCGACCAGCGCCAGCTCGTACGCCCGCTTGACCTGGCCCTGGACCTCGGCCTCGCCGACGATCATCGAGTCCAGCCCCGCTGCGACGGAGAACAGGTGCCTGACGGCCTCACCTCCGCGCATGGAGTAGATCCGGCCCAGCAGCTCGGTCGGGCGGATCCCGGCCTGGCGCGAAAGAGCCGACAGCGCCGCGTTCTCGGCCTCGACCGGGTCGCCAACCACCATGTGCAGCTCGGTGCGGTTGCAGGTCGAGATGGCCACGGCCTCGTGCACCTCGGGGTGCGTGAGCAACTCGCGCAGGAACCCGGACGCACGGCCCTCTGAGAGCGCCAGGCGCTCGCGGAGCGCAACGGGTGCGGTCTTGTGGGACACGCCCAGGGCCAGAAGGCCGCCGTTCATCCCGCGGCCTCCTTCTTGTCGAGCGCGTCGGTGAGCGCCGCAAGGTCGCGTTCAAGGCGCGCGGCGCGGGCGCCGATGACCACCACGTAGACGAAGATCAGCGCGAGGAAGACCACGTAGGCCGCGGCCACGTAGGTGCCTCCGGTGCCGAGGGGCAGGGCGGGCATGTCAGCCTCCTGCCGGCTCGAGCCGGCGTCGTAGCCTGCGGATCATGTCGCGCGAGTGCTTGGAGGTCAGTTCGACCTTGCACAGGGTCACGTAAACCAGGGTCATGGCCAGCAGGCAGACAAAGAACGTGAGGGCCATCGAAGGCGGGAGGCTGGCGCCCGCGCCCGTCAGCACGCGCGGGTGGACCAGCGGCTGTGCCAGCCGGACCGCGGCGAAGCACAGCGGCACGAAGACCCCCGCGGTGATGGCGAAGACCGACGCGTAGCGCGCCTGGCGCTCGGAGTCCTCGATCGAGAACCGCAGCGGCTGGTAGACGCAGTAGAGAAGGAAGACGATCAGGAACACGACCAGGGTCGGCTCGTTCCAGACCCACCAGTGGCCCCACGACGCCTTGGCCCAGATCGACCCGGTGATGAGCACGGCGATGCCGAGGATCACTGACATGTGGATTGCCACGTAGGAGCGCAGGTCCCAGGCGCGGTCGCCTGAGCGCAGGAACTTGACGGCCAGCACGCCACCAGCGATGAAGCCTCCGAGGCACACGATGGCCAAGGGCACATGCAGGTAGAAGATCTTCTGGACGAAGCCCTGGTCGGCATCGTTCGGGGCGTAGAAGAAGATCAGCCCGAACGCCACGAGAACCGCCAGCGCGGTCGCGACCGAGAGAGCCCTGAGACCTCGTCCAAACATGCCTCAGTCCTCCAGTAGAAAGTCGAAAACAGCGACGGAGAGCAGTAGGAAGACCATATCGTAGACACCGATGAATCCCAGCCATCGGAGCAGTTCCGGGGCGGATCCTGCAGCGCCCAGAAGAGGCTCTGTTGCCGACGCGCCGGCGATGGCCAGCGGCACCACCAGCGGCAGGAGCAGCATCGGCACCACGAGGTCGCGGGCGCGGGTCTCGGAGGCCATGGCCGCCACCAGGGCGCCCACGGCCGCCAGGCCGATGTCGGTCAGGAGCAGCACGCCCGCCAGCGGCAGGACGGCAACCGCCGATCCCTGGGCAAGCAGGAGGAGGGCGAAGGCGGGAACCGCGACAACCTCCAGCAGCACGAGGTAGAGAAACAGCGCCGCGGCCTTGCCGATGAACACCGCGGTGCGGTCCACCGGGGCCAGCAGCACCGCGTCGATGCCGCCCTGCTCGCGTTCGGCCACGAACAGGCGGTTCACCCCGAGCACGGTCGCCAGCAACAGGGTCACCCACAGCAGTCCGGCGGCCAGGCCGCCGCTGAAGGTGTCGCGCCCGGTGCCGAAGTGCAGCAGCACGAACACGGTCACGGAGAACAGCGCCATTGCGGGCACCGACTCGCGCGTGCGCAGCTCGATGGCCAGGTCCTTGCGGAGCAATGCCCAGGAGGCGGAGAAGAGGCCGGGCCCGTTCCTCACGAGTACAGCTCTCTCAATCGGGTGGCCGTGACGGATTCCGCGGGCTCGAACAGCTCCTGGCGGCCTCCGCGCAGCCCCAGCACCTGGTCGGATTCGCCCAGGCCACCTTCCACGTCGTGGGTCACCAGCACGCGGGTCCGCCCCGACTGGCGGCCGATCAGGGGTTCCAGCAGCTCAGCCGCGGCAGGATCGAGCCCGGCGCGCGGCTCGTCGAGGAGCAGCAGCGGCGGGTCGGAGAGGATCGCGCGCGCTGCCGCCGCCCGCTGGACCATCCCGCGCGAGAGCTCGCGCAACGGCTCGTCGGCCCGGTTCGCCAGACCCACTCCGTCGATCACCTGGCCCACCCGTGCGGCCGCCACTCCGTGCAGCCGCGCCTGGAACTCGAGGTTCTGGCGGACGCTCAACTCGCGGTAGAGCAGCGGGTCGTGGCCCAGGTAGCCGATCTGCCCGCGCAGCTTCCAGCTCTCCCCCGGGAGATCGGCACCGAGCACTCTCACCGACCCTCCATGCGGCCGCAGCAGGCCGGCAAGCACGCGCAGAAGCGTGGACTTGCCGGCGCCGTTGGAGCCGAAGACCCCGAGCGTCGTGCCCTCGGCCAGGCTCAGCTTGACCCCGGCAAGGGCCGGGCGCTCGCCGTAGCGGCGCTCCAGGCCGTCAATTTCGATCGTGGAGGGCGTGATGCCGGTGGGGTTGGTCAGCCGGTGCGCACGGCTTCGGCGCTCTCGCGCGCCGCGGTGATCAGGTCCCGCACAGCCCGCTCGTCGCCGCGGCGCAGCAGCTCGACCGGGTCGGGATCGCCGTTCACGATCGACTCGAAGAACTCCTTGCGGTCCTGGTAGGTGGGCAGCGTGGCCTTGGCCCACCCACGCACCTCGTTCAGGACCTGGGCCAGGCGCGCATAGGGCTCGCCGAACTCGGCAGCGATCTCGCGCTTCATACGCTTGGCCAGCGCGGGGCTTGCACCGGAGGTGGAGATGGCGATCGCCAGCGGCCCGCTGCGGACGATGGCCGGCAGGATGAAGTTGCAGAGTGGCGGGACATCGACCACGTTGACGAGCATCGCCCGGTTCTCGGCGTCCTCATAGACACGGATGTTCACGTCGGTGTCGTCGGTGGCGGCGATGACCATGAACGTGCCCTCGAGGTCTCCGGGCTCGTAGGCGCGCCGGATCCACTCGATCGAGCCCTCGGCCGCCATGGCCGCCAGGTCCTCCTGGAGGTGGGGCGCAACCACCACGACGTCGCCGTCGCAGGCCAGCAGGCCCTCGACCTTGTCGAGGCCGATGTCGCCACCGCCGACGACCAGGCATCTGCGCCCCCTCAGCCGGAGGCAGGCGATGTAGAAGGGCGTGTCGAGCATGCCCTGGACGCAGCTCTGGTCGCAGATCCCCTTGCGGAGCTGGCACACGCATTCTTTCCCTGCATAGGCCTGGGCGGGCATTCACAAAGTGTACGAGCCGCCGGATCGCGGTATAGTAAGCGAGCGATTACCTTGAGTACCCCGACGCTGACCCCACCCGCGGACGCGCCCCCCATCTCCACACGGGACCGGCTGGTGCGCCAGGCCATGCGGCTCTTCGCCGAGCAGGGATACCGGGCCACCACGGTCGGGCAGATCGAGGAGGCGGCGGGCCTGTCTCCGCGCGCGGGCGGCCTCTACAAGCACTTCGCCTCCAAGCGCGACCTCTTCGAGGCGGGCGTCCAGCGCCACACGCGCGACATGGATCGGATCACCAGCATGGCCAACCTCCTGCCCTACAAGGACCTGCGCTCCGACCTGACGCTGGCCGCCCGGCTGGCTCTGGCCGAGCTCGCCGCCGAGCGGGAGATGATGATGATCCTGCAGCGCGACGGGCGCGACTTCCCGGAGTTCCAGCAGATCGCCCGCGAGCGGGTGGTCAATCCCGGGTTTGCCGAGGCCGAGAAGCTGATCAGGCGCTGGATCGGCGAGGAGGGAGGGCCCGAGGTGCGGGCCATGAGCGCCGTCCTGTTCAGCTCTCTCGTGAACTTCCGGGTACTCGAAGTGATGCTGGGCGAACACCCGGCGGGCGTGTCGGAGGAGGACTTCGTCGATGCCTGGGTAGACCTTGCAGTGCGCTACATATCGACCAAGGGGGAGCCGGAGAAATGAGGCACAAGACCGTGTTGCGAGTGGGCCTGTCGTTGCTCGGCCTGTCGCTCGTGGGCGTGGGCGCGTGGGCGTTGTTCGCACCGATGTCCTTCCAGAACGACTTCCCCGGGATGGGGCGCCACTGGCTCCCGCCCCTCGGCCCCTACAACGAGCACCTGATCACCGACGTCGGCGCCACGTTCCTCGCTCTCAGCGTCCTGATGTTCCTCGCGGCGCTGTGGCTGACCACCCGCCTGGTGCAGGCCGCCCTGATCGCATGGCTCGTCTACTCGGTGCCACATCTCTACTTCCACCTGAACAACCTCAGTGTCTACGACGCCAGCGATCAGGTTGCGAACGGGGTCGCGCTGAGCGGTCAGGTGCTCCTCGGCGCTGGACTCCTCGTGCTGAGTTTCAATCCCGAGAACAAGACGGAGGTCTGACATGAGTGTCATCGCGACTGTTGCCCAGCGCGTCTCCCGCAGGAAGTACGGCCAGGATCTGGGGCCGATCGATGCGATGGAGGCCAACACCAAGATCCTCCTGGGCTACGGGATGTTCGAGAGCTTTCTCGAGCGCTCCACGACGATGCCCGAGTCCCTGAGGTACCTGGCGGTAATGAAGACAGCGGCCATGGTCGGCTGCGAGTGGTGCATCGACTTCGGCTCGATGCTGCACGCGGAGGGCGGCCACCCCGAGCAGCAGCTTGTGGACCTGCCGAGGTTCCGTGAGAGCGACGCGTACTCCGATGACGAGAAGCTGGTCCTGGAGTACGCGGAGGCCCTGGCGGCCACGCCTGCGGGCCCCGTCGACGAGCTGATGCCGAGGCTGCGCGAGCGCTTCAGCGAGACCCAGATCGTCGAGCTCACCGCCA
>JAXDIE010000043.1:0-2614 GCA_034664165.1 Thermoleophilaceae bacterium | reverse complement strand
CAGGTCCGCACCGCCAGCGTGAACGGTGCGTACGACCCGGACGGCTACTACAACTACGGCGTCGACATGCCCGCGGGGGCGACCGGCGGCAAGGTCTGGATCTTCGACCCCGGCTTCTGCGACGTGGGCACCAGCCTCGGCGTCGGCGAGAACTGGAATGTCAGCGCGGGCCTCGGCTACAGCCCGCCGCAGCCGATCAGCGCGTTCTACGACCTGTGGAACACGCGCGGAACAGCCTACGACTACAGCGACGACCTGCTCGTCGCCACCTCGAATTCGACCTTCCGCCGCCTGGCATACGAGGACGTGGTGCTCAAGACCGCGGGCGGCGCGGGGATGATGAGCCCGCAGCAGCCCGACTGCTCCGGGCAGAGCTGGCACAACGGCTGGTGGCAGCTCGCGACCGGCCTGGCCGGCGGGTCCGGCGGCACGACCTACCGGCTGCACGCCTATTCCACCGACCCCAACAGTGCCTCCGACCAGAACAACAGCGTGGCGCTCAACGCCTATGCCTTCTACGCATCGGCGACGGGCGGCAGCCCGCGGGTCTACGGCATCGGCGCGATGGAGGCGTACATCCGCCTCCCGGGGGGCCAGCAGTCCGAGTTCTACCTGGCGCAGATCGATGCGGCCCACGCGGGCAAGACGCTGGTGATCGAGCTGTGGGACCCGGGCGACACCGGCAACCTGTCCGCCTCGCTCCAGATCCTTCAGCCCACCGCGACTGCCTACTCGCCGGTGAACTTCAACTACTCGGCGGCCCTCGGCACGACCAGCTCGGGCGCATCCAGCTGTGGCGGGAACGCGAACAACGGCGTGTCGTCCGTGACGACCAACACGGGCGGCAGCAGCCAGTTCAACGGCTGCTGGCTGACCATCGAGATTCCTCTGCCCAACACGTACAGCGCGCCGCATCCGTCCTCGGACTCGGTCACGACCGAGACCGGCTGGTGGAAGATCCGCTACACGATGGGCGGCAGCACGAGCAACTTCTCCACCGACCTCACGACCTGGAAGGTCAGCATCCGCGGCTCACCGGTCCACCTGGTCCGCTAATCCGAGGCGCGTTTCGGGCGGCCGGCCGTTTCCGCCCCAGCGCGCGCCGAACTCGCTGCACCATGCGGCGCGGGGGGCGCCCACGGCCGGCGCCATCCGCCTGGCTCGCTGCACCATGGCGGCGCGGGGCGGGGGGCGCAGGGGCAGCGGGGGCGGGGCGCGGGGCGCGCGGGGCGCGGGGCGCGGGGCAGCGGGGCGCGCGGGGCGCCATGGGGGCCACGGCGCCCGGTCGGGGCCCACAGCGGCGTCACCTCTCCGCAAACAGTGGCTAACGTGCCGCCGGTGGAACGCTATCCACGGGCTGGTCGCGAAAACCTCCCGTTTCGCCGCCGATAACGGTCCGCAGCCGGCAGTCCGAGCGTGGATCTTCTCCGCAAACGGCCCAATTGACCGGCGGCGGCGTGTTCAGGAGGCCGACATCGTGGATACGGTGACGCCCACGGAACCTTAGACCGTACCTGGGCGCGCGGGCGGCGTTCGGCTCGGCACAGGTGCGCGGCCGCGTCGCGGCCCGTGCTACCCGGCGCCCGCCGCACTGGCCCCGGCGTGAGTGCCTTGGCCGCGCCACGCGGCGCGGAGCACCTACTGGGGCGGAGTGACCACCAAGATGCGCAGCTCGGTCATGTCCTCGATCGACCAGCGCAGGCCCTCGCGGCCGAGGCCGGAGTCCTTGACGCCGCCGTAGGGCATGTTGTCGATCCGGTAGGTGGGCACGTCGTTCAGGATCACGCCGCCGACCTCGAGCTCGTCGAAGGCGTGCCAGGCGTGGCCGAAGTCGTTCGTGAAGACGCCGGTCTGGAGGCCGTAGAGCGAGTCGTTCACCTCGCGGACGGCGTCGTCGAAGTCGCTGAACGGGAAGGCCACGACCACGGGCGCGAAGGCCTCGTTGGAGCAGATCTGGGCGTCCTTGGGGACGCCGGTCATGATCGTCGGCGGGAAGTACGCGCCGTCCGCGACGCCGCCGGTCAGGAGCTTGCCGCCGCGATCGACGGCCTCCTGCACCCATCGCTCGGTGCGCTGGGCTGCGGCCTTGTCGACCATCGGGCCCACCAGCGTCTCGGGATCGAGCGGGTCTCCGACCTTCAGCTGCTTCGCGCCATCGACGAAGCGCCCCATGAAGTCGTCCCAGATCGATTCGTGCACATAGAGGCGCTGCACGCTGATGCAGACCTGCCCGGCGTAGACGAACGCCCCCACGAGGCAGCGCGCGATGGCCCAGTCGACCTTGGCGCTGGCGTCGACGATCGCGCCCGCGTTCCCGCCGAGCTCCAGCACCACGCGCTTCTTGCCGGCGCGCGCCTTCATCCGCCAGCCGACCGAGGGCGAGCCGGTGAACGTCAGGAGCTTGAAGCGCTCGTCGGCGACCATCCGGTCGCCCTGCTCGCGGGTCATCGGGAGGATGCTCACGGCCCCGTCCGGAAGCCCGGTCTCGGCGATGATCTCGGCCACGGCGAGCATGGTGAGCGGGTCCTTGGAGGGCGGCTTCAGCACGATCGAGCAGCCCGCCGCGATGGCCGGCGCGACCTTGTGCGCAGCCAGGTTCAGCGGGAAGTTGAAG
>JAXDIE010000023.1:0-68155 GCA_034664165.1 Thermoleophilaceae bacterium | reverse complement strand
GTAGCACCGGTGCTCCCGATCGCCGTGGGAGGCCGCCAGCTCTCGTACCTGCCGTCGGCCCATATCGCCGATCGCTGGCTCAGCCACTACAGCGCGGGGATCGTGCACGGCGCCACGATTACATCGGTTGCCGATCCGCGCCAAGTGGTCGCCGCCCTGCCCGAGGTCCGTCCCACCATCTGGGGAGCTGTGCCGCGGATCTGGGAGAAGATCAAGGCTGCGCTCGAAGCCCAAGGCGTGACCGATCCCGGTGCATTGCCCGAGGAGGCCAAGGCGGCCATCCGGGTCAAGTTGGGGCTCGACGAGGTCCAGTGGCTCGTTTCGGGAGCGGCCCCGATCCCGGAGGAGGTCCTGCTGTTCTTCGCCGATCTCGGCTTGCCGATCTGCGAGCTCTGGGGCATGTCAGAGCTCTCCTGCTGTGCCACGATCAACCCGCCGGAGGACATCCGCGTCGGCACCGTCGGCAAGGCGCTGCCCGGGATTGAGCTGAAGCTGCTGGAGGACGGTGAGCTGCTCGTGCGCGGCCCGATCGTCATGAAGGGCTACCGCAACGACCCCGAGAAGACGGCGGAGGCGGTGACCGCCGACGGTTGGATGCAGACCGGCGACATCGCCGAGATCGACGAGGACGGCTACGTGAAGATCGTCGACCGGAAGAAGGAGTTGATCATCAACGCGGCCGGCAAGAACATGTCGCCCGCCAACATCGAGCAGCGCATCAAGGCCTCGAGCCCGCTGATCGGCCAGGCCTGTGCAATCGGCGATCGCCGTCCCTACAACGTCGCGTTGATCGTGCTCGACCCGGATGCGTGTGCGCAGTACGCGTCCGAGCACGGGCTGGACGACGCCTCGGCCGAGGCCCTGTCGCAGAACGACGGCGTACAGCAGGAGGTGGCGCGCGGCGTCGACGACGCCAACGGCAAGCTGAGCCGCGTGGAGCAGATCAAGCGCTTCAAGATCGTCCCCCTGGACTGGGAGCCGGGCGGCGACGAGCTGACCCCGACGATGAAGCTGAAGCGCAAGCCGATCGTGGAGAAGTACGGGGACGAGATAGAGGCTCTGTACACCGGCCCCTAGTGGCCGGCGAGGTCGAAGGCGTTCACACGCCGCAGGTGGGGGTATATGTGATTCATCCCTGCCCGCACGACCCCCCGATCCTCACCGCGTTCCCGACCCGACTGAGGACTGGCCGGCGCTGCGATGCAGGGTGAGCTCGAGATGCGATTGGAGGCCACGCCCGAAGCCGTGCCCAAGGCGCGCCGCGCGATGGGGGCTCTGGCGGAGGCACGCGGCCTCGACCGTAGCAAGGTAGAGCTGGCTGTCGCCGAGGCGGTTGCCAACGCTGTGGTTCACGCATTCCCAGACGGCCTACCGGGCGAGGTTGTCGTCCGTGCCTCAGGCCCAGGCCGCCAGTTCAAGGTCGAGGTGATCGATGATGGCGCGGGGGTGAGGCCGGGCGCCACGAGCCCGGGGCTCGGATTGGGTCTTCCTCTGATCGAGACTCTCACGCGGGAGTTCTCCGTCCGCAGCCGCCCAAACGGGGGGACAATCGTCACGATGCGATTCGAGATGGCATGAGCACAGGCGAGGTTAATTTCGAGGTGGAGCGTCAAGACGCTCCCACCGGCTCGACTGCGACCGTGGTCGCCCTGTCGGGCGAGTTCGACCTCAGTGTCGCGCAAGCCTTTTCGGAGGCGTTGAATGCCGCGCTGGAGGGGCCGGCGGTCGTCCTCGTCATGGATGAGGTGGTGTTCATGGACTCGAGCGCGCTGCATATCGTGCTCGGCGCGAAGGAGGGGCTCGACGGCGACGGCGTGCCCGTTGTGCTGGCCGCGGCTGACGGGTCGGTCGCAGCCAGCCTGTTCGATGTCACCGGCCTCACCGGGTTCCTTCCGCGGTATGGCACGGTGGAGGAAGCACTCCATGTCCTTGAGTAGCCACGCCGATTCCTCACTCCGCGACAGCCACTTTCGGGCTGTAGTCGATTCCTCGGATGACGCCATCGTCACCAAGAACTCCGAAGGGACGATCACCAGCTGGAATCGCGGAGCGCAACAGATCTACGGTTATTCCCCGGACGAGGCGATCGGCCGGCCCATCTCGATCCTTGTGCCCCCGCACCGATCGGGTGAGGAGATGGACATCCTGCGGAGGGTGTTCGCAGGCGAGCGAATCGAGCACTACGAGACTGAACGCGTAACCAAGGACGGCAGGGCCGTGATCGTGTCGCTGACGGTTTCGGCCGTGCGGGACGCCTCCGGGGAGGTGACAGCGGCGTCTGTGATCGCAAGGGACATCACCGAGCATCGCCGCAGCCTTGATCAGGCCGCACGGCTACACCGGCTCACCAGTCTGCTGTCGAAGGAGCTGACTCCGGACCGTGCCATCGCGGTTCTCCTCGCGGAGGCTGTCCCGGCGCTGGGCGCCACTGCCGGGGCGGTCGGGCTCCTGGACCCGGAGACGAACGAGATCAGGATCGCGCGCCGGGTCGGGTACTCGGTGCAGGCGATCGAGGCACTTCGGCAGTTTCCATCATCGGCCAATCTGCCCATGGCCGAGGCTATCCGCGGCCGCGAGCCCGTCTGGTGTGAGTCGCAGGCACGGGTCGAAGAGAGATATCCCCTCCTGGCGGGCAGATCCGCCCCTGGCTCGCTGGCCGTCGTTCCCATCGTCGTTGGCGAGGACACGCTCGGTGCCTTGGCCCTCAGTTTTGGCGACGGCCACAATTTCACGCCCGCGGAGCGGGCGTTTGCCTTCGCCACCGCCCAGCAGGCAGCCCATGCGATTGAGCGGACCAGCCTGTTTGAGGCTGAGCGGGCGGCCAGGCAGGCGTTGTCCTTCCTCGCCAGTGCGAGCCAGGTCCTCGCCGAGTCCCTGGACGTCGACCAGACGCTCGACAAGCTCGCGTCGCTCGCCGTCCCGCACATTGCGGACTGGTGCACGGTCGACCTCTCCGAGGAAAATGGCACGCTGCGGAACGTTGCGATTGCCCACGCGGATCCATCAAAGGTGGCCTTCGCTCGCGAGATCCAGCGGCGCTACCCCGTCGACCCGGATGCCGCGTTCGGTGCCCCCAACGTCCTGCGTACGGGGATGCCGGAGCTGTTCGAGGAGATTCCCGCCGGCCTGGTCGAATCGGCCGCGCAGGACGAGGAGCACCTCGAGTTGATCCGCCGGCTGGGTGTGGTGTCCGCAATGACGGTGCCGCTGATTGCACACGGGCGTTCCCTGGGCACGATGACCCTCGTGGCAGCGGAATCCGGCAGGCGCTTCGGCACGGCAGATCTCGACCTGGCCATGGATCTGGCGCGACGAGCCGCGATGGCGGTCGACAACGCGACCGCCTATCGCCGGGAGCGGGAAGCTGCTTTGACATTGCAGCGGACCTTGTTGCCGCGGCAGTTGCCGGAAGTTGCAGGGATCGAACTCGCGAGCCGCTATCTCCCGGCCGAAGACGCCATAGAGGTCGGAGGCGACTGGTACGACGTCACGGAGGATGCGGACGGCCGCCTGACGATCACGGTCGGCGACGTCGCCGGTCACGGCGCCCGGGCGGCCTCGGTCATGGGCCAGCTCCGAATTGCGCTCCGCGCCTATGCGGAAGACGCATTTTCGCCGGCGGCGAGCCTGCGGCGGCTGAACCGCTTGATGATCGCGTTCGACGACCCGCCGATGGCAACCCTGTTTCAGTTGCGGTTCGACCCTCGCTCCCGGGAGGTCAGTTTCGTCCGTGCCGGTCATCCACCGGCTTTGATCCGCCACTCCGATGGCTCGGTGATACGACTTGCCGGTAAGTCGTCCCCGCCCGTGGGCATTTTCGCCGACGCCGTCTATGAGGAGGACGTCGCGGACTTGCTGCCGGGCGACACATTGCTGCTCTACACGGATGGCCTGGTTGAGCGTCGCACGGTTCCGATTGACGCGGGCATCGATGTCCTGCAAACGCTGTTTGCCCACGGGCCCCAGCCCGTCGAGGCTTGCGTCGACTCAATTCTCGCTTCCATTTCCGACGGAGTGGAGGACGACGTTGCGATCCTCGCCCTTCGCGTCGTGCCCAGCTAGTGCTGTTCGACCAGCTCCCGCATCTGCCGGTACTCATCGGCCGTGATCGGCCGCCCCATCACGGTCGATAGCGCCGGATCGCCCTCCAGGTACTTCTCCTCGTTACGCCGCCAGACCGCTATGTAGCGGTAGAAGGGCACCAGCGGGTGCAGGTGATGAACCAGGTGGTAGTTCTGGTACAGGAACGCCGGGGACATCCACCACTCGCCGCCGATCCGGTTGCGGGTGGTCTTGAGCTTGTCCTCCTCGGGCTTGAGGTGCAGGCTGTTGTGCGGCAGGTAGTCGAAGGCCCAGCCCAGGAACAACACAGCGATCCTGCAGGGCAGGTAGTAGAGGACGATCAGCTCGAACAGATGGCCGGTCGCGATTGCGGCGATGCTGATCCCTCCCACGACGATCCACTGGATCGCGAGCTCGATCTTCTCCGAGCGCGGCCGCGAGCCGAGCTTGGGCAGGTAGAAGACCATGTAGAAGAGGTCGACGGTGATCCACCGGAACGGCCGCTGCCAGCTGGGCCCGCGCATCGTGTAGTGATCGGGGTCGTTCCCGTCGTCGTGGTTGGTGAACCGGTGGTGCTGCATGTGGATGAAGCGCCACGTGGGCATGGCCGCATGCGGGGCGAAGAACGGCACCGCCAGCCGGCCCAGCCAGTCGTTGAGCCGCTTGTGGCTCGACACCGTGTGGTGGGCCGCGTCGTGGGCGACCGTGAACAGGACGTAGGAGGCGAACGCGTTGATGAACGTCGAGATCCACCAGGGCCAGACGCCGTTGATCATGGCCAGGGAGGAGCCCACCCAGATCCCGATGCCTGCAACCAGCAGGCCGACCGTGGGCCAGGCGACCGCCGGAACGGGCTCCTCGGGGTTGGGAATGCGCCTGACCGTGAGGCCGGGGACTTCTGAAGCGGTGGACATCAACTCTCCTGTCAGCCCATCAGGTGATCCATGATCTCGGTCGGATCCGAGACCAGCATCAGGGCATCGTCGGTAGTGAGCATACGGCCGTAGTGGGTGGACATCTCGTGCTGGATCGCATACGCATCGACGTCCTCGCCAAGCTCCTCGGATACATCCTCGTAGCTGATGACGAGCCTGTCCTTGGCGCGGACTTCCCAGAAGGACGGCTGCTCGATCACCTCGACGCCTTCGGTGCCGCGGAGCACGCTGACCACGGCGTCGCCCTCGACGCTCTTCGACATGACAATCCCCACGTAGTCGTGCGTGCCCTCGTCGGCAGGGGCATCCGCAAATCCCTGATCGCTCACGCGCCCACCGCCTGGGGGAGAGCCACGCCGGCTTCCTCGAACACAGCGCGCGCCTCGCCGATCCCGGCGGTCACGGCCGCGTCGAAGTCGATTGCCTTCGGCAGCTCGGCGGCGATCGGGGCGATCGCCCGCGCCGCCTCCTCGGCCTGCGGCAGCCAGTCGGCAGCCCAGCCGGCGATCAGCTCCTTGTTGGCGGCGCCGTTCTGCTCGTCGGCGGCCGCGAAGCGCATGAGCTCGCCGGTCCACTCCTTGATCCACTGCGACTCCTGGGCGGCCGCGCGGAAAATGACCGGAGTGACGGTGTCGCCATTGGCGCTCGCGGCCCGCATGCCGAGCTCCCGCCGCACGAGCATGCCCACGGCCGGCTCGAAGCAGGCGTTGGCGGCCACGATCAGCTCGCCCCAGTCAGTGATCGTGCCCAGCTTCTCGATGTAGGCGCGGCTCGGCTGCCAGGCCTCGTGCTCGAGCCAGCTCTTGCGGCAGGACTCGATCGGGAACTCGCCCAGGTGGGGCTCGAGATCCATGGCGTAGAGGACCAGCGCCTGGGCCGACCGCTGCTTCATGCTCGCCTCGATGGCCACGCAATGGGTGATCGAGTCAGAGAGGCATGCGCGAGCCGCGATCGCGGTTGGCAGCCAGATCCCGTGGTCGATGAATGCCGGCACCTGCAGGTGGTTGCGCAGGAAGGCGATCCAGTCGGCGTCGAAGTCGGCGAACAGCCCGTCGTCCGCGGCGCCCTTCACGGCGCCCTCGATCTGGCGCTCGGAGCCGGCGCCGCGCTGGTAGAACGGGCGCTCCCACTGCTCGCCGGGGTCGCGGAAATCGAACCAGCTCGTGCTCTTCAGGGCGGTCGAGTCATCCGACCAGGTCGGCGCGCCATCGTCGAAGCACATCTGCCAGCCGCGCTCGAGGAAACGGTGCACCGAGGGCTGGGTGTCCATCGTCACGTCCTCGTAGATGCTCGCCCGGCGCTTGGTCGGGGTGAACCACTGGAAGCTGCGCTCATCGGTCATGCGTTGCTCCTTCCGCAGCCTCGGCGGAGGTCGTGAACTTGTCGTAGAAGATCCGGCTCTCGTCAAAGCCACGCCCGTCGACCAGCTGCTCGATCAGAGCGTCGATCATGGGCGGGGGGCCGCACGTGTACACCTCGGCGTCGCTCAGCTCGCCTCGTTCGAGGCAGCCGCAGGCGGCCTCGTGCACCAAGCCCAGCTCGGCGCCTTCCGGGCCCGACTCGGAGAGCACGGGGACGAACGCGAAGTCATCGAGCCGGGCGCCCAGCTCCTCGACCTGGTCCAGGTGGAACAGGTCGGCTTGGGTGCGGGCGCCGTAGTAGAAGCGGACAGGGCGCGTGCTCCGATCGGCGGCGAGGCGGCGTAGCAGGCTGAGAACCGGCGCCATGCCGGAGCCGCCCGCCACGAGCAGCACCGGCCGCTCCGTGGCGCGAAGGCGGAAGGAGCCGTACGGGCCGGTGAAGTCGAGCCGGGAGCCCTCCGCGATTTCGCCGTCGAGCAACCCGGAGAAACGGCCGCCTGGATAGCGCTTGATCATCAGCTCGATGTTGCCGTCGGGCAGGTTGGCCATCGAGAACGAGCGGGTGGCATCGCCCCCAGGCACGGTGATGTCCACGTACTGCCCCGGCTCGAAGGAGAAGTCCAGCGGCGCGTCGACCTTGAGCTGCAGGCGCTGGATGTCGTGCGTGAGCGCTTCGCTGGTGATCACAGTGGCGGACCCCTCGCGGATCGGGTTTTCCAGGCGATAGTTGTCGGGGTCGAAGTGCAGCAGCTCGACCACGAGGTCCTCCTCGGGCATCGCCCGGCACATCAGCGTGTAGCCGTTGGCCTCCTCGGTCTCGGAGAGCGCGAACGTCGAGTAGGGCTTCAGCGCCACCTCGCCCTCCAGCAGGTAGCACTTGCAGGCCGAGCACTGGCCTTCGCGGCAGCCGTAGACCAGGTTGTAGCCCTGGCGGAACGCGGCGTCGAGGATCGACTCCTCCTCACCGCACTCGATCTCTTCGCCAATCGGCTCGAACACCACCTGCGGCATCGGTGCCTCCTAGACGCCTGCCGGGCCGGGCGTCGCCAGCGGCGCCGGCAGGTCGGGCAGGCGTGCGCCCATGCCGATCCCGTTCGACATGGCCGGCTCGTGCCAGTTGCCGCTGGGCAGGCCCATCTCCTCGGCCATGCGGATGTTCGGGCTCTGGATCTCCACGCCGCAAGCCTTGATGTCATCGAGGGTCCACTGCTTGTCGTCGTTCAGGTGCGGCTGGCCGATCAGCGTCTTGCCGTCGGGCCGCACGAAGCCCAGTGAGCGGACGACGTCCGAGACCTCCCAGCCGTGGTAGCGGTCGAAGAAATTGCGGTCGCCCGTGTAGCGGCCCGGGTTGGACTCGTCCATCCACTGGCACCACTTTGAGCAGTAGAACCGCGTGTGGTCCGACACCACCCGGTGGGTGATGTCCTCCTCGATCACGCAGGAGGTCTGGCAGGTCCAGCAGTTCGGCGGCGCCACGCTCAGCATGTTCAGCAGGAGGGCGTGGTCGGCGGGGTCGGTGCACTGGGCGTATGCCTCCCAGAATGCGCCGTACTCGTCGTACCAGCCCGGGTACTTGGACTCGAACCACTCGAAGTCACGCTCGACCAGCGGGTCAAAGCGCCAGAAATGGAGGGGCCACGCGGCGAACCCGAGCATCGTGTTCTTGTGGACCAGGCCCTTCACGATGCGCTCGCGGGCGTCCTCGAAGATGTCAGGCGGGACGTTCAGGCCGAGCTTGCCGAGCTTCAGCACGTATGAGCGGTACCAGTCGTCGCGGATCCAGCGGTCCCACTTGTCAAGGTAGCTCTCCGGGTCCGACCGGTCGCGCGAGAAGTATTCGATGATGCCCCCGGAGAAGATGTCCAGGTACGCGTGGTTGATCCACCACGCCTGCTGCAGGTCACGCTCGATCAGCGGCGCGTTGTGGTCGTCCTGGAGCACGGTGAGCAAGGTCGCGTAGCCGTTCGAGATGTGGCGCGCCTCATCTGACTGCACCGAGAGGTAGGTGGTCGGGAGGGCGAAATCGCCGTTGCGAGCGGCCGTGTCGGGCAGAGCGACGAAGGCCACGTTTGTGAGCGCCGTTTCGGCCACAACCTGGAGGGTGAACGCGCACTGGATCGGATCCCCCACGAAGAAGTGGGAGAGCATGTTGATGGCGGGCCCGGTGAGCGGGGTGGAGGGGAGCGCCTTCTGCGCGATGTTCCACCCCGACGGGTCGGGCGTGTGCTTGGCGTACCAGCGGGCCAGCGACATCTGCATGCCGGTGTGCCGGATCTCGTCGACGAACTGCACGTGGTAGCCGTTGCGCAGCTCGTTGTTGGGCACCGCGTCCATCAGCATCGACATGCAGCGCCCGGCGCCGATCTCGGCGAAGTTGGTCACCGTGATGAAGCCCTTGAGGATCTCCTGCCAGCGCACCGAGGCCTTCTCACCCATGCCGGCCCGAACCGCCGCGTCGTGTCCTCCATAGACGCGTTCGTCCTTCTCGAGCTCCATCGGCAGGTACTCCCGCATGATGTGCTTCATCGGATCCTTGGCCTTGTGCGGGAAGCGGTAGCGCGTGGGGTACTTCGGCACGGGGTTGTGGTAATCCGGCTCCCAGCCGAGCTGGCCGATGCGGTCGTGGGTCTGCGTGATGCTGCGGCGGCGGGTCTTGCTCACGGGTCACTCCTCCAAAGGGTGGGCGAAAGGCAGTCCTACCACACATCCGGGGTCCCTGCAACGCACTGTAGGACACAGTGTCCAACACTCTGTCGGCGATGCGCTTAGAATCAGCGCCATGTCGGTCACCCGGCCCACACGCCAGGTCTTCTCCCAGCGACAGGACGAGGTCCGCGGCGCGGCCGCCGAGGCCACCATGCGGCTGGCAGAGCTCGGGCCCTTCAAGGAGATCAGCGTCGAGGCGATCGCCCGCGAGGCCGGCATCAACCGCAGCGCCTTCTACGCCCACTTCCGCGGCAAGAACGACGCCCTGATGGCGGCGGCCGAGAGCGTGATGGACGAGCTCTACCTGGAGGCCGACCGCTGGTGGCATGGCGAGGGACAGCCCGAGGCCATCGTCCGCGAGGCGCTCGACGGGGTTGCCACCGCCTACGCCGGCCACTCGGGTCTGCTGAGGGTGGTGACCGAGGTCTCCGGCTACGACGAGGAGTTCGCCGCCTTCTGGCGCGCCCTGATCGGCCGTTTCATCGAGGCCAGTGCCGACTACTTCCGCCGCGAGCAGGCCACCGGGGCCATCCGGCCGTTCGATGCCGACCAGATGGCCACGGCCCTCGTCTGGATGGTCGAGCGCTGCTGCTACATGCAGCTCGCGCGAGGCGACATGAAGCCCGAGGCCGTGATCGACTCGCTGATGCCCACGTGGATGGGCGCCATCTACCTGCGCTAGGCCAGTTACTGCTCGTACAGCTGCTGCACCGCGGGTCCTGTCTCCGTTGGGAGAGGCAGGCTCCCGTTTGCGCCGCTCTGTTACCTGATTGCTGCCGTTGTCACGGAACCGCACCCAGGAAGGCAACGAAGGGGGACCACGAATTGTTCCCCAGGAAAGCTCCGTGCAATTAGCCCCGAGGGTTGTGAAAGGGTCCCCGCCGCCCGGGTGACCTCCCCATTGCCGCTGTTCGCACCAGGGCAAACAGCGGCAACGAGAAAAGGGCGGCTAGAGGAGCGAGGCCGAGGCTCCGCCGTCAAGCACGAATTCCGAGCCGCTGCTGAAGCTCGCCCGGCCCGATGCGAGGAACACCGCGAGCCGTGCCACTTCGGATGCCTCGCCGTAGCGTCCCTGGGCACCGGCGATGACCTCGTCGAAGCCGCCCTCTGGAAGCCCGAGAGCCGACTCGAACGCCGACTTTGTGTCCGTGACAAGCTCGGTGCCGATGAAGCCGGGGCAGATCGCGTGAACCGCCACGCCATGGTCGCGCAACTCCACGGCGCTGGTCTTGGTCAGGGACAGCACGCCGGCCTTGGCCGCGGCGTAGCTTCCCGCCAGCGGCAACCCCTTCAGCGCCGTGATCGAGCACATGTTCACGATGATCCCTCCGCCTGCCCCGATGATCGCCGGCGCGGCCTCCCTTATGCAGAGAAACACGCCGTCGAGATTCACGGAGGTGACCTTGCGCCAGTCCTCGAGGCTCAGGTCCGTCAGCGGCGTGGGCGTGTTCGCGATGCCCGCGTTCGGCACCATGATGTGGAGTCCGCCGTGCGCATCCACCGCCGCCGCGACCAACGCCTTGACCTGCGCCTCGTCAGTGACGTCGCACGTCACGGCGGTTGCGCCGTCAATGCCTGCGGCAACCGACTCGGCGGCATCTCCGTTGATGTCTGAGACGACGACCGTCGCGCCTTCGCGCCCGAACTCCTCGGCCACCGCACGGCCGAGTCCCTGGCCGGCGCCGGTGACGATTGCGACCTTCCCGTCGAGCACGCCCATCAGAGAAGGCTCGCCGTGAGGGCGTTGTCGAGGGTGAAATGGGCGCCTGTGGTCCAGGAGGCGTCATCCGAGGCCAGGAAGGCCACGGTCTCGGCCACCTCTTCGGAGGTTCCGAGTCGGCCCTGCTTGATCTTCACGACTTCATCGAAGGGCAAGGGGAGTATCTCCTCGTAGATCGGGATCATCCGGTCAACCATCTCCGTGCCGATGAACGACGGGCACACCGCGTTCACGCGGATGCCCGCGTCCCGCAGCTCGAGCGCGCAGACCTCGGTGAATCCGATGACCGCGGCCTTGGAGGAGCAGTAGGCCGAGAGCAGCGGCGCGGCACCCAGCCCGGCCACCGAGGCCATGTTCACGATGTTGCCCTTGCTCTCGGCCAGGGCGGGCACCGCGTACTTGGTGCACATGAACACCCCGTGCACGTTGATCTTGAGCAGGTTGAGGAACTCCTCATCGCTGTGCTCGTTCATGGGCTTCGAGATCTCGATTCCGGCGTTGTTCACCAGGATGTCGAGCCCGCCCATCTCGGAGACGGCCGCGGCGATCATCGCCTGGACCTGCTCGCTGGAGGTCACATCACACGTGTTCGGGAGCGCCTTGTCACCCAGACGGTCGGCCGCGGCCTCGGCCTCGGCCCCATCGCGGTCCGACAGCATCACGGTGGCTCCGCGCTCCAGGAACAGCTCCGCGACAGCCAGTCCCAGGCCGCGTGCGGCACCCGTTACCAACGCCCGGCGCCCAGTCAGGTCATCGCTCATCGAAACGGGCTCCTTTCAATAGTGGTCATGTCAGCCCTCGGGTCCGCGCTCCATGCGCGGACGGCCTTCCTCGACGGGCAGCCAGGGCTGAGCCGACTTTCCCCACACCTCGAGTTGGGGCTGGAGCCAGGACGTGTCGTCGAGTGTTCCGGCCTTGATGAAGACGAGCTCGGGCATTTCGGGCACCGTCGTGCTGATCGGCGATCCGCAGTTCGAGCAGAACGCGCGGGCGGCTGGGGTGCCACGATCCTCTCCGATCGTCTCGTAGGTCGAAAGGGTCTCGCCCGCGACGTCGAGGGTTCCCGCCGGCACGCCGACGAGCACCGAACCCATCGATCCCGTCTGTCGCTGGCAGTCCGTGCAGTGACAGAGCGCCTGCATCGCCGGGTCGGCGCTGCACGAGTACGTGATGTTGCCGCATAGGCAGCGACCGTTCAGAAGTTCGCTCACGGCATTTACCTCTCTCTCCAAAGCTTGGCGTCGAGCAGGCTCAGGCTAACCGCCTGGCAGGGCCCAGGCCGTGTGCGCGCAGTACAGAAAAGCCGGCCTAGCTTGGCCGGTTGCCCCAATGCGGCTACTCGGCGCCGGTAAGTACGGACTCGCCGAAGATCTCGGCCAGTTTCAGCGCGCAGACCAGCTCGGGCCCGCAGTCGGAGACGGTGCGGCCGAGGAGCGCCTCCGCACGGTTCACGCGATACACGACGGTGTTCTGGTGCACGTGCAGGGCCCGTGCGGCGCGGACGTTGCTGCAGTTGCCCGCAAGGAACACAAGAAGCGTCTCACGCAACCGGGCCACCGCGGCATCGGGCGCGGCGAGCGCGCCCAGGCGGCTGGCGACGAACCGGCGTGCGCGTCGTTCATCGGCGGTCAGCAGCGACAACAGCTCCACGTCCTCGTAGCTTGTCACGCCCTCGCCCAGCGGGTCGACCGCGAGCGACTCGACGCGGGCGGCCTCGGCGGCCTCCTCGCGCGAGCGGCGGAAGCCTTCGATGCCCTGGCCCGGGCGCCCCACCGCCACGCGGATGCCCTCGGGCGGCACGTAGTTCGCGAGCACGTCGAGCCTTGCCTCCTTGGGCCCCTTGTGACCGCCCCACCAGACGTCGAGGGTGGCCACTCCGGACGGGACGATCAACGGGCTGCCCGGCCCCAGGGAGCGGGCGGCTTCCTCGGCGGCACGCTCCAGGCCGCGCAGCTCGGCGGCGCCGCCCGGGTCCCCGCTCACGCGCATGGCCACGTGCTCGCGCGCGAGCTCATAGCCAAGGCGGCGGCTGGCCACCTCCTCGTCCACGGGCTCCCGCGCGAGGATCGAGCGGACCACTTCGCTGCGCTGCGCGGCTGCGCTGCGCACCAGGCGGTCGCGCTCGGACCCGTACTCCTCGACCAGAGCGTCGGCGATCAGGTCGATGTAGCCAAAGAGGAAGGCGGAGGAATGCTCGAGGACATCGGCCAGGGCGTCGGCGTCGTCGACACGCGCGCGCAGCTGCTCGGACCAGCAATCCCACATCCACTGGTGGCCCAGCCGGTAGGCGCGAAGCAACACGGGCAGAGGGACGCCGCGGCGGACCATGCCGTCCACGTAGGCGGAGGCCGCCGGGGGAAGCACAAGCTGCTCGGCCGCCTCGCCCCGCTCCAGCATCTGCAGGATCTGCGCAACGTTGGCCTCGCAGCTGGCCTGCGTCTCTGCAAGCAGCTCGCCGTCGGCCTCGCCGAACATGGGGATGATCGAGTGGAGGTGCTCGGCCATGCTGCGGCCGAGGTCGGTCTGCTCCGCACGCATTTCGGCCGCCAGCGAGACGACTGCGTCGTCGGCGCTGCGGCGCTCACGCTGACGCGTGAGAGCGCTCACTGTCTGTCCTCCGTTTGCACTGCAAAACCGAGGCTACCAGCGCTCCCGAATCTGGTTCAACTCTGGGCGGTTGCGCCCTCCGCCACGGGGTCTCCCGGAATCGAGTCGGGCAGGTCCAGCCCGTGGTAGGGCTCGTGTTGCCAGGCGTGCCCGTCCCGGGCCTTCCTGGCCAGGTAGGAGGCGCGCCCCTGGTTGTTGCAGATGTGCCAGACCGCCTGGGTGCTGAAGGGCAGCGAGGTCATCCAGAAGCTGTTCGGGACGGGATCCAGGGGCTCGGGGTCGCGCCACTCGACTTCGGTGCCGATGTAGCCCTCGCCGTCCTCGTAGGCCAGCCGCTCCAGGATCACGCCATGGCGATCGGTGATGATCGTCTCCCCCGTCATGATCGTCGGCCAGTCGATCCCGGCCGCCATGGGCGTCTCCATGGTGATGTCGCCCACGTGGGCCGAATGCACCGCAGGGGCGCCGACCACCCGCGCCAGCCTGCCCGGGGACTCACGGCACAGCTGGAGCATCGTCGTGTGCTCCCGCCTCCAGAAGTAGGGGCGGGTCAGCGCCCACTTGGGATAGGAGGGAAAGCACATCCCGCCGGTGACCAGGCGTACCCGGCCCCGCAGACGGGCCGCAGTACGTGACCGCATCCACTCGAAGCCGTTGGGAACGCCGAGCGCTCCGCCGGTGGAGAGCTCCACCACGCCCTCGTCCTTGCCCGGCCCGTAGTAGTTGTTCTCCCACATGGACGGCTGATCCTTGTCGTGCAGATGGGTCGCGCCGCCCGGCTCGCAGATGTAATAGGTGTTGCGCGCGTCCTTGCCGCGGACCGTCAGGGCACCCGCGCCGACGATGCACCCGTGCTCGCGGGCAAGCTTGCGGTAGAGGGCCAGCGGCTCGCCGTCCACGGGCACGTGGCACGACCTCATGGCCCGGTGGCTGATGTTCGGCGTGGTCGACACCTCGGGCAGGAAGACCATGTCCGGCGAGTGCTCGCGCACCGCCTGGCCCACGATGTCCTCGATGTGGGCCAGGTTGGCGGAGATCTCACCCAGCTTCACGGCCAGCTGGATGGCCACGACCTTCCGCGTCTCGCCGGGGGCGCTCATGGGCCGACGGCTTCCAACGACCTCTCGAGCGTGTCCGAGTCGGGCGCCACCGCTGCCTCCTTTGGCTGCGCAGGAGCGGCGCTCGGCCAGTCGAATCCGGGGCGCTCGCTTGCCCAGACCCGCGTCGGCCGGAAAGGCTTGCGAATCTCCTCGCGCCAGATGTCGAGGTCGATCCTGGCCTCCTCGCGGATCTCCGCCAGGAGGGCCTTGCGGTCGGTTCCTCGCTTGAGCGCCGCACGGGTCGCCATCTTCACCCCGACGATGGGGTTCAGCACGTGGTGCGGGGGCTTTGTCCTGTCGAACATCTGGGCCACCCCCGGCTCTCCCTTTCGAGACCATGTCTCCAGGGTGGTCTTGACCAAGTCGCTCGGGGCGAAGATCCGTGACTCGCGGTTGCCCCAGTGGTAGGACGCCATGCACTCCTCGTCGCGCTGCCGCTCCGTGGCGAGCAGCTCCCCGTCCAGGCGGGCGGGGTCGTCGATCACGGGCCCGGCACGCTCGGCCAGGATCCGGCCGAAGCGCATGGCGTCGCGCATGCCCTGGCCGATGATCGGATCCTTGAAATGGCCGGAGTCGCCGGCCAGCGCCCAGCCGGGGCCGCTGGAGCGGCGGAAGAAGGCCGACGTGGAGCCCGTGGAGCGCAGCTTCGAGTGGTTCTTGGCGCCCGCGCAGCGTTCGGCGGTCACCGGGTTCGCGGCCATCATGCGATCCCACATCCCCATCGGGTCGCGGCGGAAGTCGGGGATCTCCTCGGCGGGGCCCATGAAGAGGACCAGCATCCGGTCGTCCGGGCAGGGGAAGAGCAGGGTGTGGGTCACGCCGGCCCGGAACTGGCACAGACGGTTCCTCCACTCCGTGCCCACCATCGGGTCGTCGCAGTACCAGAAGGCCAGGCCGCGACCGTTCTTGGAGCCGCGATAGGGCACGTCGGCGCCGACTCTGTAGGCGGTCATGGAGCGCCGGCCGTCGGCGCCTACCACGAGCTTGCAGTCGACCTCGTATTCGCCCTCCGGGCCCTTGACCCGGACACCTGAGGCACGCCCGGCGCGCCAGAGCACGTCGACCAGCGATGTCTTCTCGCGGACCTCCGCACCGGCTTCGCGAGCCGTCTCCACCAGCGCTTCGTCGAACGCCTCCCTGGGATTGCAGAGTCCATAGTCGATTCCGTCGACCGGGTCCCAGGGCGTGACAAGCGCGATGCCGTCAGCGGACAGATAGGCCTCGCGGCACTCGGGCGCGCCCGCCTTCCGGATGCGCGGAAGGGCCCCGAGCCGCTGCATCTCGGCCACCGAGGAGGGGAAGTTGGCGTGCGTCGAAAGCGTGTCCGAGGGGAACGCCGACCGGTCGATGGCCAGCACCTTGCGGCCCCCGTTGGCGAAGGTGATGGCCGCGGCCGAGCCGGCACAGCGGGCTCCGACAACCACCACGTCGAACTGCTCTCTGGAATTGGTCATGCCGACAACCTACGCGCCCCGGGGGGTCAGGCCATCCCGCAAAGGGGGGCAATTGCACCCCCCACGGGTAGAAAGTCGCTGGAAAAGGCCCCCGGAAGGTGGTTGGATCGCCCGATGGCCATAGCCCCCGCCATTTCCGGCGATTCGTTTCAGGCCGCAGTCGCGGCACCCCTTCCACCGGCGCGGTCGGGAGACAACGTGCTTGATGGCGACCTCGCACTCCTCGAGGGCCTGCGCCGCGAGGGCGGAGCCGACCGCGAGGACGGCGTCCGCGAGTTCGGAGAGATCGTCGGCCGGCTCGACTGGATCGAGCGCGGGTTTGCTGCCAACGAGCGCACGCCCGAGCACGTGAGCTACGACCGGGCGGGAGCCCGGGTCGATTCGATCTCCTTCGATCCCTCGTGGCACGAGCTTCTGGGGCTGGCCGTCGAGAACGGCGTGGCCGGAGCCCCGTGGGCCGACCCGCGACCGGGCGCCCACGTGGCGCGTGCCGCGCGGTTTCTGCTTGTCGCCCAGATCGAGGCGGGCATCACGTGCCCGCTGGCAATGACCTACTCCTGCGTGCCCGCGCTGCGGCTGGAACCGGGGCTGGCCGCCGACTGGGAGCCGCTCGTGTCCTCGGGCGTCTATGACCCGCGCGAGCTTCCGGCCTCTCAGAAGAACGGCGCGCTGATCGGCATGGCGCTCACCGAGCGCAGCGGCGGCTCCGACGTGGCGGGCTCGGGCACCGTTGCGGTGCCGGCTCCGGGAGGGGACGAAGGCGAGGTCCTGGTGAGCGGTGGCAAGTGGTTCGTCTCCGCGGTCCAGTCCGATGCCTTCTTCGCACTGGCGCAGACGGACCAGGGCATGTCGCTCGCCCTGGTCCCGCGCCTCGACGAGGACGGTCGCCCCAACGGCTTCCACCTCGACCGCCTGAAGCCCAAGCTGGGCAACCGCTCCAACCCCACCGCCGAGGTGGTCCTGACCAATGCCCGCGGGCGCCTGGTGGGCGAGCCCGGCCACGGCGTGCGGGCCATCATGGCCATGATCGGGGGCACCCGCCACGACTGCGTCCTGGGCTCCACGGCCGTCATGCGGCTGGGCACTGCCGAGGCCATCCACTGGGCGATCCACCGCCAGGCCTTCGGCGCGGCGCTGATCGATCAGCCGGCGATGAAGGCGGTGCTCGCGGACCTGGCCTTGGAGTCCGAGGCAGCCACGGCCGGCGCCATGCGACTCGCCCGCGCCAACGAGACGGCGCATGCGGGCGATGGCGACGCGGAGATGTTCAGGCGCCTGGCCGCCCCGGTGCTGAAGTACTGGACCTGCAAGCGCGCGCCGCAGCACCTCGCGGAGGCGCTCGAATGCCAGGGCGGCTTTGGATACATCGAGGAGTCGCGCCTCGCGCGCGCCTATAGGGAGGCGCCGCTGATGTCCGTCTGGGAGGGCTCGGGCAACGTGCAGGCGCTGGACGTGCTGCGCGCCTGGCGCCGCTCACCGGCCTCGCTGGATGCGCTGCTGTCCGAGATCGAGTTGGCCGCCGGCGCCAACGCCAGGCTGGACGCCGCGATCTCGGGCATCCGCTCCGAGCTGGCCGGTGATCCCGTCGGCGAAGCGGCCGCCCGCGGTCTCTGCGGCCGCCTGGCCCGGACCCTGCAGGCCTCGCTGCTCGTCCGCCATTCGACCGCGGCGGTTTCGGACGCCTTCTGCGCAGCCCGCCTGGGCGAGGGCGCCGGGGGCGCCTTCGGCGACCTCCCGGCGGGCGCCGACCTCGACGCAATCCTCGAGCGCGCCCGCCCGGACCGCTGATGCCCGACGCGGTCCGTCGGATGGTCGCCATCCAGCCTCGCGTGCAGATAGGGGAGGTCGACAAGAACCTCCGCCACCTCGAGGACCTGATCCGCCAGGCGGCAAAGGAGCACGAGCCCGACGCCATCTGGCTGCCCGAGGCCATGACCTCACCCAACGCCTACGACAGGCGCATGCGCAGGGTTGCCCGGCCGCTGATCGGCGAGCCGCTGGCCCTGCTGCGAAACATGGCGCGCGAGTACGGCTGCCTGGTGGGCGGCGGCTTCATAGCCGTGCGCGGCCAGGACACGCGCGGCACCTACGCGCTCTGCGAGCCCGACGGCGCCATCCACCTGCACGACAAGGATCAGCCGAGCTTCTGGGAGAACAACTACTACTCGCCCGGCACCGACGACGGGGTGATGAACACATCGCTCGGGGTCATCGGCTGCGCCAACGGCTTCGAGTGGGGCCGTACCCGCACGGTGCACCGGATGTTGGGCAAGGTCCAGCTCCTGGCGGGCGGAATGCACTTTCCCTCCTTTCCGAAATGGCGCGTCACGAAGAAGTGGTTCTGGGATCGCGACCACCAGGCGTTGCTCCAGTACGCGCGCGAGACCCCGCCGCGCATGGCCCGGATGCTCGGCGTGCCCGCGGTGCACCCTTCGCACGTCGGCGACTTCACGATGGCCACGATGCTCATGCCCGGGGTCCCATGGCCATCCATCTGCGTGGGGGAGACGGCGATCTGCGATGCCGACGGCCGCGTGCTCGAGCGCATGAGCTACGAGGACGGCGAGGGCTACATCTGCCAGGACGTGACGATGGAGGACGACCCGCAGCCGCGCGACCCCACCCCGCCGTACTTCTGGAACTCGCTCCTGCCGGTCTCCGTCCACGGCGTCTGGGTGATTGGCAATGCGCACGGCCGCGCCAAGTACCTGTCCATGAAGCGCCTGGGCATGCACTCGTGGCAGAAGGACGGCCCGCATGCCGACCTGGCGGCGCACGTGCCCGCCGACCAGGCGCCCCCGCTGGACGCTCCGGCCGAACCTGCTCGGCAAATAGGCTGGCGCACGTGAGCCAGAGATCTTCCGCGGCGGAGGCTCCGGCCTCTGCTTCGCTGGTGGCCCGCGCCGCCGAGGTACTGGAGCGCTGTGGCGCCACCGTGCCCGAGAAGGGCGGTGCCGAGGCCCTGCTCGACGCCCTGGATGTGGCCCTGGCCGCGCGCCAGGAGGACCTTACCGGCGAGGACCGCGAGCGTTGGGATGCCCTGGTCGAGCTGAGCCAGGTGCGCTCGGAGCTCGTGGAGGAGCGCATGGGCCGTAGGCTGCTGGTGTTCGGGCGGATTCACGAGGCCCTCGAGCGCCTCCGTGGCATCGGCGCCAGTGAGGCGATGATCAGGAGGGCCCCTGCCGAGGTTGCATGGGCCTGCGATTTCGATCGCGTTGCCATCTATCGGGTGGAGGACGCGATGATGATCTGCGAGGGCTTCTTCGTGGCCAGTGACCCTGAGCGCGCGGCGGAGCTGCTGGAGCTGAGCCGGGCCAACCCCGCGCCGCTCCGCGAGCAGATCCTGGAGTCGGAGATGATCCGCCGCCGCCGGCCGATGGTCGTGCACGACGCACAGAACCACCCCTCCACGTACAAGCCGCTCGTCAGGGCTTACGGCTCGCACGCCTACGTCGCGGCGCCGATCATGCCCGAGGGCCGGGTGATCGGGTTCCTGCACGGGGAGAAGGGCCTGCGATATCCCGGCGTGATCGATGCCGTCGACGGCTTCGACCGCGATGCCATCTGGGCCTTCGCCGAGGGGCTCGGGTTCGCTGTAGAGCGCATGCAGCTGCTGGACAGGCTGCGCTCCCAGGGCCAGGAGCTCAAGAGTCTCATCGCACAGGCGGACTCGGTGGTGTCTGCTCAGCTGGCGGCCCAGGTCGAACTGGTCGCCGGGCCGGTCGAAGCGGGCGCGGCGCGGTCGGCAGCGGCGCTCTTCGGGGATGTGGAGACGGCGATCGAGGCGCAGCTCACCCGGCGCGAGCGCGAGGTCCTGGCGCTGGTGGCCCAGGGAGCCACCAACAACCAGATTGCCGACAAGCTTGTCATCACCGAGGGCACCACCAAGTCCCACGTCAAGCGGATCCTGCGCAAGCTGGGAGCGGCAAACCGCGTAGAGGCCGCGTCCCTCTACCTCCGCGCCCGGGGCACCGACCGCTGACCAGCTGGTTGTCCATTTGACCCAACACGCGCGCGACCGCTTTGGACGCGCACTACAAGACCCCGGCTTCCCAGGCGACCTAGGGTCGGCCCCATGCAACTAATAGAGACCTTCGATCGTGGCGTTCTTCTCGACCCCGACCGGGCCTGCATGGTCATGTACGGCGAAGACCGCGAGTACACCTACGCCGAGATGTCGGCGATGTCGCATCGGATTGCGGCCAAGCTCAAGGATCTGGGCGTCGAAGAGGAGACCAAGGTCGCGGTCTTCTCCCCGAACGACCCGATCGCTTTTTGCTGCGTACTCGGTGCGCTGAGGCTCAACGCGTCGTGGGTCCCGATGAATACCCGCGGCACGCTCGAGGACCTGGCGCACACGCTGGAGCTCTCCGACACCGAGGTGCTGTTCTTCCACCCCGAGCTCGAGGAGTTCGCGCGCCAGCTGGACGACGCCGTCGACGTGGTCCGCGAGCTGGTCCCGATCGCCGAGCTGGACACCTGGATGGCGCCCGAGGGCACCGAGGTTGGCATGCCCGCCCACAGCCCCGACTCCGTGGCCATCATGTTCGGCAGCGGCGGCACCACGGGCAAGTCCAAGGCCGTGATGCTCACCCACCGGGTCGCTGAGTTCATGAACCTGGCCTTCGCCGCCCACATGCCCGAGCCGGCTCCCCCCGTCCAGCTCATGGCCGCGCCCATGACCCACGCGGCCGGGCCGATCTCCTTCCCCGTCTTCGCCGCCGGCGGCACCACGATCGTGCATAAGAATGTCAAGCCGGTCGAGATCCTCGACTCCATCGAGAAGCACAAGGTCACGCGGATGTTCCTGCCGCCCACCGCGATCTACTCGCTGCTCGACGACCCGACGGTGCGCGACCGCGACTACAGCTCGCTCCAGCACTTCATCTACGCCGCCGCCCCCATGTCCACCGAGAAGCTCAAGGAGGCCATCGAAGTCTTCGGCCCCGTCATGACGCAGACCTTCGGCCAGGCCGAGGCGCCCATGATCTGCACCTTCTTCGGGCCCAAGGAGCACATGGAGTGCCTCGAGACCCCCGGGCTGGAAGGCCGCCTGGCCAGCTGCGGCAAGCCATCGCTCGTGGCGCGCGTCGAGATCATGGATGACGACGGCAACTTCATGCCCCCGGGCGAGCGCGGCGAGATCGTTGTGCGCGGCTCGATGGTGATGAAGGGCTACTACAAGAACCCCGAGGAGACGGCCGCCGCCGACCGCAACGGCTGGCACGGCACCAACGACATCGGCCAGAAGGACGAGGACGGCTACATCTACATCGTCGACCGCAAGCGCGACATGGTGATCACGGGTGGCTTCAACGTCTACCCAGGCGAGATCGAGCAGGTCATCTGGAGCCATCCGTCGGTCAACGACTGTGCCGTTATCGGCCTGCCGGACGAGAAGTGGGGCGAGTCGGTCACCGCGGTCGTCGAGCCCAAGAGCGGCATGGAGGTCGACGCCGACGAGATCATCGCCTACTGCCGCGAGCGGCTCAGCCCGGTCAAGACCCCCAAGACGGTCATCGTCCGTGAGCTGCCTCGCAGCCCGGTGGGTAAGGTGCTCAAGCGCGCCCTGCGTGACGAGTACTGGCAGGACAGCGGACGTTCCGTCTAACCCCGCCGAAGCTAGGAGAGAGCCGATGCCTGACTACGTGATCGTTGGTGCCGGCTCGGCCGGTTGCGTCCTTGCCGCCCGGCTGTCGGAGAACTCCGACGTGAGCGTCACGCTCATCGAGGCCGGCCCGCCGGACACCGCGCAGGAGTTGCACATCCCGGCGGCCTTTGCGGCGCTGCAGAAGAGCGACCTTGACTGGGATTTGACCAGCGAGCCCGAGCCGGGCCTGGACAACCGGCGGACATACCTGCCCCGGGGCAAGGTCCTCGGCGGCACGAGCAACCTCAACGCGATGGTGTACATCCGCGGCAACCAGGCCGACTACAACGGCTGGTCCGAGGGCGGCGCCGCAGGCTGGGGCTACGACGACGTGCTCCCGTACTTCAAGAAGGCCGAGGACAACGAGCGCGGCGAGGACCAGTTCCACGGAACCGGCGGGCCTCTCGGTGTGTCCGAGGGCAGGTCGATGAACCCGCTGGCCGACGCGTGGGTCGAGGCCGCCAAGGCCCTCGGCCATGAGGCCAACCCGGACTTCAACGGCGCCCGCCAGGAGGGCGTCGGCCGCTACCAGACAACCCAGAGGAACGGGATGCGCTGCGGCACCTCGGTGGCCTACCTCCACCCGGCTGCGGATCGTCCCAACCTCGAGGTCGTGACCGGCGGCCTGGTCACGCGAATCCTGTTCGAGGGCTCGCGAGCGGTCGGCATCGAACTCACCCGAAACGGCCAGCTCGAGGAGATCCGCGCCGAGCGCGAGGTGATCGTCTCTGCCGGCGCGTACAACTCGCCCCAGCTGCTGATGCTGTCGGGCATCGGCCCAGCGGCGGGACTCGAGGCCCTGATGATCGAGGTGCTCCAGGACCTGCCAGTCGGGGAGAACCTGCAGGACCACCCCATGGCACTGATCAACTACAAGACCGACGTCGAGTCGCTGATGACCGCGATGTCCCCGGAGAACGTGGCGATGCTCGAGAGCGAGGGCCGCGGCCCGTTGACCTCGAACCTGGCCGAAGCCGGGGGCTTCATGCGCACGCGTGCGGGACTCGACGCGCCCGACGTGCAGTTCCACATGGCGCCGGTGCTCTATTACGACGAGGGCCTGGGTGTGGCCACCGAGCACGGCTTCGCCTTCGGCCCGTGCGTGCTCAAGCCCACGAGCCGCGGCAGCGTGACCCTGCGGACCCCGCTGCCTTCCTCCAAGCCGAGGATCGTGAGCAACTTCTACGCCACCGAGGATGACCGCCAGAGCATCATCGCCGGCCTGCGGATGGCGATGGAGATGGCGGAGCAGCCCGCGCTGACCGACGTGATCACCGGGCCGTTCCGCGCCCCGGACTCGGACTCCGACGAGGACCTGATGGCCTTCGCCCGCGCCTACACCCAGTCCGTGTACCACCCCACCAGTACGTGCGCGATCGGCGAGGTGGTGGACAACGACCTCAAGGTGCTCGGTATCGAGGGCCTGCGCGTGGTCGACGCCTCGGTGATGCCCACGGTCACCCGCGGCAACACCAATGCGCCCACGATCATGATCGCGGAGCGGGCCGCCGACCTCATCGCGCAGGCTTGACCGACGCGCCGCGCCGCGCGCTGGTGACGGGTGCCGCGCGCGGTATCGGCGCAGCCATTGCCGATCGCCTGCGTGCAGATGGCATGGATGTGGTCACGCTCGATCGCGCCGAGGGCTGCGACCTCCAGGTCGACGTCGCAGCCGGCGAGCTGCCGCCGCTCGACGACATCGATGTCGTCGTGTCCAACGCGGCGATCACCACGACGATCGCGCCGGCCCACCAGATGACGCCTGAGCAGTGGCAGCGCGACATCGACGTCAATCTCACCGGCGCCTTCCGCGTGGTCCAGGCCTGCCTGGCAGGCATGCGCGAGCGCGGCCACGGGCGGATCGTCGTGATCTCGAGCGGGGCCGCCACCGGCGGCCTCCCGGGACAGGTCGCCTACAGCGCGTCAAAGGCGGGGCTCCTCGGGATGATGAAGACGATCGCCGCCGAGAACGCGGGCAAGGGGATCACCGCCAATGCAGTGCTCCCGGGGATGATCGCCACCGAGCAGGTCCGGGCCATGCCGCAGGGTGTGCTGGACCGGGTGCTCGAGGCGCTGCCCTCGGGGCGGATGGCGGAGGTCGAGGAGGTGGCCGGGCTGGTGGCCTATCTGGCCTCGGACGAGTCCGCCCAGGTCACCGGGCAGCAGATCGCCATCGACGGCGGCTTCGCCCTCAACACGATGACGCTCGGGACGTGAGCGCTCAGGCGTAGACGGCTGAGGTCTCGACCACGCAGCCGTCGTCGAGGCTCACCACGTGGTGCCCGAGCCGTGCGGCCAGCGCCGAGTTGCGCGTCGTGACCAGATAGGTGTTGCAGCGCTCCTCGCGCTCCTGCTCGATCAGACGGCAGACCGTCTCGAGCTCTGCCGGGTCCGCGTGGCCGTCGGGCTCGTCGAGCACCACGAGCGGCGCGTGCATGGCCAACGCCCGCACCAGCGCCACCCGCTTGCGCATCGCGGGCGACAGGACGGCCGGCTTCTCGGAAGCCACCTGGGCAAGACCCGCCCGCTCGAGATAGTCGAGGGCCAGGGCGTCGATGCGGCGGGCGGCCACATGGCCGGACTCGCGAAGCGGGAAGGCAAGGTTCTCGAAGATCGAGGCGGAGTCGAAGAGCCCGCAGCTGTCGGACGGGCCGCCCTGGAGCATCACGGCCATGCTGCGCTGCAGGCGCCGGAGGGCCCGCCCGGATGCGCCCGACATGGCCTTGCCGCCCACGAGCACGGCTCCGTGGTCGGCCCGGTCCAGGCCGGAGATCAGGCGCACCACCGCCGTCTTGCCCGAACGCGCTCCGCCATGCAGGACGGTCACGTCGCCAGAGGGCACGCCGATGTTCACGTCTGTCAGCGCCCGGCTCGCGCCGGCCCGCTTGTGGACGTCGATCAACTCCGCGGAAAAGGCCATTCGGCACCCTTTCTCCGCGAGCCTGCCGGCTCCTTCGTTCAGCCGGGCGTGTGGTTCGCGGCCACGTAGAACCAGGTGGCCGCGATGGCGACCATGATGAAGAAGCCCAGCAGGGCGGCCGGCAGCTGACGGCCCTCGACGCCGACGGGCTGGTGGTTGACCTCCGTCAGGGTGGCGGGGCCGACGGCCTCCGGGGCCATCTCGAGCCCGGCCGTGCGGTCGCCGGCCAGGAAGGTGCCGCCGCCGCGCCCGCCTTTGGCCAGCACCTCGTGGGGCGGGCCGATGGAACGGATCCGGCCGCTGCGGAGAACGGCCACGGTGTCGGCCAGCTCGTCCACGAGCTCGGGGTCATGGGTTGTCACAAGCACCGTCATGCCGGTATCGGCCTGGGCCTGCCTGACCAGGTCGGCGAGGAGGCTCAGGCGGATGTCGTCGATGCCGCTGTCCAGGTCGTCCAGCAGGAGCATCCGGGGCTCGGTGACCAGCGCGCGCGCCAGGGCGGCGCGGCGGGCCATGCCCGTGGAGAGGGTTTGCGGAAAAGCGTCGGCGAACTGGGCGAGCCCGACCTGCTCCACCTGGATCCGCGCGCGCTCCATGATCTCCTCGTCGGAAAGATCGGTCTGGCTCCGCAGGACGAAGCGGAGGTTGTCGAGGACGCTGAGGGAGCCGAACAGGCCGGCCCCCTGCGCCGAAGAGCCCTGGAACAGGACACCCATCTGGCGGCGGTGCTCGCGGAGCTCCTGGCGGGTCAGTGTCGTCATGTCGCGGCCGTCCATCATCACGCGGCCGGCCGTTGGCGCCAGCAGCCCGGTGAGGTGGCGGACGCAGAGCGTCTTGCCGACCCCGGAAGGCCCGACGAGCGCAGTGATCTTCCCGGCCTCGACCGGAAGGGTTACGCCATCGAGGATCCGTCGCCCGCCGAGCTCGGTGATCACACCGTCAAGCCCGAGAGGGTCGACCTCCAGGGCCGGTTCGGTCCGTGCGTTGAACGACATTCAACAAATACTACACAGGCGTAGCTATGACCTGTGTGACGTTGGTCCGGACTAGGAGGCCGCGACGTTGCCAGGGAGACGGCGGACCAGCACGTAGGCGACCCACGCCGCCCCCAGGGCGAGCACGCCGGGGAGCCAGTGGCAGGTCATCTCGAGCAGGAACTGCTGTGTCCCGCTCATCCCGCCGAAGCCCTGGATGTTGGTGAACATCAGCGAGGTGCCGGAGGATGCGGGAAGGACGCTCTGGAGGACCCAGGGGCCCACGCCGTTCCAGATCCCGACGATCACCGCTATGGCGATGGCGGGCTTGAGCCATTCGGGGTAGGCCAGGCCCTTACGCGTGCGCATGCGCTGCGCGTGGAGCAGAGCCAGCCCGGTGAGCAGGCCTACGGCGCCGGGGAAGACGTGGAGCAGGAAGCGGTTGCGGTCGAGCACGAAGGCCTGCGCGCCGTCGAAGGGAATCCCGACCAGCGGGCCGACGAACGGCATGAGCAGCATTCCGACGCCCACGGCGATCATCACGCCACCAGCGGCGCCCAGGCCGCGCAGCACGGGACCTGCGTTGTTCTCTGCCCCCGACGTGTGAGTCGCTACCTGCATTCCCGTTCCTCCTCTTTGGCCCGCGTTGAGACTGTCTCTGCGGAGCACCTTAGTCCTGTGGTCCCAGCTTTCCTCATGATCCAGGCCCCTTCATCATCCGCTGGAGGGGCAAGTATCACCCCAACGGGGGAAACGGCCGCCGATTCAGAGCCCGCGTTCGCTCAGCCACTTGTCGATCTTCTCGCGCACGATCGGGGCGGTGCGGCCGAGCAGGAGGGCATGTCCGGTGTCGGGCACCTCCACCTGGGTCAGGTCGCGCACGCCCTGGAAGAGCACCTTTTGGATGTTGCCGGCGGGCGGCGGGAACAGCGCATCGTTCTTGCCGTTGAGCAGAAGGACGGGAACCCGGATTCGCTGGTCGTGGGTGGCGTCGCTGAGGATCGAGGTCAGCGCCGTCCCGCTCTCGCCGCAGGGGTCGCGGACGCGGTGGGCGGTGATGATGGCCGCGACCCGAGGATCGATGTTGTAGAGGTGGGCTGCCTGGAAGTCGGCGTCGGTCTGGCCAAAGTAGGCGTAACCCGGGGATCCGGTGTCGCCGTCGGAGAGATCTCCCCCGGAGAAGCAGACACCCGACGTCGCGGCGAAGGCGGTCAATGCGAGCGGGCTCGGGAAGAGGTCGCCGAGGCTCATGAGAACCAGGGCATCAGCGTCGTCGAACGAGTAGTCCTCGAGCTGCGCGATGAACACCGCCGCGGAGTGCGCGGCCACGCCGATGGTCTTGAAGACCGCCGGCCGCCTGGCGTTGCCCGCCATCTCGTACTCGCCGTCCCTCAGGCTCTGGATGATCTGGTGGAGGACCGTGGCCTGGGCGGCGTATGAGTCGTCCATCCCGTCGGGCTTCCCGCTCTTGCCGTAGCCGATGCGGTCGATGATCACCGACAGGTGGCCCTGCTTGGCCATCTTCGTGACGAAGTCGTACTGGGGCACCTGGGTGAAGTGGTAGAAGAGGCTGGTGTAGCCGAGCCCGTGCAGGTAGATGGTTGCGGCGGGCGTCTCCGCCGGCCGCCCGGCCCGCGCCTTCCGCAGCTCGCTTCGTGGGCCGATCATGCGACCGGCGATCGTGTAGCGCTTGTTGTCGGTGGCGCCGGGGCCGCCCGTCTGGTCACTGTTGGTGACGCTGAAGCTGACCTTGCGGTCGACGATGTTCTTGGCTTGGGCCACGTCGGCGGCGCCGGTGAAGGCTGCGGTGGCCAGGGCGAGGATGAGTAGTGGTCGCATTGCGCGCACCCTATTGCCCGCGGGAGCATCGGGGGCCGGCACGGGGGTCAGCCTTGCCCCTTGGGAGATATGAATCCCCCGCGGGGGGTATGGGCGCCCCGGGGCCTGTCGCCTTGTAGCTCGATCACATAGGGTGACGCCGGGCTTTGTGGGGGCCTGCCAGTTTCCCGCCGCCCACCGCGGATAGCATGCTGGAAACACGGGGGTCGTTGCAATCCATGTGGGGAGAGTGGGGATGGCATGTCGACGGGTGAAGTTGGAGTTGATGTGAGCGACGCAACCGGCTCGGGCCGGGCGGGCACCCCTGTGACCGCGGAAGCCACGGCGCAGGCCGAAAAGCTCATGGACGTCCTCGAGGGGTTCTTCGCTGCGGCGTGCGCCCAGGACGAGCGGCTCTCGCGCCGGCTCACCGTGGCGGAGACCATCTGGACCGCGCACATCACGGATGCGGATCGCTCCTTCACGATCTACTTCGACCGCTTCCCGATCGAGTTCCGCCGCGAGGCCGATCCTTCGGCCGAGGTGCTCCTCTGGGGCACGGCACAGGACAACGTCGACATCTGGACCGGCCACACATTCCTCGGCCTCTCCATCGCCAACCGCATCCTGGAGTACGAGGGGCCCGTCCGGAAGATCCTGCGGATCGTCCCGATGCTCCGCCCGCTCGGGCACTTCGGCAATTTCCGCGAACTGCTTCCCAAGCGCCCTTCCTGACCAGGGAAAGACAGAGAGGACCTCTACATGGCAGACGATCCCTTCCCCACTGACGTTCCCGTCCCGGGGCCCAGCCCCGAGGCCGCGGCGCTCCTCGACCAGGCGGTGGGGTTCAAGAGCGAATCCGGCGAGGTCGTCCACGAGGGCGCGCTCGAGCTGGAGGAGAAGGTCCCCGGGGAGTTCTGGTCGATCCGGGTCGAGGACGTCTACAAGAAGTTCGGCCGCAACGAGGTGCTCAATGGCCTGACCGTCGGCATCCCCGAGGGCATGATCTCGATCATCCTCGGCCCGTCGGGCACGGGCAAGAGCGTGCTCATCAAGCACCTGATCGGCCTGCTCTTCCCCGACTCCGGCGACATCGTCGTGCACGGTGAGTCGGTCCCGAAGATGACCCTGTCCCGTCTCCTGGACGTCCGCCGCAAGTTCGGCATCCTCTTCCAGGACGGCGCGCTCTTCGGCTCGATGTCCCTCTACGACAACGTGGCCTTCCCGCTTCGCCAGCACACCGACTACCGCGAGGAGCAGATCGCGGAGATCGTCAACTCCCGGCTGGCCGACGTCGGCCTGCAGGAGGCCGGCGACCGCTCACCGTCGGAGCTCTCGGGCGGAATGCGCAAGCGCGCCGGCTTCGCCCGCGCGTTGGTGCTCGGTCCCGAGATCGTCATGTTCGACGAGCCGGACTCCGGCCTCGACCCGGTGCGCACCGCGCTCCTCTGCGACCTGATCAAGCAGATGCACGAGGAGAACGGCGGCACCTACATCGTGATCACCCACGACATCGCGTCCGCACGTCAGATCGGCGAGTACATCGCCGTCCTCTGGAAGGGGCAGATCGTTCAGGCCGGGGATGCCAAGTCCATGTTCAACTCCAGCAACCCGTTCGTCCGCCAGTTCCTGAACCGCGACGTCCAGGGCCCGCTGGGGATGGAGTGACCGCTAGCCGCTCAACGGAGGAGCTCGTAGCGCCAGGTCGACACCACCGAGAGGATCTCGGTGCAGACCTCCGCCACGCGCTCCCCGAGCTCGGGCGAGTCGGAGGGCTCACGCAGCCCGCGCTCGGCCAGGTCGGTCACGGCCTGTTCGCCGACCTTGAGTTTGGTGAGCGGCTCGCTCACGGAGCTCGGCGGCGACTCGTTGGTCACCTCGGCCCAGAACATCTCATAGCCGGCGCGCAGCTGCACGGCCGCGGACCTGGTCCGTCCTTGATCCACATCGAGCAGGGCGCGCATGATCAGGCTCTCGGAGTCGAGCGCGAAGGCTCGGCCGGACAGGACGCCGGCAACCGCTTCGGTGGGCGCGAGCTTCTCGCCACGCCTGAGCTTGGGCGCGCGCGGTGCGGGGATGGCTATGGCCGCGCTCCAGGCGCCCTTGTACACGTCGGCTCCATTGCCGTAGCCGATCCGCACGCGGCGCGGGTCGGCGCGGGTGACCTCGATGGCGTAGGGGTCGAGTGCCGCGACGCGGTAGGCGCGGATGGCCAGGTTGAGGTCGGCGATCGCGGCGGCGATCCACTTCTCCTGCTCCTCCTCGGAGGAGTCGATCGCGCGCAGCAGCTTCTGGGCGTCGGCCTCGGACGGCGTTCGCGAGGTGGCGCGGATGATCGTGGCCAGAGCCAGTGCAACGGGAGCCGGCTCCTCGCCGGGAGCCGCCGGCCGCGTTTTGCGCCTGATGAGCCCGCCCTCGGATGCGGTTCGCGCACCCACGTGCTCGAGCAACAGGAGATCGGCGCTGCCGAGTGCGTCGGGCGCGGCGCTCTCCACACCTCCGTCCGGAGCGATCACGTACCTCCCCGCGTCCGGTCCAAGGGCATGGGTGAACTCGAGCTGGACGAAGGGGAAGAGGCTTGCCACGGGCTCGGGAATCTAAACGTACTTCGACCCGGAAGCTCCGGATCGGCCTAGGATCGCCCCCATGAGCCAGCCCACCGACAAGCTCATCTCGCGCGCGACTGCACTCAAGGCCGGTGCCGGCCTGGTCTTCGCCGGCGGGCTCTCGGCGGTGGCCGCCGGGTGTGGCAACGAAGAGGAGTCGGCCAAGGGCTTCGACACCGCCAGTCGCAACTCGGACTCCGAGGGCACCCAGTACGGGCGCGTCGTCGCGACGTTCGATCCGGCCGTCGAGGACGCCTTCGGTGCCGGCGACGTCGGCATCGCCAACTATGCGCTCACGCTCGAGTACATCGAGGCCGACTTCTACGACGCAGCCATCGCCAGTGGCTTGCTCAAGGGCGACGATCTCAAGCTCTTCCAGGACATCGGCAAGACCGAGCACGCGCACGTCGACGCGATCAAGAGCTTCCTCAGCGGAGTGGGCGCAACCGCCGCACCGCGCCCGGAGACCAGCTTCGACCTGCGCAGCCGCCGCCAGGTCCTGCAGACCGCTGCCGACCTCGAGGACCTCGGAGCGGCCGCCTACCTCGGCCAGGCTACGAGGATCGAGCGCCCGGACGTGCTGCGGCTGGCGCTTTCGATTCACACGGTCGAGGGCGCCCATGCCGCCGCCCTCGCGGGGCTCATCGACCGGTCGATCGTGCCCGACGGCTCCATCGCTGCCCCGGCCGACGGCAAAGAGGTCATGGACGCCATCCAGCCGCTTCTCAAGAAGGACGGGAACAAGAAGTCATGACCCGCCCCATCGACACCCGGGCCATCGAGGTCGAGGGAATGAGCCGCGGCGCCTTCCTTCTGAGGGGCGCTCTCACCACGGCGGCGGTGTCCGGCCTGGCAGCCGTGCAGCCGTTCGTGGCCTCGGCGCTCGGCTCGGGCAAGTTCAAGATCACCGGCGGCCCAGGCGCCAAGGTCGACCTTGACATCGCGAACTTCGCGCTCACCCTCGAGGAGCTCGAGGCCGCGTTCTACGCGCAGGCCCTCGACCAGGTCTCATTGAGCGCAAGCACGCGCGAGCTCGCGCAGCTGATCGGCGACAACGAGTCCCAGCACGTCGAGAAGCTCAAGTCCGTGATCGAGGTGCTCGGCGGGAAGCCGGGCAAGACCCCCAAGTTCAACTTCCCGCTCTCCGACGAGGCGTCCTTCCTGGAGCTCGCCGAGGCGCTCGAGGACACCGGGGTCGGGGCCTACAACGGCGCCGCGCCACAGATCATCTCGAGCCCGTTGCTCGAAGCTGCCGGAGGCATCGTGCAGGTGGAGGGCCGCCACTCCGGCGCCATCAAGATGGCCCGCGGGATGAGCCCCAGCGAGGCCTTCTCGCAGGCCCTCGACATAGACGAGGTCCTGGCCCGAACCAAGAAGTACATCGACTCGCCGCAGTAGCCTCCGCCGCTCTTGATGGTCGTAGCTGACATAACCGTCGGGGCCTGGCTCGCCATACTCTTTTTCGGAAGCGTCCTGGTCTTCATCATCCTGGCCTGGCTGCACTCGCCCGGCAGCGGAGCCGGCGACCTCCTGGACTACCGCCCGGAGGAGCACGCGGCCAGGCGGGCGGAGCTCGATGCCGAGGATCTGTTCCAGATGATGGGCCGGGAGAACGAGCGTCGCCGCGCCCAGGGCCGCCGGGAGATCACTGAAGCTGAACTTGAGATGTACGGTCCGGAAGCGCTGCGCCGGCCGTAGGCCGAAATTACTGCTCGTACCGCTGCTGCACGCGGGTCCTGTCTCCGTTGGGCAGGACGGTGGCTCCCACCGGCTTCGCTTTGTGCCCTCATTGCTGCCGTTGTTACGGAACCGCGCCCAGGAAGGCGACGAAGGGGAGCCACGAATTGTTCTCCCAGGAAAACTCCATGCAATTAGTCCTGTGGGTTGTGCGGGGAACCTCGCCTCGCCCGCGGCTCCCCGGAGGCGCGGGTTTTACTCCCAGCGAAACGCGTTTTCTTTTGTCCTGAGGGTGCGGCGGAGATGCCCAGCCCCAACACCGGCCCCCTCATTGCTGCCGTAGACGGAACGCCTACGCCTAGCGCCCGAGGAGCAGCGCGCCGCCCACCAGGGCGACCACCACCAGCACGACCAGCACCGTGTAGTGCTTCCTCACGACGCAGTAGACCGCCGCCAGGATCACTGCGATGATGAAGACCATGTCGACGAGCGTGAAGCCGGCGCCGGCGAGGCCGTCGAGGGGGCACGCGATCACCGGCAGGAGGGCTTCCATAGTTGGGGAAGTATCCCGTGGCGGGGCCGTCGAGACCCGCTTGCGAAGCGGTGCCGAGGGGCAAAACACCCCTTTCGGATGATGCATCTCCATCTAGGGGGATGCAGAAGGTGATTGCACGTACGTCCTAGTCAGCTAATACTTGTGTCGAAGTTCCCGGGCAAGCTCTTGAGGAGGAGTCAGAAGTGTCGGCAACAACGCAGACCCCGCGTCGGACCGTTCTACCCGCGCCGCAGCGCACACCCCAGCGAATCCGAGGTGGAGCCAAGCGCGTGCTGGAGGGCCCCGCCGGGATTCTCGAGCAGACCGCCGGCATGATGATCCTGACCGGCAAGGCCATCACGGCCGCCATCACCCCGCCTTTCACATGGCGCGGCGAGTTCGTCGACGAGACCTTCCTCCTCATCCGTCGATGCATCGTCCCGATCATGTTCACCACGGTCGGGTTCGGCTACGGGGCGCCGGGGCTCCAGGCTTCGAACCTCCTCTCCGTGTTCGGGACCATCGACCGCGAGGGCGCGTTCTTCGTGATGGCGTCCGTGCGCGAGTTCGCCCCGTGGATCAACGGCATGGTCATGGCAGGAGTCGGCGGCACGGCCATCTGCGCGGACCTCGGAGCCCGCAAGGTGCGCGAGGAGATCGACGCGCTCTCGGTTCTCGGCCTGGACCCGGTGCGCAGCATCGTCACGCCGCGCTTCCTGGCGCTCGGCCTGATCACCGCTCTCATGAACCTCCTGGCCATCAGCTTCGGCGTGCTGGGCGGATGGTTCGCGGCGGTCGTCACCTGGAACGAGACCTCGGCCGGCTACTACGCGACGTTCAGCTCCAACTTCACCCTTCCGGACCTGCTGGGCAGTGTCATCAAGACCAGCCTCTTCGGGTTCATCATCGCCATCGTCTGTTGCTACAAGGGGATGAACGTCAAGGGCGGCGCAGAGGGGGTGGGTCGAGCGGTCAACCAGGCGGTTGTCATCTCGTTCGCCGGCATCTGGGTCTTCAACTACATGTTCACGACCATGCTGCTCGCGGCGTTCCCCGAGACCGGCAACCTCCACTGACATGGCAGAGGTAACGCAAGGACGCGCTCGGCCGGCACTCGCGGGCGCAGGCGCGACTCCTCCCACATCCGGAAGCCGCCTCACGGCGGGTCTCACGGCACCCATCCGCTCGACCTTCGAGACGGCGGGCGACATGGGCGCGTTCGTCGGCCGAACGCTGGTCGAGGTCCGCGGTGTCTGGCGCTACTCGGCGGAGATCCTCCGCCAGATCGGCATCCTCATCGTCGGCTCGGCCGCGGTGATCTGGTTCATGGAGTTCGTCATGGGCATGGAGTGCGGCCTCGAGGCCAACTACGTGCTCCGCGGGTACGGCGCCACCGTCTACTCGGGCGTGTTCACTGCGTACTGCGCCGCGCGCGAGTGCATCCCGTTCATGTGGGGCTGCATCCTCGCCGCCAAGGTCGGCTGCGGACTGGTCGCCGAGATCGGCTCGATGCGGATCAACGACGAGCTCGACGCCATGGACACGATGGGCCTGAGCCCGATGCGCTACGTCGTGGCAACCCGCCTCGTGGCCTGCTGGGTCGCGTTCCCGCTGATCTTCCTGGTCGGCATGGGCTTCCACTACCTGGCCAACTTCTTCATTCTGATCGTGACGATCGGCGAGGTCTCGCAGGCGGGTTGGGAGACCATCCACTGGGGCTTCACCCAGCCGGTCGACATCCTCTACTCGCTGATCAAGGGCATGACCCTTGGCACATTGATAGTGCTCGTGGCCATGTACTACGGCTACAACGCGTCGGGCGGTCCCGTCGGTGTGGGCACGGCCACAGCCAGGTCGATGATCCTCAACCTCATCATCGTCTGTGTCATCGGCGCAGCGTTGACCATGGTGTTCTGGGGCGCGAATCCCAGGACGGCGGTCGGAGGCTAAGGCCGGGCAGTGGGGGCAGTAGGGGGGCGCAGCAAGGGGGCGGGGAACTGGCTGATATCCAGGCCATGGCTTGTGATCATCGCGATCGCGGCCGTGCTCTTCGTCTGGTGGGTCATCGGCACGCGCACCCAGGCGCACACGATCAAGGCCGGCTTCACCTCGGCCGTCCAGCTCTTCCCTGGCCTCGACGTACGCGTTGACGGGATCGACGCCGGCAAGGTCGGCAAGATCAGCTACGTCGACGGCGTCTCCGTCGTGGAGATCGGCATCAGCGACGAGCGCGTCTGGCCGCTCCACCAGGGCACCCGCGCGGTGGCCCGCTGGGGAACCACGGTCGGCAACGGCACCCGCTTCATCGAGCTGGATCCGGGCCCGGACAGCGCACCGGCGATCGCCGACGGCGGGATCATCCCGACCGACAACACCGTCTCGGCCGTCGAGTTCGACGACCTCTTCAACACCTTCAACGCCGATACGCGCGAGAGCTTCCAGACGATGCTCGCCAACACCGGCGGCACAGTGGTGGGCCACGAGAAGGGGCTCGCATCCGGCCTCGAGGAATCCCCGGAGGCCTTCGAGGCAGCCGGTGGCGTCTTCCACGAGCTGGCCCAGGACGAGTACTCGCTGCAGCGCCTGGTCAGCGACACCTCCAACACAGCCAGCATCCTGGCCAACAACAGCGACGCGATCCGCAACGTCGTTGCCGGCGCGGCCCAGACGTTTGACGCCTTCGGCAGCAACTCGGCCGACCTCCGGACCGACATCGCGGAGTTCCCGGAGACCCTCCGCCAGAGCCGCACCACACTCAGCCGCTTCGACAGCAGCATCAATGAGCTGAACGGCCTCATGAACGACCTCAAGCCCGGCGCGCAGCAGCTGCGCCCGCTGGCCGCCCAGATGCGCCCGGCGCTCTCGCAGCTCCGCCACACCGCGCCCAACGCGCTGTCCACAGTCCGGACCATCACCAACTCGGCTCCGGACATCACCGCCATGCTGCGTCGCGGCGCCCCGTTCTCGAGGGACATCGACCCGCTCTTCAAGAACCTGGCACCGATGATCGGCTGCTTCCGCCCCTACGCCCCCGAGTTCGCCGGCTTCCTGTCCAACTGGGCCAGCTTCTCCCAGAACTACGACAGCGTCTCCCACTACGCCCGCGTCCGAGGCAGCTCCGGCGCGATCATGAACAACCTCTACCCGCCGGGCTTCACGACCAAGGCCTTCACTGACCTGTCGGGTGACCACTACGCCTACCCGCGCGTACCCGGTGTCGACGCCGGCAACCCGCAGTTCATCGAGAAGTGCGGCTACACGCCGGACTCGCTTGACCCGTCCAAGGACCCCGAGGACGCAAGGGACGCGGCCAAGTGAACACGAAGGGCATACTCGCGCCGATCATCGCCATCGTGCTGCTGATCCCCGTCGTGCTCATCTTCAAGCACGCGGTGTTCGAGACGCCGAACGGCACCTACGTGGTCAAGGCCGAGCTCACCGACGCGTCCGGCCTGGTGCCGAACTCGAACGTCAAGATCGGCGGCGTTGACGCGGGCATCATCACCCACCTCGAGCTGAGCAAGGACGACACCGCTCTGGTCACCATGCTGCTTGACCCGGGCAGCGGCAACATCGGCGAGGGCGCCACCGCCGCCGCACGCCCGGTGAACCTCCTCGGCGAGAAGTACATGGACCTCGAGGTAGGCGACCTCAGCAAGCCGCTGCCCTCGGGCACGTCTATCCCGCTGGCGCGCACCTCGACCCCGGTCGAGATCGACGATGCCTTGAACATCCTGGCCCCCGACGTCCGCGCGCGCCTGAGGATCCTCGTCAACGAGGCGGGCATCATGCTCGCCGGGCGCGGCTCGGATTTCAACGGCCTGCTCGAGGAGCTTCCCCCGGCCATCGACCAGATCGCGGACCTGACCAACGAGGCCCGCTCGGAGACGGACAAGATGAAGATGCTCATCGATCAGGGTGACCGCGTCGTGGCATCGATCTCGGGTAACCGGGGAGACCTCGGCAACCTTGTCGACAGCGCGGCCGACGCCCTCCGGGTCACAGCAAGCCGCCGCGAGGAGCTCGGCAACACCTTCCGCGAGGCGCCAACCGCCCTCACCCAGCTCCAGACCACGCTCGGCAAGCTCACCACAACCTCCAACCAGCTCAAGCCGGCCGCGGCCGACCTCCGCAGGACGGCGGATCCGCTTCATGACACGCTGGAGCAGCTGCCCGACTTCGCGGACGCCGCGCAGAACACCCTGCGCACCGCCAGCGCGATTTCACCCGATCTGGTGCGGCTGGGCCGCGAGGGCACCCCGGTCGTCGAGCGCCTCCGCCCGACGCTGAACCGTCTGCGCCACTTCGTCGACATCGCCGATCCGATCATCGACCAGATGGACGGCAACGGCAGCCAGGGCTCGGGCTCATTCGCCAAGCTCATGGGCGTGATGAACAACTGGGCCGGAGCCATCGGTACCTCCGACGGCCTGAGCCATCTCTTCGGCATCCGCGCGTACGTCAGCAAGAACACCTTCAGCCACGCGCTGGAGCGCTACCTCTCGCCGGGCGACGTCAGCCTCGATCACGGGGCGAAGACGGCCTCCGCCAAGCCGGCCAACAAGAAGCCCTCAACCGCCTCGAAGAGCGTCAACGCCTATGACGGCCCCGACAAGAGCTTCGACACGGCCGACGGCGACGCCGTCAAGGCCGTCGGCGACAAGGTCAAGGACGTCGTCGACAAGACCAAGGGCCTGGTCGACGACACCGTCAAGAAGGTCAACGACCTGAAGGACAAGCTGCTCGGCGAGGTCAAGGACCGCCTCGGCAAGACCGTGGATGACGTCAAGGGCTTGGCCAAGCTCGGCACCGACAAGCTCAAGGAGCTGCTCGACGCCCCGCAGGCACGGCTCAAGGGTGCGGTCGACAAGCTCCTCGGCGGAGGCCAGAGCTCAGGCTCCTCCTCGAACCAGCACAACGATGCCCTCCGGCTCCTCGACTACCTGTTCGCGCCATGAACATAACCTCGCTCAGATCGCGCCTTCCCGGCGCCGGCCGCGAGGTCGGTAAGCCGCAGAGCCGCCCGTTCCTGCTCATCACGGGCGCCTTCGGCATCTTCTTCGCGCTGCTCCTGCTCTACGTCGGCTTCAACGCGGCCAACAGCATCCCGGGCCGCTCCTACTACTACATAAACGCGGAGTTCGAAGAGGCCGACAACATCACCGACACCTACCAGGTGCGGTCGGGCGCGGAGCTCATCGGCCAGGTCTCCGACACCTCGGTGCACGATGGCAACGCAGTGGTCGAGCTTCAGCTGGCAGCCGACCAGGGCCCGCTGCTCTCGGACACCACGCTGCGCATCCGCCCGCGAAGCCCGATCGGCGTCCGCTACATCGAGCTCACCAAGGGCACGGAGGGAACCCGGCTGCCCCAGGGCGCGACCATCCCTGCCAGTCAGACCAAGGCCACGGTGACAATCGACGGCGCGCTCTCGTCGCTGGACAAGAAGACCCGCGCCCAGACCCAGATCTTCCTGAAGGAGTTCGGCGAAGGGTTTGCCGATCGCGGCTTCGACGGCAACAAGACGCTGGCCGCGGCGCCGGAGTTCCTGCAGGACACCGACCAGGTAGTCGGCTCGGTCAATGCGCTCGATGGCGCCCTCGCGCGCTTCATCAGCTCCTCGCAGGGAGCCGCCAACGCGGCAGACCCGGTGCGGGACGACATCGGCCAGGGCTTCGCGCCGGAAGCCGACGCGCTCAAGCCCTTCAAGGAGCAGGAGCAGGGCGTCCAGGACACCCTCGAGGAGGCCCCGCCGACGCTGCAGACAGCCCGTGTCGAGCTGGCGCGCACCGATCCGCTGGTGACCGAGACCGGCCTGCTTGCACGCAACTCCCGGCCCATGCTCCAGGCCGCGCCCGGCGCGCTCAATGAGACCTCGAAGCTCCTCGACGATTCCCAGCCCAGCCTGCGCAACCTCAACAGGACCCTGGACCTGGTCGGCGACGCCGTCAACCCGACGCTGGGCCTCCTGGACACGGTGAACCCCGTGCTGCCGAACATCGAGGACGGCCTCAAGAACACGCTGCCGATCCTCAACGTCCTCGCGCCTCGCGGCTGCGACTACGACCGCATGTTCAACAACTGGGAGAGCATGCTCGGCTTCACCGACGGCTCGATGCAGATGATCCGCTTCGAGGTCATCGCCTCCGAGGAGACCATCGGCGGCGGCAAGAAGGGCGTCACCCCGACCTTCTCGAACGCCTACCCCAAGCCCTGCCAGGTCGGAAAGGAGCCGATCCGCTGATGGCTGACGGTGGCTTCTTCAAGCGCTTCGAGCTCGTCCCCGGGCAGCACCGGCCCAACCGGGTCCGTAATGGGGCGATCTCGCTCGGGATCCTGGCCCTCGTGCTCTACGCGATGTTCTCTGCATCGATCCCGTTCATCCCGAAGGGCGGCAAGGTCTACACCGCTGCATTCAGCCGCGCGGACTACCTGCGCCCGGGCACCACGCAGGTGCGCGTCGGCGGTGTCGAGGTCGGGCGCGTCGAGAAGGTCGAGCGCCAGCCGGACGGTGATGGCGCTCTCGTGAGCTTCCGGATCACCGACCCGACGATCCAGATGAAGGACGACGCGCGTGCCACGGTCTACGGACGGACGCTGCTCGGCTTCTTCTTCGAGATGGACCTCATGCCCGGATCTGCCAGCGCGCCCGCACTGGCCGATGGCAAGATCATTCCCGAGACCCGCACGCGCTACGCGACCGACGTCGACCAGGCACTGCAGCCCCTCGACGAGTACGGGCGCGCGGGTATGCGTGGCTTCATCAAGGAGGCCGGCACCGCCTTCGCCGGACGCGCCGCCCATCAGACCTTCGACGCGCTCGGCCCCGCCTCCCAGGAGATCGCTCCGGGCCTCGACGCCCTTCAGGGCCAGAGTCAGGGTGACCTCGGCAGGCTCGTGACGAAGACCGGCTCGGCCATGCGTGCACTCGGCCGCAACGAGACAGACCTCGCAGGGCTTCTCGACAACGGCGCGACCACGTTCCAGGCAGTCGGATCCCAGGGCGCGGCCCTCTCGCAGGCCGTGCAGGATGGCCCCGAGACCATGGACTCGGTCCAGGTCACCATGACGCGGCTGCGCGGCACGCTCGACGACCTCGATCCGCTGGCCCGCGACCTCCGTCCGGGTGCGCGCAGGCTCGACGAGGCCTCCAGGGAGGCACAGAACACCTTCAACGAGCTCGACCCGATGCTCGAGCGCGCGGACAAGACCTTCGACGACCTCGACCCGGCCGTGCGCCAGCTGGCGGCTGCGGCCGACGATGGCACGCCGCTCATGAACCGCCTGCAGCCCACAGTGGACCGCACCAACGAGAGCATCCTGCCCCACCTCCAGCAGTACGACGCCGACACAGGCCTCAAGGACTACGAGGCCATCGGACCGTTCTTCTCCGCGGTCGGCTCGCTGGGCGCGCACTTCAACGAAGTCGCGCACTCCGCCAACTTCACCCTCGGCCTCGGCGAGGACCTCGTCGGCGGCGGCTCGCCCTGCAACACCTTCCTGGTGGACCCGACCGCGGACGACAAGATCAAGTGCGACCGCCTCTTCAGTGTGTTCAACCAGACGCTCGGTGCCCCATCCACGGCCCAGGCCGGAACCAGCTCCGCAGGCGCTTCGATCGGAGTTGATGACAAGTGAACACCGCCCGTCTGAAGCTGGAAGTCGAGCGCGCGCGCAATCCCTTCCTGTGGCTGGTGTTCGCTCTGATGGCGGCCATCATCACCCTGGTCCTGATCTTCAACAACCTGACGTTCCTGAAGCCCTTCGAGAAGCGCTACACCGTCAACGTTGCATTCGACTCCGTCAAGGGCGTCTTCGCAGGGCAGCACCCGGTTCGCATAGCCGGCGTCAAGGTCGGCTTCGTCCAGGCGCTTCGGACGGTCGACGGCGAGGGCGTCGCGACCCTTTCGCTCGTGCCCCGGTACGGCCCGCTCTACAAGGATGCCCAGCTGCGCATCCGGCCCCAGACCCCTCTGCAGGACATGTATGTGACTGTGGTCGATCGCGGCACGCCCGCTGCCGGCGCCATCCCGTCCGGCTCGTCCCAGGTCATCTCCTCGAAGCAGACCGAGACGCCGGTCGACATCTCCCGGGTTCTCGACACCTTCGATGAGGACACGCGTACACACCTCAATACGCTGCTGCACGAGCTTGCGACGGGGCTGGCGGGCAACGGCCAAGACCTCAAGGCGGCCTTCGCCGAGGTCGCGCCCTTCCTCCACGCGGCGCAGGACGTGACAACGGTCATGGCGGATCGTCAGACCGAGCTCAAGCGCGTGATCACCAACTTCGGCAACGTGGCCGACCTGCTTGCGGAGCGCGACGCCCAGCTGAACACGCTGATCACGGCAGGCAACTCGACCCTGACATCCCTTTCCTCGGCCAGCTCGCCGCTGTCGGAGACGGTCCGTCAGTTCCCGCCGACCATGACCGCCCTGCGGGATTCCTTCACGAGCCTCCGCGCGGCGGAGGACGAGATGGATCCGGCCCTGCGCCAGCTGGTGCCGGCCGCTCACGAGCTTGACAACGGGCTGAACGGCCTCAAGCAGTTCTCGGATGACGCCACGCCGGCGCTCCGCGACCTGCAGCCCGCCTTCAACCAGCTCCAGCCGCTCTCCCAGGAGCTGAAGCCGACGACCGACTCGCTCGAGTCGGCCTTCACCCAGCTGCGTCCGCAGGCCCCGCGCTTCGACGGGATCACGCAGACGGCCATGCCGTGCCTCGACACCTCGCTCAGCAAGTTCTTCCAGGACACGCTCTCGGTGCTCAAGTTCAGCGATGCGTACGGCGCCATCCCGCGCGGCGCGCTCACACAGGGGAGCACGGGCTTCGAGTCGATCGCGGACCCGGGCCTCAAGCACGTGACGCCGTGCTACGCACAGGGGGAGGACGGCAAGTGAGGGCCGAGAACGCAAAGATGAAGGTGGGCGTGATCGTTCTGTTCTCGGCCGTGTGCCTGGCGATCTTCGCCTTCCTCTACACGCAGGCGGGCGGTCGCTTCCGCCTCAGCGAGCCGTACCACGTCAGCGTGGTCCTGCCCGAGCCGCTCAACCTGGTGGAGAACTCCGACGTCCGCATCGGCGGCGTCAAGGTCGGCCGCGTCACCCGGCGCGGGCAGACCCCCAGCGGGGCCGGGCTCGTGACCTTCGAGCTCGAGGACGGCAGCGTCGCGCCTATCTACAAGGACGCCACCGTGGCTCCCCGGATCAAGACGCTGGTCGGCGAGACCTACATCGATCTCGACCCCGGCACGCCCAAGGCGGGAGCCGTGCCCGACAACGGCACCCTCATGGCCAGCCACGCCCAGGAGGTCACCGCGCTGGAGGAGATCCTCTCGACCTTCCACGCGCCCACCCGCCGTCACGTGACCCAGGACCTCCAGAGCCTCGGCACGGCCTTCAACGGCCACGGCGAGGACCTCAACCAGCTCTTCGCCGCGATGGAGCCGACCGTTGCGGACGGCGGCCGCCTGATGCAGGTCTTCCGCGGCCAGCGTGACCAGCTGGCCCACGCAATCGACGACACCGCCAGCACCTTCCAGGCGTTCGCGGATCGCACCGCGCAGGTCAGGACCCTCGCGGTCCAGGCCAAGAACGCCGCGGAGGCGGCGTCGGCCGAGAACGATCAGCTGGCCTCCACCTTCCAGGAGTTGCCGCCGACCTTGCGCACGGCAAGGACCACGCTCGGCAAGCTCGGGAACCTCTCCGACAACGCAACGCCTGTCATCCATGACCTTCGCGTTGCTTCGACCGACCTCTCGCCGGCCATCCGGGATCTCAAGCCAGCGGCGCACGACGCCAACCAGATCTTCGACGAGCTTCCGCATTTCATCAACGAGGCCAACCCGATGTTCGCCGCCCTGCGGCCATTCACCCAGGACCTCGACCCGGCCATCGGCTCACTTGACGCGCTTCTCCGCCAGGCGATCCCCGCCGTGGCCTACCTCAAGGATTACGACCAGGAGTTCGGCGCCTTCTTCGCCAACACCGGCTCGATCAACGACTACAAGGACGCGCTGGGCCAGCTTGGCCGCGTGCACGCAGTTGCCGCCCCGCCCGGCCCTGACTTCCTGTCGAGCAAGCAGGAGATCATCGACGCCTACAACGCGCTGGTTGATGTTGGCCTGGTGTCCAAGCTGACCACCAAGCAGGAGCACAACTCCTACCCGGAGCCGGGCAGCATCGACAACCCGTCGACCAAGCAGAACTTCCAAGAAGTCCCGGCACTGCCCTGAGTAACGCCGTGGAGCGCGCCGGTGCGTTCGCCTACCGGTTGATCGGCCGCGCCGTGGCTCGCCCTCGTGGCGCGCTCGTGGTGGCCGTGGTACTGGCCGTGCTCGCCGGCCTCTCGGCGTCCCAGCTGCGCCCATCCCCGCCGGCCGAGCTGCTCGCCAGTCCCAGCTCGCCGATCGGGTCGGCCACTCGCGCGCAGGAAGCACAGTTCGGCGCCGAGCCGATCGTGATCGCCGCGAAGGGCGACCTGGCCACGCAGATCCTGGCCCCCGGGAACCTGGTGGGACTCCTTCAGCTGGAGGGCAAGGTGGCAACCCTCCCGGGAGTCAAGGTCGTCTACGGACCGGGCACCTTCATCAACCAGACGGTGATCCAGCTCGAGAACGTGGTGCGCGACGAGCTCGGCCCGGTCGCGACCCGTGCAGCCCGGGCCGCGGACGCTGCCCAGGCCCGGGCGGAAGCCGCGGGCGCCACGCCGGCGGACGCCCAGGCGGCATCCGAGCAGGCACGCCTCAAGGCGCTCGGCCCCGTGAAGGACCAGTTCCAGCAGCTGCTCGTTCGGTTCGGGTACGTGGGGCTGCCGTCGCTGTCGAACACCAACTTCGTGCGTGCCCTGGTGTTCGGTCCGTCGACAACGCCCAAGGAGCGCTTCAACTTCCTCTTCCCCGATGCCCAGCATGCGTTGGTCCTGGTCCGCCCGGACGCGGGGCTGAGCGACGCCCGGCTGAGGGCGCTCGGGGGCCAGATCCAGCGGCTTGCGGGCTCGGCCAGCGTCCAGGACATCTCCTTGACCGTGGCCGGAGCCCCGCTCGTGGCCGCGGCGGTCAGCGCCGAGGTCAGCGCAGAGCTGATCCGGCTGGCGCCGATCGTTCTGGTGGCCATGGCACTGGCGTTGCTCCTGGCTCTCCGCAGCCGCAACGCGCTGCGCGCCCTCCTGCTGGCGGCCGGCGCGGTGCTGCTCACGGCGGGATTGGCCGCGCCGCTTGGGTTGGGACTGACCCCTGCCACGGTCGCGGGCCTGCCGGTGGTCCTCGGGCTGGCGGTCGACTTCGCGGTTCAGCTCCAGGTGCGCTTCAGCGCCCTGCGGTCGGAGGGCGTGCCCCCGGATGAGGCAGCGCTGCAGGCCGCGCGAGCGGTGGGGCCCGTGCTGAGCGTGGCGGCCCTGGCGATGGCGGTCGGCTTCACAGTCCTGACCCTGGGGCCCATCCCGCTGGTCGACCGCCTGGGCGAGATGCTCGCCGTGGGGGTGCTGGCGAGCCTGGCGGTGGTCATGGGCTTCGGCCCTGTCCTGCTTGCCGCGGGCAGTGGAGCCGGCGTCAGGCCGCCGGTGCTGCGGCTGCCCGCGGGGCTGATCAGGGTGTTCGGCCGCCGCGCCGTGCTGGCGGTGTTGGCGGTGGCCGCGGTCGCAGGGATCATCCTGGGCGCCCAGACGCAGGTGCAGTCGGATCTTGCCGCTCTGGCGCCTGCCGGCCTGCCCGAGCTCAAGCAGGTCGAGGCGCTTCAGAAGGAGCTCGGCACCAGCGGCCAGCTACGCGTTGCCGTCACGGGCAAGGACGTGACATCCCCGGCCGTGCTGGACTGGATGGCCGAGGTCCAGAAGAAGGTCCCCGCCCTGCGTCAAGGCGTCCGTCCCGGCCCGAGCCTGGCCGAGCTGTTGCTGACCGGCCAGGTCGGCTCGCTCACGCAGGATCAGGTGGACAACCTGCTCAAGATCATCCCCGCCTACTTCATCTCGAGCGTGCTCAGCGATGACCACACCCGCGGGGAGCTGAGCTACGGGGTGCCGCTTCTCCCGGTCTCCGAGCAGGCCAAGCTCCTCACCGGCATCGAACGCGTTCTGGCCACCGCCCCACCAGGCATCACCGCCACCCCCGCCGGGCTCGTGGCCGTGGCGGCCGATGGCGTCCGCGAGCTCCAGGGTGAGCGGCCCTGGCTTCTGCTCATCGCATTCGCGGCGGTCCTCGCGGTGCTCATGGCCGTCCGTCGCGACTTCAGGCGTGCTCTGCTCCCGCTGATCCCGGCCGTGCTGGCAGCTGGGATATCCTCGCTCGTGATTCTCGTGCTCGGGCTCCGTCTGTCACCGCTCAGCGTCGGCCTCGAGCCGCTCGTGCTTGCGGTGGGAGTCGAGTTCGGGCTGTTGCTCGAAGCCCGCTACCACGAGGCCCGCGCGGCCGGGCGTTCGCCGGACGCCGCCTACACCGAGACCTTCGAGCGCGTGGGCACGGCGGTGGCCGTATCCGCCGGGACCGTCGCCCTGGGCTTCCTGGTGCTGGTGGTCAGCCGGCTGGAGGTCCTCAGTCAGTTCGGCGTGCTCGTGGCGCTCGAGCTCGCACTGTGCCTGATGGCGGCGGTGCTGGTGGTGCCGCTGCTGGCGCGGAGGTTTGACAGGTGAGCCGCAAGAGCCGCAAGAAGGCAGGCGGCAAGAAGCCGCGCAATCCCAAGCCGCCTGCCGAGCGCCAGCCAGTGATCCCGGAGGCGCCCGACCGTGGCGAGGGCCCCGCGCTGCAGATGACCGGCGATGAGATCGATCGCGAGCGCCGGGTGGGGCGGATCGTGGGCGCGCTCGGCCTGCTTTTCGCGATCTTCGGCGTGTTCGGCCCGTTGATCTTCGGTGCCGCCGCCGGACCGCTGACCCCGCGCCCCGACAAGGGCCAGCCTCTGGCGCCCGGCACGGAGCGGACGCTGATCGGGATCGACCAGAAGGGGGGCACCCTCGTCCGGGTCGGGGGCTTCAACGGACGGCCGAGCCCGGACCAGGGGTTGGTGGAGGACTACACGCCACTGGGCAGGGAGCTGGGTCCGGTGGTGGGCCTCGATGCCGCTGCGTTCGACTCCAGGACCGCCCGGGTGCTCACGTCCGGCCCGGATGGGCCCCAGATCCAGGCTGTCGATCTCGCGACCGGCAACGTCGGCGCTCCTCACGACATCGATGTCGAAAGTGACGTTCACGGCCTCGCGCTGGCCGTCAAGCCGCCGGGCGCCACGGATGAGACCGCCGAGCTCGAGGACAACGGCGTAGCGGCGATCGCCAGCGGGGACGATCAGCTGAACTTCGTCAAGGTCGCCGACGGCTCCGTCCTGCCTGATTCCCCGGTGGCGATCACCGGGCTGGGGCCGGGAGAGGCCGTGCGGGCCATCGAAGCAGCTCCCGACGGCGACGTGATCGCGCTGGCGGTGTCCGGCGGCGGGTCAAGGGCAGCGGCGACCGTCTACGCGGTCGACCCGGGCACCGGTGAAGCCCGCAGGCTCGGATCGGCCACAGGCCCCGCGACCGATGATCTCGACCAGGAGGACGCCTACGGGTTCGACGTGAGCGCCAACGCCACGGCCGCGAGGGTCGTCACCCCCAGTGGCAAGAACATCTCGATTGACCTGGCACGGGGGTCTGGGACCACGCAGTCTGCCCTGGGTCCCGGCGCGCCCGATGTGGCCGAGATCGTCAGCGTGCGCGAGCCCGGGGTGTCGCAGCTCCCGGATCAGTTCCGGGCTTTCGGCTCGGGCGAGTTTCTCCTGGGAAGCATCGCCAAGCTGATCGGCTACATGGCGGTGATCCCGCTGGGCCTGTTCCTGTGGGCTGCCATCCGGCGCCGCAGGCCTGTCTCGGGGGTCCTGCGGGCGCTCTGCGTGATCGCGCCGCTTCTGCTGCCCCTGGCAGGGCTGATCGGCTACTTCGCATTGGCCGACGTGGTGCACCAGTTCCTGGCGGCGCCCCATCAGACCTGGCCGGTCGCGCTCCAGATAAGGGACGGGTCGAGCCTGCTGAGGATCAACTACGTCCTGGAGGAGGTCGTGAGCCGGGTCCTGTTCGGCATCTGGCTTGCCTGGCTGGCCTACGAGACGATGCAGACGGGGCTCTCGGACCGATTCCTCGGCACGCTGGGCGTGGGCGCAGGCGTCCTGGCGCTCTTCCCCGAGATCGGGGCCGCCCTGGCCCTGGCGTGGCTCGGCAGCATGTCCGTGCTCACTCTCGGCTACTGGCCGGGCGGGCGCCCGCGCGCCTGGGATGCGGGCGCGGCGGTCAGCCCGGACGCCCCGCCGATCCGCCGCTAGCTCAAGCCGCAATGCCGGGCCGCGGCTGGGTCAGGCGCATGTAGCGCGACACCGCCTCGGCGCGGTTGGCCGCGCGCAGCTTGCGGAGAATGTGCTTGACGTGTGACTTGACCGTGCCCTCGGAGATGACCAGGCGGTTGGCGATCGCCGCGTTGGTGGCGCCCTCGGCCATCAGCGCCAGCACCTCGAGCTCGCGGGGAGTGAGGAGCGCCTTGATCCTCGACTCCGGCGCCACGAACATCGATGCCGCGGCGTGCGCCATGTCGGCGGAGTCGTGGGCGCGCACGGTCATCTCGACGTCGGCGGCCACCAGGTCCGATGTGAGCGCCTCGATCGACACCACCATCTGGCGGATCCGGGTGCGCTGGGCACGCAGCCGCTCGAGCATCACCGCGCGCTCGATGGCGTAGCCAAACCCCTCGGCGAAGGTCCACAGGACGTCGCGGTCGAGGGTGTCGACAACCCTGCCCGAATAGTGGTGGTCCGCATGCAGGAAGCCGATCACCCGGCCCTCCGGCGCGATTGGCGCGACCACGTAGGAGCCGGTCGCTGTGGCCTTCACCAGCGGCTTGAAGGTCCGCGGGTCCGTTGCGGGGTCGAGCACCACGGCGGCAGAGCGCCGGCGCACCAGCTCCGTCTCGAGGATCTCGTGGGTCAGCTCGGGCGGATGTGCCCGCCACAGCTCCAGCAGCTGCTTGGCATCCTCGGGGTGTCCCTGGAACCAGACGCTCTCGGCCACAAGGGTCGCGTCGATCACTCGCGAGACGAAGACCCTGTCAAAGCCGACGTTCGTGCACAGCACCTGAGCGGCCTTGTCGAGCAGGCCCGGCAGGGATTCGATGCCACGCAGGCTGCTCAGTGCCAGGCGCACGTCGCCGAGGAGGCCCAGGCGCCGCTCGCCGACCTGGCGTTCGAGTGCCTCCTTCAGGGCATGGCATTCGACCACCAGCTCGGTCAGCTCGCTGAGCTTTGCCCCGCGCTGGGCGCCCGGTGCGCGCAGGCGCTCCGCCAGCTGGCCGAGCGTTCCGTCCAGGGCGTCGCGGGCTGCGTCGACGCCTTCGCCCACCACCGCCGGCCCTTCTGCCAGCCGCTCGCCAGCCCGGCGGACGGTGTCGACCACCAGCGCCACCAGTTCGGTCTGGCGATCGGTTCCCTTCGGCTGTGCTCGGGTGTCCGCCATCTTCTCTCTCCTCCGGGGGAGAGTATCGCCCAAAACGGGGGGTAGCAACCATCCGGATGGGGGATGCGCACGTCCGGGTTGGGCAGCAGGATGCATGGATGGCCACCAGGCGCCAGAAGCGCTCCCGCACCGAGCGCCGTCGCGACCACACGTCGGAGGCGGCTCCCGGCCCCCTCGCCGATGAGGGTCAGACCGAGGAGGATGCTGCCGGCAGGGACGGCGCCGCCCCCAAGGCGGGGCGCGAGTTCCTCTCGGCGGCCAGGGCCGCCTACCGCGAGGGCGCGGCCGAGCAGGACCGGGTACGCGGGCCGCGCAAGAAGAGCCGCCTGCTCGCCAACCGCGCCCCGGCGCCGTGGGACCCGTTCCCGCTGACCGAGGTCGTGATCGCAGGCGGAGCCATCGCCGTCGTGGTCGGACTCCTGCGCGGCCCCGCCAACGGCGTGGTCCTGACCACCGCCGGCGTGGCCGTGTGCCTTCTGGCCGTGCTCGAGTTCACGGCGCGGGAGCATCTGACCGGCCACCGCTCACACGCCCTGGTGCTCGCACTGCTTTTGATGGTTGCGATCCACTCGGGGCTGTACTACGGGTTCGGCTGGCGCGGGCCGCTGGCCTTCGCCATCGATCTGATCCTGTTCGGAGCCCTGGCCGTCGGGCTGCGCGAGCTCTTCGACCGCCGCGCGGCCGCCGACGCCGCCGCCTGAGATTCAGCCAGGTTGTGTCAGGCGGGTCTTCTCGACCCGGCCGGCGGGGAGGCCGGCGGCCAGCCACTGGCCGCGGAGGATGGCCAGCGAGGCTCCGGTGGCGAACCACGGGCCGAGGGAGGCATGCACGTTGGCGGTGGCCTCACCGACGCTGTAGGAGGGGGGAAGGCCGAGCCTGAAGCCGGACCACACGAAGGCAGCAGACGCTATGGCCAGCGCGAGCAGGTTGATGGGGCGGGCGCGGCCGTAGCCAGGGCCGCCGAAGAAGCTGAAGCCGATGCCAAGGGCAAGCAGGCAGTTGAACAGCAGCAGGATCACGAGAGCCGGGACCCAGTCCCAGCTGAATGTCATGTGCTCGACGGGCGCCCCACCGCGCTCTGCCGTGTACCAGGGCATCGAGACCGCCACCAGGAGCACCGCTGCCCCTCCTATGAGAAACGAGCGCCCGGGGGGCGGAGCGGCGCTGGTGTCACCGGAGACGGCCACGCAGGGGAAGGTAAGCCCTGGCGGGCGGCCCTGTCTACTACCAGCGACGGAGCAAAGGCCCCCAAAGGGGGTATGTGCAGGGCTTTGCAACGCGCATACGCTCATACCCGACTGTCGGCACCCGAGTCTAGGGAGAGCAAGTGAGCTATTTCAGTGACGGAGAAGAAGTCGACCGCTACATCGGCGAGATGTTCCGCCAGGCGGCCGATCATCCGGTCGTGGGCCCGAAGATGGCGGCTGCCGGCATCACCATGCGCGTGGTGTACGAGGACCCCGAGTGCGAGGTCACCGTCCGCTTCCACGACCCGATGGAGACGATCTCCGGCCCGACCGAGGTGACTCCCGATATCACCCTGATGATGCGGGCGGACACCGCCGACCAGTTCTGGCGCGGCAAGTACAACCTGGCCGTCGGCCTGGCCAAGGGCGAGGTCAAGGCCAAGGGCCCCGTCAACAAGATCCTGAAGCTGGTGCCGCTCACCAAGCCCCTGTTCCCGATGTACAACGAGCTGGTGGCGGAGAAGGACGCGGTTGTTCAATGAGCGCAACCGTCGATCTGGACATCTCGGCCCGGTCCTTCTGGGAGAAGCCCTACGAGGAGCGCGAGGAGACGTTCGCCTGGTTCCGCCAGAACGAGCCCGTCTCCTACAGGCGCCCCTACGAGTCGACCCTGCTGCCCCCCACCGATGAAACCCCGGGGTTCTGGGCGATCACGAAGTACGACGACATGAAGATGATCAGCCGCGACACGGCCACGTTCTGCTCGGCCAAGGGCATTCTCATGGAGGACTTTCCCGAGGTCGTGCAGGTCGCATCGACCTCGTTCCTCGCGATGGACGCGCCCGAGCACACCCAGCTCCGCGGCATCGTCAAGACCGCATTCACCCCCCGGAACGTGAGGAAGATCGACGACTGGGTGCATGACCACGCCCGTGAGCTGGTCGACGCGATGATCGAGAAGGGGGAGGGCGACTTCTGCCAGATGTTCGCCAAGGAGCTCCCCGGCAGGATCTTCGCGCACTTCTTCGGCCTGCCCCCGGGCAGCGAGGGCGGCGCGATCATCATGGATGCCGCCGAGAAGATGCTCGCCTGGGACGACCCCGAGTGCGCCCAGGGGCGCGACGCCATCACGACGTTCGCCGAGGAGAGCCAGCGGATCCAGGACGTAGCGCTCGAGGTGGCCGAGGAGAAACGCGTCAATCCCGGCGACGACCTGGTGAGCTGGGTCCTCTCGGCCGAATTCGAAGGCCGCAAGATGGAGGACTGGGAGATCGCCGCGTTCTTCTCCCTCCTCGGCTCGGCCGCCAACGACACGACTCGCCACTCGACCTCGCACGCGATCCGGCTGTTCACCGAGAACCCGGATCAGCTGGCGCTGCTCATGGAGGACATGGAGGGCCGGGTCGACGGGGCGGTGGAAGAGGTCCTTCGCCACGCCTCGCCGGTCATGCAGTTCCGGCGCACCGCGACACAGGACACCCAGATCCGCGGCGTCGACATCGCCGTGGGCGACAAGGTGGTGCTCTGGTACTGCTCGGGCAATCGCGACGAGGAGATCTTCGACGAGCCCGCGAAGTTCGACATCATGCGCGACCCCAACAAGCATCTCGGCTTCGGGGCCGGCGGAGCCCACTTCTGCATGGGGGCCGCGATGGGCCGTCAGATGATGAAGTCGGCGATCATCGAGATCTACACGCGGATGCCGGACATCGTGCTCGACGGGGACTTCACCGGCCAGGTGAACAACTTCATGCACGGGGTGCACGCAATGCCGGTCCGCTGGACGCCTTCTTCCGCCTGATCTACCCTGGGTGGGTGGCTTCGGTCGCCGCCCAGGAGGGGAACGCGCCTTTTCGCACGCCCGATGCGAGCGAGTGGTTCGTCGACGGCCAGCCGCTCGAGGACGAGGAGCTCCGTGGGCGGATAGCCGCCGTGGTCGATGCCGCGCGCACGCGAGTCGACGGGCTCCCCGACGCGGGGCCGGGCGACCTGCTGGCCTTCGACGCCGCCTCGCTCTTCCTCGACCGGATCGTCGACGGGGTGGGCGAGGCTCTCGAGGCCAAGCCCGCCGCCGCGCTGGCCGGTGACCTGCGCGCGCTGGTTGACCTTCAGAGGGAGCTTGGCGAGGCACGGTTGCGCCACCGCTCCCGTGCCTTCGCCCGGGCGCAGGAGGGCCTGGCACGGCTCCGCGAGGTCTCCTCGATCGACCAGATCATGCAGCGGATCCCGGAGGAGGTCGTGGGCATCGGCTTCTCGCGGGTGATCCTGTCGCGGGTCCAGGACTCGCGCTGGATCCCCGAGACCTGCGTGATCGAGGGTGATCCGGAATGGGCTGCCGAGGTGATCAGGGCCGGGCGGGAGGACGAGCAGATGCTGGACGGCATGATGCTCGAGACCGAGATGGTCCGGCGCAGGGCGCCGATGCTCGTGAGGGATGTGCAGAACGACCCCCGGGCACATCGGCCGATCGCGGACGTGTCCCTGAGCCGCTCCTACGTGACGGCGCCGCTGATGCCGGAGGGCCGTGTGATCGGCTTCATCCACGCCGACTGCTACATGCAGAAGCGCCACGTGGACGAGTTCGACCGCGACGTCCTCTGGATGTTCGCCGAGGGGGCGGGCTACGCGTTCGAGCGGACTGTGCTGCTGGAGCGCCAGCGGGCGCTGCGGGAGCGGATAGCCACGCTGACGACTTCGATCGGCCAGGCGGTGGACGCGGTGGTCGACGGCGAGGTGGATCTGGCCCGCCTTGACCGCGAGACGGCGGCGGTGACCCGCTCGGCCGTCGCACTCGTCGTGCCCGACTCGAAGGTGCTCGACGTGCTCACGCGGCGGGAGATCGAGATCGCCCAGCTGATGACCGACGGGATGACAAACGGGGAGATCGCGCGGCGTCTGGTGATCTCGGAGGGCACGGTGAAGACCCACGTGAGCAACATCCTGCGCAAGCTGCGTGCCTCGAACCGGGCGCAGGCAGTTTCCACCTTCATGAAGCTGGGCCGCCAGACCTGGCCGTCGGAGTAGCGGAGCGGTAGGCTTTTCCTGTGCGTCCGATCAAGGAGATCCGATCTCCTGCCGACGGGGGCTTCCTGCCACCCGTCGACCTCCCGGAGATCCCTGTTGACGAGGGCCCGATGCGGCGCGAGCTGCTCCGCCAGATCGGGGCGCTCGAGAAGGAGCTGACGGGGCTGACCAGCACCTACTCCCCGTGGGATCCGGTGATCGCCAGCCCGGAGCGCGGGCCGGCGGTGCTTCCCACCGAGGACCTGGAGTTCATCCGCGACGAGATGCTCGCGGCCCTGGGCACCATGCACGACCGGATCGTGAGCAAGGCCACCGCCGTGCTGGCGGATGAGCCTGAGCCCACCGGGCTCAGGGCGCTGATGGCCCGCTTGTTCCGGCGCCGCGGCTAAGCCGCCTCGAACACGATCACGTCACCGCTGTCGTCCTCCAGGGCTGCACCGTCGGCGATCAGGAGGTCCAGGTGCCCGAGCACCTCCGAGAGCGTCAGGAAGGCCTGAGTGATGGCTACGCGCTCCCAGAGCGTCGTCGCCAGCTCGTGGGCTGACATCGGGCGGACCCGGAGCAGGTCGAGCAGCTTCTCGGCGCGCCGGTCCTGATCGGCTATCCGGGCGTCGATCAACGGGCGGTGGTCGGTGATCTCGGGGCCGTGCCCTCCGAGCACCAGGTGTGCGTCGAGCGCGCGGGTCGCGAGCAGGGACCGGCGATAGTCGATCAGCGGGGTTGCGCGGGGCCCGTCCTCCTCCCCCTCGGCATCGAGGGGGCGGGTGAGCAGCGCATTCGAGGAGATCTTGCTGAGCAGGTGATCGCCCGCCACCAGGGTGCCGTCACTCGCGTCGAAGAGCAGCGTGTCCGATGGGCTGTGGCCGGGGTGATGGAGGACCTCGAGGGAGCGACCGCCCATTGTCACGAGCTCGTGCTCCTCGAGGGTCCGCGTAACGGGCGCGGAGGCTCCCAAGGACCGGACGATGGCGGCAAGTGATCTCAGCGCCACCACCACGGGCTCCTCGATCCCGTGTCGCAGCATCACCCGGCCGGCGTACTTGTCGTCGTCGGCCGCCCGCTCGCCCCAGGAGCCGATCACCCCGGCGGCGCGATCGAGGCAGACCACCTCGGCGTCGCAGCGCTCGGCCAGGATCCTGGTCAGGCCAAGGTGGTCGACGTGCTGATGGGTGACGAAGAGCAACTCGAGGTCTTCGAAGGCATACCCGTGGTCCTTCAGCCCTGCCTCGAGCGCCACCAGGCAGGTGGCCAGATTTGGCCCGCTGTCGATCAGCGTGAGCGGGTCGCCCTCGAGCAGGTAGGTGTTGACCGGGCCCACCGCGAACGGGGTCGGCACCTGGAGCCTGTGGACCCCCGGCAGATCCAGGTCCGGGAGCACTTCATCGGTGTCCGGCATCCACCGACCCTAGAGCAGGAGTTGCGTCAAAACCCGTCTCGCGGCCGGGCAGGGCCGACTGCCGGCGCCACGCACCAACCGCTCGCTCGCCGATGCTTTGCATCGACTCCGCTCGCGTTCGGCCCGTGGCATCCGGCATCCAACCCTGCCCGACCACGATCCGGGCTCTGACGCAACTCTTAAAAGAGAAAACCCCCGGCTCTCACCGGGGGTTTTCTCACTCTCAGCGGTACCGAGCGAAGGGACGAGATGGCACCGCAAGCTATGCGCGCACTATGGAGGCCCCAGGTGAAGCGAATCTAAAGATTCCGGCGCCGTCAGCGGGGTCGCGTGAACAGCTCGTGGCCGACCTTGCGGAGCTGGATCTCCTCCGAGCCTTCGGTGATCCGGTAGCGCCGATGGTGGCGGTAGATGTGCTCGAAGGGCATGTGCCGGGTGTAGCCCATCCCGCCGCATGTCTGCATGCCCTGGTCCGCCGCCTGGCAGGCAAGTCGGTTGGCGCGGTAGTTGGCCATGGCAACGAGATGGGTGACCTCCATGTGGTTGCGCCGGTCCAGCTCGGCGGCGGTGCTGCGGACCAGGCCGCGCACCAACTCGCAGTCGGTCCAGAGCTCGGCCAGCGGGAACTGGATGGCCTGGTTGCGCCACAGGGGCTTGCCCCAGGTCGTGCGCTCGCGCGCCCATTTCACGGCCTCCTCGATGCAGAAGACCGCGGCACCCAGGCTCGAGGCCGCCTGGCGGATCCGGTTCTCGTGCACGAAGCGCTGGGCCAGCGCCAGGCCCATGTCCAGCTCGCCGAGAATCGCGTCGTCGCCCACCCGCACGCCCTTCAGCGTGACCTCCGCATGGTCGGTCGGCATGTTGAACGTCCACCAGTGGAAGTCGACGGTCAGGCCCGGCGCGCCACGGGCGACGATGAAGGCCGTGATGCCGGCCGGCTCGCCGGGATTGCCCGAGGTGCGCGCGAACACCAGGTCGTGCGTTGCGGCGTGCATTCCCGAGTTGAAGCGCTTGACGCCGTCGATCACCCACTCCTCTCCGTCACGGCGGGCGGTCGTCTCCATGTAGGTGGCATCGGAGCCATGGTTGGGCTCGGTCAGCCCAAAGGCCAGCGTGCGCTCGTACCTCAGCCCCAGCTCGACGAATTCCGCCTGCTGCTCCGGCGTCCCGAACTCGTGGGCCAGGATCACCGTCGGGAAGTTCCCGATGATCGACATCTCGCTTTGAGGGTCGTTGTGCAGCCCGATCGGCTTGTTGTTCAGGTGCTCGCGGATGATCGCCATATCCAGGTTCGAGCCGCCACGGCCGCCAAGCTCGACCGGAAGGGCATAGCGGAGCAGCCCCGCGGCGTCGGCGCGCCTCGAGGCCTCGAGCAGGAGCTCCTCCCACTCGGCGCTCGGCACGCCGCCGGCCTCGATGTCGGTTCGCGCAAACTCCCGCCGCTCGTCGAAGAAGCGGGCGTTGTCCCCCTCCTGCTCGAGCGGCCGGATCTCCTTCTCGATGAAGGCGTCGATCTCCTCGATCACAGCGGCCACGTCTTCGGGAACCCGGGTCACGCCCAGACCCTATTCGCCGACGAACGCCAACGGCAGCAATGAAGATCGACCCGCGCCGCGAATCGACGATCCCGCCTGGTGCGCCCTGTACGGGCCTAGGACGGGATCGTTGATTTCACCCGCCCCTTATTGCTGCCGTTTTTCCGGCCTACGGGCGCCTCAGGTAATAGTGCGCCGAGCCTGTCAGCCAGATCGAGGCGGTGGCGAAGTGGAGCAGCGCATCCGTCAGGTTGTTCTTGAACGCGTACAGACCCCAGAGGGGGGCGGAGTCCAGTAGCGCCCAGATGGCCACGGCGATCAGGCCCCCGGCGGCGAACGTGATGAAGGCCGCCGCGAGGCGCGGCCGCGACGCGACCATCAGCGCCGGGATGGCCACGAGGAACCCCGACACGGCGTGCCAGCCGTTCATGTCGACGCCGAGCACCAGGACGCTGGTGGCCCCAGGCCCGATCGTGAAGTCGGGGTTGGCGATCAGGCCGGCCACGCTCCAGAGCCCCACCACCAAGGCGCCGATCACGGCGGCCCACTGGACGGGGGCGAAAGGGCGCTGGACCTCGAAGAGGTCGGACGTGTTGCGGCGGTCGACAGCAGTCATCGGATTCCCTTCCCCGGGGTCGTAAGCTAGTGGTCACTAGGAAGCTACCTAAGGATCACTAGGTTTGTCAACGAAGCCCCGGAAGCGCCTCACCGCGGAAGCACGTCGAGAGCTCATCGAACTGGCGGCAGTCGACGTGTTCACCGAGCGTGGCTACCACGGAGCCTCGATCGAGGCGATAGTCAGGCGCGCCGGCGTCACGCCCCCGGTTTTCTACGACCACTTCCCGTCCAAGGTGGCCCTCCACCGCCGGTTGCTCGAGCGAACGCGGGACGAGCTCCTCGAGATGTGGCGAACGAGCCTGGCGGGTGATGCGCCGGCGGAGCAGAGGGTGCCGCGGGCCTTCGACGCATGGGCCCGCTACGTGCAGGCAAACCCCTACGCGCCGCGGATGTACTTCAGCGAGTCGACGGGCGACCCGGAGATCGCCGCCGTGCATCGCGAGGTCCTCGAGAGCTCTGTCGATCTGCTCGCGGCGATGGTCTCGGCACTGCAGGGCGGTCCGGCCGACCCGGTCATGTCGACGATGGAGTCCGAGATCATCCGCGGCGGCCTCACCCGCCTGGCCATCTGGTGGGCGGACAACCCGGAAGTGCCCCGCGAGCAGATCGTGGCGGCGGCGATGAACACCGTCTGGCTCGGCTTCGACCGAATCCGGGCCGGGGAAGCCTGGAAGGGTTAAGCGACGGGCTCGAACTCCTCCAGCTGTGGCTCGGCCAGCATCTCGCGATGCCGCGCGGGCGTCCACGGCCAGAGCGACGGCAGCCCGTCGGCATCCAGGTACCAGCTCTTGCAGCCGGTGGTCCAGACGGTCTGGGGCAGGGCCGCGACCATCTCCTCGTTGTAGCGGGCGGTCACGTCGGCCCGAGGGGAGGCGGCGCTGGTCTGGCCGCTGTCGAGCATCCGCACCCACCCCGCGATGTAGTCGGCCTGGGTCTCGGCGATGGCCACGAGCGAGACGTTGCCGACCGGGCTGTGGGGGCCCATCAGCATGAAGAAGTTGGGGAACCCGGGAAGGCCGACCGTGCGGTAGGCGTGGGGCTTGTGGCCCCAAGCCTCGCTCAGACGGTTGCCCGAGGGGCCGACCAGCTCGATCGGGCGCAGGTAGGCCTGCGCGTCAAAGCCCGTGGCCAGAACCAGGACGTCGAGGTCATGAACGCGGCCGTCCGCGGTGATCACGCCTTCGGGGACCACCCGGTCGATGCCCTCGGTGATGACCTCCACGTCATCGCGCTGCACCGCCTTGTAGAAGCCCTTGCCCATGATCAGGCGCCGGCACATCGGCTGGGTGTCTGGCGTGAGCTTGCGTCGCAGCTCGGGGTCTTTGACCGAGCGCACGTGCAGACGGCACATCCCGCTCATCATTCGCCGCTGCCACCCTGGCTTCATGGTCGCCTTGACGAAGGTCTCCTCGTAGGCCCACTGCCAGCCACGATAGGACAGGCGGCTCAGCGCAGGGAAGCGCCGATGCAGAAACCGGTTGAGCCGGGAGAAGCGGATGTTGCCCACGGGATAGACCCACTGCGGCGAGCGCTGGAAGAGCGAGAGCTTCGCCGCCACGCCACCGAGCGCCTTGGTGATCTGCACGCCGGTCGATCCGGTTCCCACCACACCCAGGCGGACGCCGTCGACCTTCACGGAGTGGTCCCAGCGGGCGGAGTGGAACTTGGGGCCGGCGAAGGTCTCGAGGCCCTCGATGTCGGGCAGGACGGGGTGGTGGAGGACACCGCAGGCCGAGACCACCACGTCGGCCTCGATCCTGTCGCCGTTCTTCAGCTCGAGCACCCAGTGCCCGGCCTCCCAGCGGCCCTCCACGACCTCGGCGCCGAAGCGGACGTGGTCGTACACCCCGGCCTTCTGCGCAACTCCCTTGAAGTAACCGTGTACCTCGGGCCCGGGCGGGAAGGTGCTGGTCCAGCCGGCATTCGGCGCGAACGAATAGCAGTAGGCGCGCGAGGCGACGTCGCAGGACAGGCCGGGGTAGGTGTTCTCGCGCCAGGTGCCACCCACGTCGTTTCCCTTTTCGAGGATCGTGTACGACGCGATGCCCTGGCGCTCGAGCGTCGCGCCCATGCAGATGCCGGACATCCCGGCGCCGATGATCACGACCCGCGGAGGGCTCACTCGGCGGGCTCATCCGCCTTGGCGCGCTCCGCGGCCTCTCGCATCTCGAACAGATCGGTCGCGAAGTCGCCGACCTCGCGCGTCACGTCCCGCACCGCGCCGGCCACGATCCCGACGATCTGGCCGACGTGGGTCGCGCCCGATTCGACCGTCGCCTGGATCACGTCCTTGCGCGTCTCCGCGTCGTCAAGTCGTGCCATGTGCGAAAGGATCTCAGGCTGCGGCCGCCAGTGCCACCTCGGGCTTCTCCATGGCGGGCGCGGCATCGCTGCCACCCCGGCCGGGCAGGGCAAGCCTGCAGATCTTCTTCACCACGCTGCCGAACTGCTGGTGCAGAGGGCCCGCGTTGTAGGGCAGTCCGTAGCGCTCGCAGATCTCCCTGACCTCGACCGAGATCTCCGCATAGCGGTGGGCCGGCAGGTCCGGGAACAGGTGGTGCTCGATCTGGTGGCTCAGGTTGCCCGACATGATGTGGAAGAGCTTGCCGCCGGTGAGGTTGGCCGAGCCCAGCAGCTGGCGGTAGTACCACTCACCGCGGGTCTCATCGGCTGTCTCCTCCTCGGTGAACTCCTCCACGCCGTCCGGGAAGTGGCCGCAGAAGATGATCATGAAGGACCACAGGTTGCGGTTGAGGTTGGCCACCGCGTTGCCGGCCAGGGTGAACGGCAGCGAGGGGCCGGTGAGCAGCGGGAACAGCACATAGTCCTTGAGCGTCTGGCGCCTGACCTTCTGCCAGATCTTCTGAGCCATCTCGCGCTTCTCGCCCCAGGTGGCGCGCCCGGCCGTGATCTCCTCGACCTCCAGGTCGTGCAGGGCCACGCCGTACTGGAAGAACGTGGCCAGCAGCGTGGCGTATAGGGGGTTGCCCAGGTAGTACGGGTGCCAGCGCTGGTCCTCGGACATGCGCAGCACGCCGTAGCCGATGTCACGGTCCTTACCCAGGATGTTGGTGTGGGTGTGGTGCATGTAGTTGTGGGAGTGGCGCCACTGGTCGCCCGGGCAGGCGCTGTCCCACTCGAAGCCCTTGCTGGTCAGCTCCGGGTCCTTCATCCAGTCGTACTGGCCGTGCATCACGTTGTGCCCGATCTCCATGTTGTCGAGGATCTTCGAGACGGACAGGGCGGCCGTCCCGGCGACCCAGGCGGGCGGGAAGAAGCCCGCGAACATGAGTCCGCGACCCGCGACCTCGAGGCCGCGCTGGGCCCGGATCACCTTGCGGATGTAGTCGGCGTCGCGCTGGCCGACGTCGGCCAGGACGCGCTCGCGGATGGCGTCGAGCTCCTTGCCGAACGCCTCGGCCTGCTCGGGGGTCATGTGTGCGTGGGTGATGCTCATTTCATCTCTCCTTGATCGAAGTTGTTGTGTCAAAGCTCGAGTGCCACGTCGCCGACGGGCACCGATACGCAGATCTGGATGTCCTCGTCCTCGGCCGCAGAGACCTGGCCGGTCAGGGCGTTACGCACGACTCCGGCCGTCTTCCGGCACGTGCAGGTCTTGCAGATGCCCATCCGGCAACCGAAGTCGGGGCTCAGTTCGGCGCGCTCCGCCTGCTCCAGCAGGGTGCGGCCGTCGTTTTCGACGCGCTGCCCGCTGCCGGTGAAGCTGATGCTGCCCGTGGCGTCGTCGCCGATGATGGTCAGCGAAGGCGGGAGGAAGCTCTCCGTGTGAAGCAACTCATCGGGCCAGAGCTGCCGGGCCGCCTCGATGAGGCTGGGCGGGCCGCAGGCGAAAGCGGGCGTGCAAGCGGGGTCGACCCGGGCGGCGCGGAGATGGCCCGCGTCGATGTGGCCGGCAAGGTCGCCGCCGGCCTCGCGCGTATGGCCGTGGACCACCCGGACGTTGGGGTGGCGGCGAGCCAGCTCGTCCAGCTCGGCCTTGTAGGCAACGTCGGCCGGGCCTCGGGAGTAGTGCAGGAACGTGATTGAGCCACGGTGCCCCTCCTCGCACAGCGTGCGCAGCATGGCCATCACCGGGGTGATCCCGCTGCCGCCACTGAGCAGCAGGACGTGGGCCGGGCGCTCCGCGGGAAGGATGAAGTCGCCGTCGGCTTCCGAGAGCTCGACGTGCATCCCAGGGCGCGCGTTGTCGACGAGGAATCCCGAGACCTTGCCTTCGGGATGCCTGCGCACCGTGATCTCGATGACGCCGTGGGCGCCCTCCGAGCAGGCCGGGGAGTAGCAGCGGGTCTCGCGGACGCCGTTGATCTCGACGCCCATCCGGATGAACTGGCCGGCGGTGAAGCCGGACCAGCCGCGGTTGGGCCGCAGTGTCAGGGTGACGCTGTCGCGAGTGGGGCGGCGCACCTCGGTGACCTGTGCCCGGGCGTCGCCGAGCGACCAGACGGGCCGCAGGATCTCGAGGTAGCGGTCAATGCCGTGCGGCCCGGCCAGGGCGTCGAGCAGGCCGACTCCGAACGGGCGCTTGGTGGTTGTTGCGGTCATCTTGTCCTCTCGAAGTTTCAGTGTACGACTGTACACACAGTACCCAGGAAATCCGATTGGTTAGCCTCATGTCTGTGAGTTCCGTCACACTAGATCTGTGAACACACGTGCTTCACAGTCGCGGCAGGAGCGCAAGCAGCAGACCAGGGACGAACTCCTGGGAGCAGCGCTCAGCCTTCTTGAGAGCAACAGCTTCAGCGCATTGAGCCTGCGCGAGGTGGCCCGCGCGGCGGGGGTCGTGCCGACTGCCTTCTACCGCCACTTCGAGAGCATGGACGAGCTCGGCCTGGTGCTGGTCGACGAGTCGTTTCGCACGCTCCGCCAGATGCTCCGCTCGGCGCGAGCAGACACGCTGCGCTCCGAGCAGGTCATCCGGGGATCGGTGGAGACACTGGTGCGCAGCGTCCACGAGAGCCGCGCGCACTTCCGGTTCATCGCCCGCGAGCGGTTCAGCGGGAACGCCGTCCTGCGCCACGCCATCCGCGGCGAGATCCGGCTGGTCTCCACCGAGCTGGCCACCGACCTGGCGCGGTTTCCGTTTCTCAAGGACTGGGGCACGGAGGACCTTCAGGCGCTGGCCGCCCTCTTCGTGAACGCGATGGTCCTGATCGTCGAAGATCTGCTGGAGGTGCCGGCTGAGGGCGGCGCCGCCGAACAGGACGTCATCCGGACGGCAGAGAAGCAACTCGCGATGATCGTGGTGGGCGTGCCCAACTGGCGGTGATAACCTTGTCATCAGTTGGTGTCACATTCCTTGATGACTTGATGAGGAGGATGCGATCGTGAGCGCAACCACCCAGGCGCCGCCCAATCCCTGGATCGGCCAGGTCCCGCCGTCGCCCGCCGGCCCGCTGGAGGATCAGGACGTCCGGCTGCCGGCCCCGCCGCTGATTCCCCGCCCGCGGCTGATGCAGACACTGCAGTTCAGCCTTCGCCAGGGTGACTTCCTCAGGCGCTGGGACCGCGCGTATGGGGGCGACGTCTTCACGCTGCGCGGGATGATCCGGGGGAACCCCGCAATCACCAGCCACCCGGATCACGTGCGATCGCTCTTCACGGCACAGCCGGCCCTGGCCCCGTCGCTGACCGGCGAGTCGCCGCTTCGCCCGATCGTGGGCCCCAACTCCACCCTCACGGCGCTCGGTGACCACCACATGCGCCAGCGCAAGCTGTTGCTGCCCCCGTTCCACGGCGATGCGGTCGAGCGCTACGTGGCGATGATCTCCGATGTGACCGAGCGGGAGATCAACCGCTGGCAGACCGGTCGCGAGTTCCAGCTGGCTCCGCGGATGCAGGCCATCACCCTCGATGTGATCATGTCGGGCATCTTCGGCATCGAGGGCCGTCCCGCTCCGGGCAGCCCCGAGTACGCGCTCCGCGCCGCCATCAAGGTGCTGGTCAGGCTCTCGACCACGCCCGTCGCACAGGTCTCCGAGCTGCTGAACATCGGCCGGGACGAGCCGGTCGCCGGCACGCGTGCCGGGATCACGCTGCTCGACAAGCCGACCTATGCCGTGATCCGCAAGCGCCGTGCGTCGGGGGCCTACGAGTCCGGGTCGGACATCCTCTCGATGCTGCTGCGCACGACCACGGAGGATGGCGAGCCGCTCACCGACAGCCACCTGCGCGATGAGCTGCTGACCCTGGTCCTGGCCGGGCACGAGACCACGGCGAATTCCCTTGCGTGGACGTTCGAGCGGATGCTGCGCACGCCCGCGGCGTACGAGCGGCTGCGCGACGCCGTGCGCAGCGATGAGGATTCGGCCGAGCACGTGGAGGCCGCGATCATCGAGGGCATGCGGATCAGGCCGGTGATCCCCATCATCGGGCGACGGGTCACCGTGCCGTGGCGCCTGGGCAGGTACGCAGTCCCGGCCGACACGCCGGTTGCCATGAGCATCCTGCTGCTCCACCAGCGAGAGGACCTCTATCCCGACCCGCACACGTTCCGCCTGGAGCGTTTCCTCGGGCACAAGCCGGGGACCTACGAATGGATCCCCTTCGGCGGCGGCATCAGGCGCTGTCTGGGCGCGACGCTGGCGATGGCGGAGCAGCGGGTGGTGATGGAGGCGGTCATGCGCCGCGTCGACCTGGTGGCGCCGGACCCCAGGCCCGAACGGGCGGTGCATCGCAACGTCACGATGATCCCCAAGGAGGGGGCCACCGTGGTGATGCGCGCACGCCGCCCGTAGGCGCGGACTAGTGCGGTGGAATCAGCAGCGCGAGCTGCCGCGACTGCGCCACGAGCGTCCCGTCAGGCGCCCACAGCTCGCCGTCCTCGTCGAAGAAGCCCGCGCGCGCCTCGCGTGAGGTGAACCGGCCCAGAAGCGGGCCCGCGGGCAGTGGGAGGGGACAGCGGAAGTACACCGATAGCTCGATCGTGGGAGCCGGAGTGAGCTCCGTCAGTCGCGGCCACGGCGCCGGAAACCAGGCGTCGGTGAGCAGGGCCACGGCCAGCGCATCCAGCGGATGCGGGTCGCGCAGTCCCAGCCATCCACCCACCTGGGAGCTGTCGGCTCCGCTGAACAGCGGAGCGCCGAAGCGCACCTGCATGCGGAGGCGGTCGGCGAACGGCGGCCGTTTGCCCGGTGGGAGCCCCTGCGTGGAATCGCCGTCCGGGTCCGCCGGCTCCACCGCAGGCATGGGGTTGGCGAAGAACTCGGGGCTCCCGGGCCAGGGCTTGGAGAAGGTCGCGATGGCGATGGCGATGGCCTTGCCGTCCTGTTCGAGCCTGCCCGTCGTCGTGGTCAGCGACCGCCCGACGCGCTCGATCACGGCCTTCACCGTGACCGGCCCCGGCACGGGCGATCGCAGGAAGTTGACCGTCAGCGAGCGGACTTGGCGCTCGGGATCGCCAACCTCTTCGATCAGCCCCCGGAGCAGGATGGCCATGACGTATCCACCGAGCGGCCCGCGCGGCGTGTTCCACCCCTCGGCCACCGCGCCCTCGTACCGGCCGTCGCCGAGCGGCCTCAAAGCGGTGTCGCGGTCGAGCTCGGTCATCAGCGTGGATATCCTGGGTGGCTGTGAGACGGATCCCGCCCCTGATGATCGGCGTTGTGGCCCTGGCGGCGCTCGCCCCGCCGGCGTTGGCCGCCAACGGCACCATTCTGGCTTCTCTCGGCTCCGCCGGCAGCAACTATTCGACCACCAACGTGACCATTTCGCGGGGCGGGGGCCTCAGCTTCCAGAACTTCGATCTGGCGCCGCACAACGTCACGGCCACCAAGCTCAAGAAGCACCGCCCCGTGTTCCGTAGCAAGGACATCACGTTCGGTGGGTCCGCGAGCGTGACGGGCGTGAGCGCCCTCAAGCGCGGTACATACGGCTATTTCTGCAGCATCCATCCGAGGATGAAGGGCACCCTGCACGTTCGCTGATCAGACCGGGATCTTGGGCAGCGCGCTCGACAGCGAGCGCTGGAGCTGCATCCGGACCAGGGTCGTGATGATCGGCGGACCTTCGATGGCGATCGTGTAGTGGAGCCTGCTGCCGCCGCTCGGGGTCGAGCTGAAGCGCATCGTGCCCAGGTGGTCCTTCAGGGGCGTGCCCTTGGTGATCGTGTATTCGATGAGCTCGTTGGCCTTGTAGTCCGTCACGGTCTCCTCGAAGGTGATCGGCCCGATGCCCAGCTTGCGAACCGAGCCCACGCCGTTACGGTCCGTATCGCCGCTCCGCAGCCGCTCGACCTTGATGCCGAAGACCTTGCTGAGGTTCTCGTGCTCGCCGAGGTAGTCGAAGACCTTCTCGACCGGCGCCGCCCACTCCTGTGTCACGTCGACCTGTTCGCGTCCCATTTGTTCTCCTCCGTTTGAGTGTCTGTCCTGGTTCTCTCAGGCGCCGGGAAGCGGCGCCCCGTCTACCAGCTTGCCCGGGTTCATTACTCCCTCCGGGTCCAGCGTGGCCTTGGCTGCCCGGATCAGGTCCAGGCCAAGTTCCCCGACCTCGCGGCCGAGCCATGGAGCATGGTCGCGCCCCACGGCGTGGTGGTGGCTGATGGTGCCGCCGGCCGACGCGATGGCATCGCCGGCTGCGGACTTCACCGCATGCCACTGCTCCATCTCGGTGCCCTGTTCCTGGCGCGTGAGGAACGTGAAGTAGAGCGAGCAGCCAGTGGGGTAGAGGTGCGAGATGTGGCACATCACGCGCCCGCGATGGCCGCGCTCGCCGATCGCGCCAAGGATCGCCGATCGCACCGCCTCGTAGAGGCCCATCGCGCCGGTCCAGGTCGTGGCCGTCTCGAGGGTGTCGACCATGATCCCGCGGGCCAGCAGCTCGTCCCGTAGGTAAGGGCCGTGGAATCGCCCCTGCACCCATTTCTCGGCGGGGGCGGTTCCCAAGCCCAGCGCACCATGGCCGCGCAGGATCGAGCGGGCGCGGTAGCGCCGGTAGGCGATCTCCTCCGGATCGCCCTCGAAGCCCGTGATCGCAAGGCACCCATCGGCATGGCCGCGCGCGCCGAGGTAGCGCGCGAGCGCCTTGGCGCCCACGCCACTCGAAAGCGTCATGGAGAGCCGGGTCTCGTCCTCATCGGAGAGCCGGGCAACGTCGGGGGCATGGCCTGACTGCTCGAGCTCGCGCAGGGCATCGGCCCCGGCCTCCCATGTGCGAAAGGACCATGCCTCGTAGCGGCGCTCCCGTGGTGCCGGCCGCACCCTGAAGGTGGCCTCGGTGATGATCCCCATGGTGCCCTCCGAGCCGATCAGCAGCTCGCGCAGGTCGGGCCCGGCGGCGCTGGCCGGCACGGCGATCGACTCGACCCAGCCCGACGGCGTGGCAACCTTCATCGCTACCACGAGCTCGTCGATGCGGCCGTAGCCGGTGGATGACTGGCCGGCCGAGCGCGTGGCCACCCAACCGCCCACCGTCGAGAACTCGAAGCTTTGCGGGAAGTGCCCCAGTGTCAGGCCGCGTGCGCCCAGCTCGGCCTCGGCAGCGGGCCCAAGGGTGCCGGCGGCGATGGTGGCAAGCAGCGAGTGGGGGTCGGCCGAAAGGACGCCGGTGAGCCTGCGCAAGTCGACGGAGACCACCGAGTCAAACGGCCCGCGGAGAGCCTCGACACCACCCACCACGCTGGTGCCGCCGCCAAAGGGCACAACGGCCACGCCCAGGCGCGCGCACGCGGCCAGCAGGCCGGCCACCTCATCACCGTCGGCGGGTTCCACGACGGCATCGGGGGCGAACTCCGCCTGGCCGGCGCGCAGGCGGACCAGATCCGGGTAGCTCCGCCCGCCCGCGTGTGTCACCCGGGAGAGCCTGTCCGTCCTAACGTGGTCGTCGCCGACGATGCCGGCCAGCTCCGCGTGGGCGGGCGGGGCGAGCCGGGACTCCTCGAGCGCTACGCGCTCGAGCGGCGCTGGAACCAGGCGCCCGGGAGCGGTGCCGAGCTCCTCGCCCAGCAGGGCGTCCGCCGCGGGAGGCAGCGGTGCGTCGTGGCCGTCGGTTCCCCAACCCCACCAGCGCATGTGCGGAACAAGCGTCTCGCCCATCGGCGCGGACCCTACGGCAAGCTGTGCCCCGGTTTCCTTCCGGGTAGAGTCGCGGCCGATGGGGGCAACGGGCCGAATCGTGGTTTTCGGCGCAACCGGGTACACCGGGCGTCTGGTGTCGGAGGCTCTCGTCCGCCGTGGCGCCCAGCCGGTGCTGGCCGGCCGCAGCGGCGCCCGGCTGGCAGCCCTTGCTGCCGAGCTCGGCTCGGAGCTCGAGATCGCGGAGGCGGACATGTCCCGCCCCGAGAGCGTCGAGGCCCTGATCAACAGGGGAGACGTGCTTGTCAGCACCGTCGGCCCGTTTGTCAAGGTGGGCGGCCCCGCCGTGCAGGCAGCCGCCGTCACGGGCGCCCACTACATCGATTCGACGGGCGAGCCTCCCTTCATCCGCAGCGTCTTCGAAGACCATGGGCCCCGGGCGCAGGCGTCCGGGGCGGCCCTGATGACCGCATTCGGCTACGACTTCGTGCCCGGCAACCTGGCGGGGGCCCTTGCGCTCCGCGACGCCGGGCCCGGAGCGGTTCGCGTTGACACCGGCTACTTCTTCTCCGCTCCGCCGGTTGCGCCCGCGACTCCCGGCAAGGGCCCGCGCGGACTCGACCGGCTTCTGGCCGGCATGGGCGGCGCAAGCGGTGGGACCATGGCCTCGCTGATGGGGGTCCTCCCGATGCCGTCCTTCGCATGGCGTGGCGGGCGCCTGGTGACCGAACGGTCGGCGACGCGGGTGAGAGCCTTCGACGTGAACGGGACCAGCCACCCGGGTATCTCGGTCGGGGGCAGCGAGCATCTGGGGCTTCCACAGGTCTTTCCCGAGTTGCAGGAGGTCAACGCCTACCTGGGGTGGTTCGGGCCGCTGTCGCGTGCCGTACAGGCGTCCTCGCTCCTCAACGCGGGGGTGGCCCGGTTGCCCGGCAGCGACCGGATGTTCGACGCCATCGCAAGCCGCTTCAAGACCTCGACCGGCGGGCCCGACGCCGAGGCTCGCGCTGCCACCGGGTCGCTGATCACGGCGCGCACATACGACGCGTCCGGGCGGGAGCTCTCCCGGGTCGTGCTGCGCGGTGTGAACGGCTACACGTTCACCGGCGAGATCATGGCCTGGGCCGCGATGCAGGCGGCCGCCGGCGGGCTCAAGGGATCCGGCGCCCTGGGCCCCGTCGGGGCCTTCGGGTTGGACGAGCTCGAGGACGGCTGCTCGGCCGCCGGCCTCAGCCGCGTCGTCGACGCCTGACCAAGGTGATTAAACGAAGAGCGGGCCCGAAGGCCCGCTCTTCAGAACTACGGTACGGAGAGTCTGGCTCAGCTGCTGCCAGCGTCCTCGCAACCGGAGACAACGTCAACGCCCTCGCCGCCGGCGCAGGAGTCGTCACCTGCACCACCCTTGAGGATGTCCTGCTGCTCGCCGCCGCGGAGCTTGTCGTCTCCACGGTTGCCAAGCAGGATGTCCCGGCCGCCGCCGCCGATGAGGTCGTCCTCACCACGGCCGCCGCACAGGCGGTCACGGCCACCAAGGCCGATGATGTCGTCGTCGCCGTTGCTGCCGACGATCACGTCATTGCGGCTGGTGCCGACAATGCGCTGGTCGTGCCCGTTCTGGACACGGGGCTTGCTGATCCTCTTGCCAGCGCAGCGGTTTGCGTCCGCGACGACCGGGAAGACAAAAGCAACGCCAAGGGCCAGAGCCACGAGCGCGAGCGACAGCGCGCGCACGCGAGTTCCGAACTTAGCCATGTACTGCTCCCTTCACTAGGTAGCTTGCGCCGTGGAGCGTACACCAACCGGGCGGATGTTGCTACAGAGTGAAGGGCCACTGGCACGCGGCTGGCCGGGAAGAACTCTCGAAAAACGGCTTTTCAAGCCGACTGACCGGCCGCACCCGAGGGTGCGGCCGGTCGATTGCCGGCGGTTACCGACTTGCTACCTAGTTCTCGCAGCCGGTGATGACGTCAACGCCCTCGCCGCCGAAGCAACGATCCGCGCTACCGATTCCACCCTTGATGATGTCCTGCTGCTGGCCACCCTGGATGCGATCGTCACCGGGGCTGCCGATGAGGATGTCGCGTCCACCCTCGCCGTACAGGTTGTCACCGCTGCGTCCGCCGCAGAGGCGATCGCGGCCGCCACGGCCCCAGATCTTGTCGGCGCCGTTGCCGCCGACGATCACGTCGTTGCGGTTGGTGCCGACGATCTTGTCGCCGGCGCTCGAGTGGTTCATGCCCTTGAACTGCTTGCTGACGTGCTTGCCGGCGCAACGCTTGGCCTGGGCTGCCGTCGGAACGACGAACGCCACGGCCAGGGCCACGACTGCGAGCGCGACGCTGAAGATGCGCAACTTGCTCATGCGGAACTGCTCCCTTCACTCGGATTTGGGGCAAAGCCCATTAATACAATAGGCTTTATACCGTAACGCCGGGACAAACTGCGAGCCCGGCGACCGACCGGACTCTAGGCTCGGCCCCGCCGCCGGTTGTGACCAGCGTGTTACCGGGTTGTGAAGGGACGCCCTCAGTTCCGCTTGCGAATCAGCGTGATGCCGTCGGCGACGCCGAGCATCGTTATGTCGACCTGGTCGTCGGTCGCGATCCGGGCGTTCAGAGAGGCGAGCGCCAAGGCGGATTCGTCATCGGGCGCCGGCTCGAGAACCCGGCCGCCCTGCAGCACGTTGTCGAGCATCATCAGCCCGCCTGGCCGCAGCCGCGCGAGCAGCTCCTCGTAGTAGGCGGGATAGGAGACCTTGTCCGCGTCGACGAACGCAA
>JAXDIE010000174.1:0-3691 GCA_034664165.1 Thermoleophilaceae bacterium | reverse complement strand
TTGAGGATGGCGCTGAACTGGGCCGCCGAGACGGCTTGGTCCTCGAAATTGCCCAACGCCATGACGAGAAGGTGTCCTCGTGGGTTGTAACTGGTGTTGGTGTCGCCCACCGTCCCTATGGGGCGACCCTGATAGACGTTGCCGTGCCGATCGATCAGCAGGTGGTAGGCGATGTCAGGCCAGCCCCGCGCCTGATGGTCCGCCTGGAACGTGCGCAGCTGCGCTGGCGCCTTCCTGTTGTCGCGCAGGATGACGGCGCTGTGGTGGATGGTGATGTGGTTGATCTGATGGCGGACATAGGGCCCGGTCGCCGGACGTGCGTTCCAGGCGGAGCGTCGGAGTAGCGCAACCTTCCGTGTGCCAGCCTCCGCCGGCGCGGCGCCCAGCAGCGCGGCACCGACCACGGCGGGCGGTACCCACAATGCTCGCCGGCGACTGATCGTGGGGCCGCTGCAGTCGTCACACATGGTGGTTCTCCGCACCTCGATGATTCATCACACCAGCACGTGGGATGTGCCGCTCACAACCGCCGTCTTGCGGGCCGAACAATCGGAGCGCAGCGCCATGGCGCGTTGACTCCTCGGCGGACAAAACCTGACGGCCTCGGCCCCCGTGAGCTGTCCGCGACGCAGGCTGAGGTCATCAGTATCTCGCGACATTGGCCGGGTCAACGAGACCGAGGCGTTGGCGCTCGTGGTGATGGCACGCCTCCACCAGTACGCACAAGGGGGCGGAGCGCCTGGAACAGTGTCTCGTGGTCCATCCAGTGCAGGTTGTTCGATGCACGCTGCTCCCGCACTCCCCTCGCCCAACAGGGTGCGCAGAGTCGGTACGTCGGCATCCGATCCGAGCATCCAACAGATGTTCTGGACCGCTTCCGCTGCTGCGGCGGCACGAGCGCGGGCCAGCATGTCGCCCACGGGATCCAGTCCGACAACCGTCCGCACGTGACGGGCCAGGGGAATCGCGAGCTGGCCGGTTCCGCAGCCGACGTCGACCACGAGATCGTCCTCGGTGAGCCCGAAGGCATCCACCAGGCCAGACTGTCATGTTCCGGCCATCGGTCCGCGGGTTCCGCGCCACCTGCGGCGCGCCGTTCAGGCGCTGAGAGCCCTCGCGTCCCTGGCGCCGATGCCGACGGCTCTGGCGTGGTCGTGGGTCGCTACGTGTTCGGCTGTGGTGGTCGAAGCCGTCAGGGCAAGGACTGCTGCCGCGGTCGTGGCTACCTCGCTCTCACAGGCGTCGTCCGCGGTCGCGACCGTCCGGGCGACCCTGGCGGCTGCTGCCGAGACCGCGCTGGCAACCACGGCAGCGGCGATCGCCGTGTCCCGGGCAGTGGCGCGAGCCGTGGCCTCCACTGTCTCGGCCAGGGCGCTGGCTGCGCGAACCAGGTCGGCGTCACCGCTCATCGATGCGGCCTGTAGGTCGTCGCGAGCCAGCGCTGCCGCCTGTTCGACCTGCACCGCTGCCACGTCGGCTCGGATCTGCACCCGCTTGGCGGTACGACTCGCTTCGCGCGCGAGGGCGTGGGCGGCCTCGTCGGCGGCCATCGCTCGCAGTGCGCGCGCCCGGACCGCGGCCGACGCAGCGAGCTCGGCAGCATCGGCGACAGCTGCGGCGACTGCGCCGGTGGCATCCGGGTTGCCGGGGCTGTCCGGCGGTGGGTGCATGGGGGCGCCGGTGCGAGGCGACGGGATCTTGACGGTGCTCTGCTGTGGGTGGAGACCGGCCAGGATGGCCAGGACGTCGGACTTCAGATACCGGCGGTGGCCACCGGGCGTGCGAACCGAGTCGATCTTGCCGGCGATCGCCCACCGCGTGACCGTCTTGGGATCAACGAAAAGAAGGGCCGCCACCCCCTTGGGTGTGAGCAACTCATCCGCGGACGGGTGCACTCCCATGACGACCTTCCTCAACAATGCTGCGGTACCACGCAGTGTCAGGCACGTCTCTTGTGTGTGGCCTGAGCTGGGTGGTTGGTGTTGAACCCGCTCTTGGAGCATAAGCCGCTTTGGCGCAATTGGACCCTGGGTCACCTATTGGGTGCAAAGTTGTCCAGTCTGGGGGCAATTACAGTTCGAGCGGGTGCCTGAGCTCCATCGCACGGTCCCGCCAACTGGGCCGCCCACGGGGCTGTCATACGACGTTGAACTTGGTAATTTGTGGCATGAGCGAATCGGACCACGAGACCGAGCTCGCGCCCATCCCCCAGACACGCGCGGCCTTCGACTGGCTTGCCCACTACGGCAACCACGAGGTCGAGGAGTCCGTCACCCAGATGGCCCAGCGGGTCCGTGAGATCGCACCCGACTGCGTCGCCATGAGCCTGACCCTGGCCCAGGGAGCCCTCACCTTCACGGTGATGACGGACAGGCCCGGCGTGGCCCTGCTCGATGCGATGCAGTACCTGGACGGAGGGCCGTGTGAGACGGCGGTCGAGCAGCTCGAGACCGTCGCGATCGGAAGGCCGCCCACCGACGAAGGACGCTGGCAGATGTTCGCCGCTGCCGAGGCCATGACGGGGATCTCGAGCACCTTGTCCCTGCCTGTGCTGCGAGGACACACGGCCGTAGGTGGCGTGAACCTGTACGCGTCGACCAACGACGCGTTCGACGGCCACCACGAGGAGATCGCCGACGCATGCGGCGCGTGGGCCGAAGGGGCGATCACCAACGCAGACCTGTCCTTCACGAGCCGGGTACGTGCCGCGGCCGCACCGGAGCGGCTGCGCGACCGGGGAGACGTCAACGTCGCCATGGGCTACGTCGCCGCCTATCAGGACATCGAACTGGCGGAGGCGGCCGCCAGGATCCGCGGCGCGGCTGCCCGGGCGGGCGTGGCCGAGGCCGACTTCGCCCGGTTCCTGCTCGATGCCCACAGCAGCCGGCACCCGAGCTGACTCGCGCGGACCTGAGGACGAGGGCGCATCCCCCGACGAGTGTCAGTCGTTTCCGATACGTCCCTTATGCGCGCTAGACCAGAGAATCTGCCTATTCGCGCTGTTCGTCGGTTTCGGCGATGATTTCATCTGCTCCTGCAGGCGCCCCGAGACGCCTCTGGGGAGCGGGAGCCGCCCATCGACCGTGCCCAGGCCGGTGGGCGGTCTTCCTTGTCCCGGGACGGGCCGAGAGACCTCTGCTGTACGGCGAAGCACCCGTTCTCAACTAGACCGCTGGGTTCCGGTATTCGCGCGGACGCGGCGGGTCCCGCATGATTTGGCGCAACTTCGGAGGCGTCCCGAGACTGCTCCCGAAGCCAGGGCCGCCCGCCGATCCTCTGGGTCGACCGGGCGGCTTTCCACACTCGCCTTGGCGTCGGCGTTGGAGGGGGTTCCGATCCAGGGATTCGGCTCAGCTGCACCAGCTGGGCGACGAAACGCCGCTGGCGCCTTCGCTTACCCCCCGCGGGGCGCCAGCGGTCCCTCGGCCATCCCAGCTGTCGGAGACCGTTTCGTCCACATCGTGAACCAAATAAGGGGATGAATCCGGACGAACAAGGCAGGACACGTCAATGGTCCGTGACATCGCTGTCCAGACGTCGTTTCGTAGGCGCTGACAGTCTGTCGTTGGGGGACGAATGCGAGACATGCAAGACATGCAAGAACAGCCTGCGGGCTGGTACCGGGACCCGGTACGGCGCAACCTGCACCGCTACTGGTCGGGGGAACAGTGGAGTGACTGGGTGGGTGAAG
>JAXDIE010000172.1:0-3336 GCA_034664165.1 Thermoleophilaceae bacterium | reverse complement strand
TCTGGCGCACTCTCTCGACCTCACAGTCGTCGCGGAGGGAGTGGAGACTCGGGGCCAACATGAGTCGATCACCCAGATCGGCTGCGACTTCGCGCAGGGCTACTACTACGCCGCCCCGATGCCGGCCGGTGCCATCTCGACTGCGCTCGGGTCGCGAGGCACGTCCGCGACGAACCTCCTGCCACCACCCAGGCTCACGCCGGAGGCGGACAAGTCCCAGGTAGGACAGGGTGGTCTAGCTGACTGACGTAGACGGATGGGACCGGGTTCACGAACTGATCGCGGCAGAGGAACCTGACCCCGCTGGGGCACACGGCATGCTGGGCCTGTTGCAGCGGCTCTGCGCCGCCGCGGTGAGAGCGCTTTCGGCGTCGGGGGCCGGGGTGAGCGTCATGACCAAGGAAGGGCTACGCGGTTTGGCAGTTGCGTCCGACCAGGCGAGTGAGCGGATCGACGAGCTGCAGTTCAGCCTCGGAGAAGGGCCGTGCATGGACGCGTTCTCGTCCAGCCGACCTGTCCTGGAACCAGACTTGAGCACAGGCGGCACCGCGCGGTGGCCCGTCTACTCCGCGGCGGCACACGCCGAAGGTGTACGAGCGGTGTTTGCGTTCCCGCTGCAGATCGGTGCCGCCCGCCTCGGCGTGCTTGATCTCTACCGGGGCCAGCCCGGATCGCTGTCCAGCCGGGAGTTCAGCCAGGCGCTGACCTTCGCCGACGTGGCGACGACGATGCTGGTCGACGGACAGGAACAGGCACCGGCGGGTGCGGCCGCTGAGGGGCTTGCCGAGGCCTTTGACTACCGAGCCGAGGTGCACCAGGCACAGGGGATGGTCATGGTCCAGGCATCGGTCAGCCTTGCGGAGGCGCTCGCGCTGCTCAGGGCCCATGCCTTCGCCCATGCTCGTGGGCTCAGTGAGGTGGCGCGCGAGGTCGTGACCGGAACGCTGGAGCTGCATGAGGAAAACAAATGAGGAGTGACCGCCGTCAGCTACGGCGAGCCACTGACGATGGAGGTACCGATGGCTGTTGTGTCCACCGAGCGGTTAGCGGACGTGTTCGTCGAGGTCGCCGACAGGCTGGTCGATGACTATGACGTGATCGAGTTCCTGCAGCTGGTCACCAATCGCACCGCCGAGCTCATCGGCGCCTCCGATGTTGGGCTGCTGTTGACCGATCAGCGGGGACGGCTACAGTTTGTCGCCGCTTCCGACGAAGGTGTCAGGCAGCTCGAGCTGTTCCAGGTGCAAAATCACGAGGGTCCCTGCCTGGACGCCTTCCGCAGCGGACAGGCGGTTGTGAACGCTGACCTCAAGGAGGCCAACGACCGCTGGCCGCGCTTCGCGCCCCGTGCGGCAGCGGCCGGGTTCCGCTCGGTGCACGCCATCCCGCTGCGGCTTCGGGTCGAGGTGATCGGCGCGATGGGTGTCTTCGGCACTGATGTCGGACGGCTGGAAGCAGCCGACGTGCAGATGACCCAGGCGCTGGCCCACATAGCCACCATCGGATTGCTGCAAGAACAATTATCCGGCCGCAGCGAGGCCATCGCGGAGCAGCTGCAGACAGTGCTGAACAGTCGGGCGTCGATCGAGCAGGCGAAAGGCGCCATCGCGGAGTTCCGCAAGGTCAGCGTCGACGATGCATTCCGCATGCTTCAGGCCGAGGCCCGACGCACCCAACGGCGGCTCAGCGAGGTGGCAAAGGCCGTCCTCACCGAACCATCGGCATTGTCGATGCTGGCCGACGAGTTGGGCGAGGCCAGACCAGCGCGGTGATCCCAGGCTGTCAGTCCGGTCATGACGTCGTCTCTGGCGAAGCGGTCAGCAGAGCAATGATGCTGAATAGCGGCTTCGCGATGGAGCGGACGAGCCATAGGGCCACACACCCGCCAAGGACTAGGGCGACGACAAGCCAGCCGGTGAGCAGTTCTACCGATCGTGACGCAGCCACTGCGAATGTTCCCGAATGCGAGTCCACCGCCTCCGTCCCGAGCAACTGGGCCGTGGCCAGCGCGCGTTCATATGCCTTTCGAGTCGCCCTGTCCGGGCCGAGCGAGGTGGCAATTGGAGTGCTGTGGTCTCCGTTCTCGAAAGCAACGATCTCAGCGTCCAGTGCCCGCACCCAGTGCTCAAAACCCGCCCGCGCCTGGGCAACCGCCCGACGCTGTGGGGTGCCCGAGGCCGCCGTGCTGGCGGCTCCAAGGGCTTCGCGTGCCTCACCAATGCGGCGCTGCGCTTCCTTGGCAAATCTTCGATCACCTGTCATCAGGAATCCGCGCTCGTCGTTGGCTGCCCCCTTAGCGTTCAAGGCCGCTGTGGCCACGGCGCTCGCGAACGGTACGGCGCGGTCATTTATCCGTGTTGCATCGTTCTTCAGGTTCAGCAACAGGGCAATCGCAGCGAGGATGGACACCGCGGTCATCGCCAGCAGGGCACCTACCCCTAGCCACACCTGAGTTCCGACCCGGCGACCCGATTTCGGTGGCGCAGGGGGAACCATCGCGGTCTCGTCGAACATGTGCCCTCCCGGAGCTCCAATGGCCAGTGTGGCGGGACTGCGGAGCACATGTGTTCGGTATCGGGAGTTAGGCCGGCCCGGGACCTTGAGCGCCAGCAATTGGCGAAGCGCCGCAGGTCCTGGCTGCGGCGTGGGACCACACCGCTAGCAGGCCCGCCCTGCGTGCGGAACACCTCGCGAGCAGGGCGGGATAGTTGTTCCTACAGGTGTGTTAGTCGTCTTCCCCCTGGTCATCGTCGTCGCCAGAGCCGTCTTCTTGGTCGCCGGCGTCGTCGCCGGCGTCTTCGTGGTCGCCGTCGTCGTCGCCGTCATCTACCTGGTCACTGCCTTGCCCGCCCGTGCAGTCGTCGGAGCCCTCGCCGCCGTTGACGTCGTCGTCGCCGGCGTCGCCCTCGACTTCGTCGTCGCCCGAACCACCGGACACGTGGTCATCGCCACGGCCGCCACGCACAGAGTCATTGCCGCCGCCGCCCCAGATCCGGTCGGCGCCCGTGCCCCCACGCAGCGCGTCATGCCCCGGGGATCCGCAGACCAGATCGGCGCCGCCTCCTGCCTTCACGACGTGGCCGCTGTCCTTGACAACGATGACGTCACGGTGCGAGCTGCCGTGGACGATGTGCGCCGAGTGCGAGGTGACGATCTTGGTCGCTGACTGGCCGTGGCAGGTCGGTGTGGCTGCGGCAGCAGGGAAGATGTTGTATCCGAAGAAGGCAAACGGAAGAGTGGCTGCCATTGCCAAGATCCGTTTAGCCGTGCGATGGGTGTGCATGGGGAATCTCCGCTCCAGTGGCGCAGCTGCGCGGTCGCGCGGCTGCCGGGCTC
>JAXDIE010000169.1:0-4408 GCA_034664165.1 Thermoleophilaceae bacterium | reverse complement strand
CGGAAGGCCGCCGACGCGTTCAAGTGGGATGCGCACGCCCGGCCGCCCACCAATTTCAGCGGGGATACCGGTGGCGGCAAGAACGGGCTGTGGACCGCGACGCCGCCCTACGACTGGCGTCAGGATCCCGAGGGCAGTTCCGTTTCCTATCTGACAGATCCCCTTGACCACGACACGACCGTGGTCGGCGCCGGGGCGCTGCATCTGTGGATCCGCTCCTCGGAGCCCAGCGTTGATCTCCAGGCCACCGTGAGCGAGGTCCGCCCGGACGGCAAGGAGACGTTCGTCCAGAGCGGCTGGCTCCGCGGCGATGAGTCCAAGCTCGATGCCAAGAAGAGCACTCCGCTCGAGCCGGTCCTGAGCCTTCGCGCATCGGATGTGTCGCCGCTGCCGTCCAACCGCTTCGTGAAGGTCGCGATCCCGTTCTACTACCAGGCGCATGCCTATCGCACGGGATCCCGGCTGCGGGTCAGGGTCAGCGCGCCCAACGGTGAGCAGCCGATCTGGGCCTTCGACCAGACCAAGCCCAAGGGCACGGCCAACGTGGCGATCGGCTACGGCAAGACGATGGGATCGAAGCTGGTTCTTCCAGTGATCCCCGATGTCGGCATCCCGACCGCGCTGCCGCCGTGCCCGGGTCTCCGCGGCGAGCCCTGTCGCGAGTACAAGCCGATCAAGAACCGGAGCGCTTCTTCAAGACCTTCCAGCTGAAGACGGTTGGCGGGCTGATGTTGCCGGCGGCGTCGGTGGCCTCGAACGTGAACCTGTGTTTCTTCGGCTTGAGCTTCCTGAGCTTCTTGGGGCTCGTGCAGGGAGCAAGCGCGGCCTTGTCGAGGGCGCATTTGAAGCCGGCCTGGGGATCGTCCGAGCTGAAGGTGAACGCCGCCTTGGTCGACTTGGTCTTCTTCTTCGGATGCTTGCCGATCTGCGGGACGGGGGCGGTCGTGTCCGGGGTCTCCGGGGCGAGCTCCTTGTAGGTCACGACGCTCGAGCAGTTGGAGGTGGGGTCCGAGCCGCTCGAGCTGGCGTAGAGAGAGGTCGTGGACCCATCGGCGACCGTCACCGGGACGTCGAAGGTGCCGGAGGAGGTCGCCACACCCGAGGCCAGGTGGCCAGTCGTGCAGCTGGGACTGGTGTACACATCGACGGTCGAGCCGGCGAAAGCGTTGCCGGTCACGTGGGGGGCCGTGTTGTCCGCCGGCGAGGCGGGGACTGTCGCCAGCGACGTGGGGGACGGGAGCTTGTTGGTGCCCTCGCAGCCGGTTGTCGCCGGGTCGCCGCCGTCGACCATGGCGTAGTCCAGTCCGGCACCGCAGTCGAGCGTCGTGTCGGCTGCGCTGTCATTCGCACGCAGGACGTCGTCCCCGGCGTCGCCGAACATGGCGTCTGACGCGGTACCACCGGTGATGTCGTCGTTGCCCTCCTTGCCGCGGATCGTGTCGGTGCCGCCGCCGCCCTGGAGGTTGTTGTCGATCGGGCTTCCGGTGATCGTGTCGCCCGCGCTGCCGCCGATCACGTTCTCGTCGGTGAGCGCGCCGTGGAGGGTGTTCGCGGCCGTTGCTGGGCCGAAATATCCGGTCTCGGGATCGAGGACCAGCTGTCCGCGTGTCAAGGGCTGGCCGGGGCCGGTATCGAGCTCGGCGTAGGTATTGCCGGCGCGCAGGGCCGGCTCGGTGATGTCCGGATCGGCGGGCGTGATTGGCGAGATGAGGTCCGAGGGATTGAGCGGATCGCTCCAGCTCGAGGCCGGTCCTGAGTCGAACAGCTTCGGGCCTGTGCTTCCCGGCGCCCCGGAGAAGATCCCCGAGCTCGTGATGTCCGCCGCGGGTACGTTCGCGAGCGTGTCAGAGTCGAACACCGGCTGGACCGAGTAGTCGGCATCCGTTGTGGAGAGGTCGGGGAAGAAGACCTGAACGCTGGTTTCGACGTGGCGCGTGGTCGAAGGTACCGCCTGGCTGCTGTCGAGATCGGCGTGGAATACGGCCTGGGTCGCGAGATTGACGGTTACCGCGGTGGTCCGGTTGCTGTAGTCGATCGTGTCCGTGCCGGGGCTGCCCTCAAACCTCCCGCTGGTTCCGGTGGTGGCGCCATCCTTCACCTTGAAGGTGTCGTTCCCGCCCTCGCCATAGAGCTCCACCTGGTTCTCGGAGAGCGCGTTGGTCACGTCGAAGCTGTCGTCGGCACTGCCGCCGAAGATCGCCAGGTCGCCGACGGAGCCGGGAGTGACCGAGATCGCTCCGCCCAGAAGGCCGGTCACCTGGTTGCCCGAGAGTGTCACGGAATGGGCGGAGTCATCACCCTCGATCTGGGAGGGATTCGCCCCGGCAGGCGCTTCGCCGTTGTAGGTGATGTTGTTGTTGATCTGCGCGGATCTGCCGTTCACGGTCAGGCCGTCGACGCCGGCGCCGGCATTGATCGTGAGCAGGTTGGGGTTCGCATTGAGCAGCTCCTGCCTGCCCGCAACTGTGGTGTCGAAGTCCTTCTCGTCGGCGATGCCGATCGACGTGTTGTGCTCGAGGATCACCCGGGTGGGGCTGGGAGTGTTCTCCGAGGCTGGGACGATGAATATGGAGTCGGAGCCGCCGTCACCGGTCATGGTGGCGCCGGTGCACTTGTCGATCACGGTCGGGGCGATCTGGACGCTAGTGCAGCCCGTGGCGGCTGACGTAAGGGTCGCAGCCGCGCTGCCGGCGAACGGCCCGCACATCAGGACTGCGATGCCGGTTGCCACCGTGAGTCTCGTAGTCACCAGCATTAGGTGGAAGAACTTAGTCCTCCCGGGGTTGTGGTGCAACCTGTATGGATATGGCCGACATGAGAATTCCCAACGCAGTCCACGAATCAGGGCCTTGGCGCATCCGCCAGATCGCACCCGACTTCACCCTGGAGGATGTCTGGGCCCTGCCCGTGCACGGCGGTCGCGATGACTTTGGGGCGCTGCTCGGCCTGATGGCGGCCGGCGGGCTGATCGATTCGGGGTCTCTCCCGGTTCGGTTCCTCTGGGGACTCCGTGACCTTCTGGGCCGCTGGTTTGGGCTCGGCAGGACGTCTGTGCCTGGCGATGAAGGCGTCGGAAAGCTGCCGATCCCGGGGACTACCGAGACTTCCCTATCGGGCCGCCTTCCGGAGGACCTACGCGACACGCTGGCCGGCGTCGATTTCAGCCGCCTTCCTTTCGAGCCCCTCTACCGGACCGACACGGAGTTCGCGGCCGAGCTCTCCAACAAGACCGTGCATGCCGTGATGCATCTGGCCTGGGCGGCGGAGGGCGAAGGGCGCTATCAGGGCCAGATGGCCGTTTACGTCAAGCCGCGCGGTCGTTTCGGGGAGGGATACATGGCGCTGATCAAGCCGTTCCGCTACCTGATCGTCTACCCGGAGCTGATGCGCCAGCTCGAGCGGATGTGGGACGCACGGGACCGCTAGCTGTGCTGAGCTGCTTCGCGCAATACTTTGCGTAGCGTGGATCACGAAGTCGTCATCGTCGGAAGCGGATTCTCGGGCATCGGCGCAGCCATCGAGCTTGGCCGTGCCGGCTTCGATGATGTGCTGCTCCTGGAGTCGGGCGATCGATTCGGCGGCACGTGGCAGTGGAACACCTATCCCGGCGTGGCGGTCGACATCCCGTCGTTCAGCTACCAGTTCTCCTTTGACAAGCGCGGAGACTGGTCCCGTGTGTACGCCCCGGGCGAGGAGCTGAGGCAGTACGCCGAGAGCTGCGCTACCAAGCACGGGCTCCACGCCCGCGCGCGCTTCGGGACCCGGGTCGATTCCGCGACCTTCGACGACACGCGCGACCTCTGGACGCTGACGACCTCGACCGGCGACGAGATATCGGCCCGGCACGTGGTGGATGCGACGGGCGCGCTCACCCATCCCAGGAAGCCCGACATCCCGGGTGTCGAGGACTTCGCCGGCATCACGCAGCACACGGCCCGCTGGGACCACTCGAAGGGAACCGCGGGAAAGCGCGTCGGCGTGATCGGCACGGGGGCCTCCGCGGTCCAGCTGATCCCCGCCATCGTCGAAGAGGCCCAACACGTCACTGTCTTCCAGCGCACGCCGATCTGGTGCCTGCCGAAGTACGACGGCCCCATCGGCCGGCTCGCCCGCTCTGTGCTCTCGCGGGTCCCGGGGGCCAAGGCCCTGATGCGGGCGATCAGTCAGGTATTCGTGGAGCTCGCCTTCCCGTTTGCCTTCCACTACTACGGCCTGCTTCCCGCGGCCAAGTTTGCCCAGCGCTCGGCGGTGAAGTACCTGGAGAGGGAAGTCCGCGACCCGGTGGTACGCGACAAGCTCACCCCACGCTACGCGCTGGGCTGCAAGCGCCCGAGCTTCCACAATGAGTACCTCGCCACGTTCAACCGGCCGGATGTGCACCTGGAGACCACTTCGATCGAGCGAGTCG
>JAXDIE010000163.1:0-4592 GCA_034664165.1 Thermoleophilaceae bacterium | reverse complement strand
CTCGCGCCATGGGCGCGGCCCCGGACTTCACCTTCGTCGACGGCGATCGCCTGATCCGCTTTGGGGAAGGCGTCCGGGGTGAAGCCGGCGCCCTGCTGGAACAGCGCGGCTTCTCGGGCTACGCGCTGCTCAGCACCCCGCGTGCGCGCGGTGCCGCGCCGGAGCTGGCGGAGTCGGCCCAAGTCGTGGCCGACGTGCCCGAGGGCCGGGTCGACGAAGTGTCGGCGGCGGTCCGTGGCCAGGTTGGCGGCCACCCGATCGTGGCGCTGGGTGGCGGCCGGGTCATAGACGCCGCCAAGGCCATAGCGGGGGCCGACGGGCTGGCCTGCGCCGCGGTGCCCACCACTTTGTCCGGGGCCCCCTTCACCCCATTCCACCGGATGCCGGCAGGCGCAGACACGGGCCACCTGGTCCGGCCCTCGCTGGTGGTCGCCGACACGGGCCTGATGGCCTCCCAGCCGATGCCAGGGCTGGCCGGCAGCGCCATGAACTCGCTGGCTCATGCGGTGGAGGCCCTGTACGGGCCGCTTGCCAACCCGGTTGCCGGGATGGCGGCCCTGCGCTCGGCCAGCGCCTTCGCCCTGGCACTCCATCCGGAGAGCCCGGACCGGCCCGCCCTGGCCTACGCGTCCTTTCTGGGCGGCTACGCCGTCGGCACCACCGGCTTCGCCATTCACCACGCGGCCTGCCAGACCATCGTGCGCGAGCTGGGCACACCCCATGCCGAGACCAACGCCGTGATGCTGCCGCGCACGGTTGCGTTCATGGCCGACCGCGCGCCCACCGAGATCAGCCTGCTGGCCATGGCGCTCGGTGATTCCGGCGGCGACCCCGGAGCGGCGGCCGGGCTGGTCGGGAGCCTGGCCGCCCTGGCGGGCCCCGAGTCGCTGTCCGATCTAGGCGTCGAGGAGGGGGCGCTGCCGGCGCTGGCCCAGAGGATCGCCGCGCATCCGGCTACGGGCAACACTCCACCGTCCCCGCCCACCGAGGACGACGTCCTGGCGCTGCTCCGCTCGGCTCTCTGACGGCTACGCGGCTGCGGCCGAGATGAGCTCGGCCGATGTGCCGCGATGCTTCGCGTAGATCCCGCGGACCCAGGTGGCCGCGGGATGGGCGATCAGCTCATCGCGGATCGGGGCGAGGGTCTCGGGAATCGGGCCGTAGGTGTACTCGAACTCGGCCGGCCGCACGATCGGGTGTGACAGCGCAGCGGCGGTGAGGTCGGCGATGGTGAACGAGTCGCCCACCAGGTAGTCCCGCCCGGCGCGCACCTCCTCCATCCGGTCGAACCCGGCGAGGATCTTGGCCGGCGCTACGGAAACCTTGTCCTCCGAGATCCCGTACATCCCTCCGAGCATCGGCTTCATGATCGGGAAGATCACGGGCAGCATCTTGTCCATCACGGTTCCCTGAAGGCCGGGTGGCGGGGGTATGAAGGCCCGGACGCTGTCGGGGCCGCCCTTCAGCACGTGAAAGAAGAGAAGCCTGCGGACATCGGGCCCCATCTCCTCGTCGAAGAAGTCCTCGAGCACCAGCGCCTGGCTGCGGGCGTCCGGGTCGGCGGGGTAGAGCGGCGGATTGGGCCTGTGCCGCTCGAGCGCGGCCACGATCTCGGTCGAGTCGGTCAGCGTCTTGCCGTCGAGCTCGAGGATCGGGAGGGTGCTGCCACCCTTGGTCTTCGCCCTGACCGGATGAAGGCCCGGCTGCGGCGCCTTGCGCACGTGCTCGATGCCCTTGTAGTCCAGTGCCCAGCGCGCCTTCTCGTTGTAGTGCGACACCTCGATGTGCCAGAGAAGGGGGGTGCTCTGCGCGGCCACATACCGACGATAGCGTGAGCCGAGCCGTGCGTCAGTAGGATTTCGCGCCGTGGGAGCCACACTTGACGGTCGCGTCGCGGCCATAACGGGAGCGTCGTCAGGCATCGGGGCCGCGACGGCGCGCGCGCTGGCGGCGGCCGGCGCCTCCGTCGCGCTGGGCGCACGGCGCGAGGATCGCCTCGAGGATCTGGCCGAGCGCATCAAGGCCGACGGCGGCAGCGCCCGCGCGTTGCCCGGGGATGTCTCACAGGAAAAGGGCGCGCGATCGTTCATCGAAGGCGCGCACGAGCACTTCGGCAGGCTGGACATCCTGATCAACAACGCGGGCGTGATGCTCCTCGGCCCGGTGGCGGGCGCCGACACGGAGGAGTGGCGCCGGATGATCGACATCAACCTCTTCGGGCTCCTGTACTGCACCCACGCGGCCCTGCCGCTCATGGGCGCCGGAGGGGGAGGGCACATCGTGAACGTGTCATCCGTGGCCGGACGCACGGCTGGCGCGGGCGCGGGGGTCTACAACATGACCAAGTGGGGCGTAACGGGCTTCTCCGAGGCGCTTCGCCAGGAGGCCCTGCACGCCAACATCCGGGTGACCTGCGTCGAGCCGGGCTTCGTGGACACCGAGCTCCAGGGCCACAACCAGAATCCGATGGTCAAGGAGCGGATGGAGAAGATGCGCACCAAGATGGGCAAGGTGCTGGAGGCCGAGGACATCGCCAACGCGATCCTCTACGCCGTCTCGCAGCCGGACCATGTGTCGATCAACGAGGTGCTCGTGCGCCCGACCGGCCAGCCCGGCTGATGCGGCGCCACCTGACATACGCCAACGTGGTCGCGACCATTGCGCTGTTCCTGGCCCTCTCCGGTGGGGTCGTCTTCGCTGCCAAGCAGATCGGCAGCAGTGATCTGGCCAAGCGCGCCGTGAAGACCAAGAACATCGCCGACAACGCGGTCAGGTCGCCGCAGATCAAGAACAACGACATCAACTCCGGCGACATCCGCGACCAGAACGTGACGGGCGGCGACATCGCCGACGGCACGATCGAGACCGCCGACCTCAAGGACGGGGCGGTGAAGGGCGGCAAGGTGGGGGACGATTCGCTCACCGGTGCCGACCTGCAGGACGGGACGATCGAGCAGAACGACCTGGGAGTGCCCCCCGAGACGACGATGCGAGGGGTCGTCGGTGCTTCGTTCCCGGCCATCGTCGACACCGCTGGTCCGCCTCATGTCCTGAATACACAGGGTCCGTTGACTGCCTACGCGAGCTTCCCGATTCCGGCGCCCGCCAACCTGAGCAACAGCGACATGTCAGTTGATGGCCCCGACTGCGCGGGGAGCCCGGACGCGCCCACTGCGCCGCCCGGCAAGCTCTGTGTCTACACGGTCACCACGTTGGCAGCCGGCAACGCCAGCTCCCCCAGCGCGGTCATACTGGGCAACGGCCCGACCACGAGGTTCGGCTTTCGCATGACCTGGAACCCCACCGATCCCACGCTGCCCTCGACCCTCGACGGGACCTGGGCCTACACCGCGCCCGCCCTGCCATGACCGAAGGCCAGCGCCTCCTCGTCCTGGGCACGATCGTCGGCGTCTTCCTGGAGGCCGCCGGCGTGGCCATGATCGTCGGCACCGGCCAGGTGGAGATCGGCATCGTGCTGGTGGCGATCGGCTTGATCGTCGACATCCTCGCGATCTACCGCTGGGTCGGCTCGCGCCGCTAGCGCGGGCTACTGCAATACAAGCGTACGTGATAACGTACGCACAATGAGTGCCACGGCCATACCCGACACGCTGCCGCGGATCGGCCCGCGCGTGAAGGCGCTGCGCGAGGCCATGGACCTGTCCCTGCGTGACCTGGCCGAGCGCTGCGGCGTGTCCGCGCCGATGCTCTCGCAGGTCGAGCGCGAGGAGACGAGCCCAACGCTGGCCACCGCGGCCAAGATCGCCGGCGGGCTGGAGCTGTCCCTGTCGCAGCTGCTGCGCCTGGACGAGGGCGACGGCGTGTCCATCGTCCGCGCAGCCGACCGCCGATCAGGGGGAGCGCCCCGAACCGGCCACAGCTACCAGGTGCTCACGCCTTCCCTGCCCGGGCAGCGTGCCGAGCTGTCCGAGCACGTCCTGGCTGCCAATGCCGCCACCGGCGGCCTGGACGATCCGCCCATGCACGAGCCCGGCAGCCGCGAGACCGCCCTGGTCACCGCGGGCCGCCTGATCCTCTGGTGCGATGGCAACCAGCACGACCTGGGATTGGGCGACACCGTGACTTTTGACGCTGACCTGCCACACCACTTCGAGAATCCCGGACAGGAGGAGGCCCGCTTCGTGGCGGTCGTCTCCGCCGGCCTGAGAAGGAGCTGATCCGAATGCCAAAGACCCTGCTGGACAAGATCTGGGAAGCCCACGAGGTTGCCCCCGGCCTTCTCTTCATCGACCTGCATCTGGTCCATGAGGTCACATCGCCTCAGGCATTCGACGGACTCCGGCTGGCTGGCCGCAAGGTCCGCCGCCCGGATAGGACGCTGGCCACGGCCGACCACAACGTACCCACCGATGGCTCGAAGATCGCCGCGCAGATCGCCGACCACCTGTCGCGGGTCCAGGTCGAGACCCTGGAGAAGAACTGCGCCGAGTTCGGCGTGCCCGCTTACTCGATAGGCGACGCCCGCCAGGGCATCGTCCACGTGATCGGGCCGGAGCTGGGCGTGACCCAGCCGGGCATGACCATCGTCTGCGGCGACTCCCACACCGCCACCCACGGCGCCTTCGGGGCAC
>JAXDIE010000149.1:0-8442 GCA_034664165.1 Thermoleophilaceae bacterium | reverse complement strand
CGACCGCGTCGACCACGATGTCGGCGCCGCGCCATTCGGTGAGCTCGGCCACCGCGTCCAGCGGGTCCTCCTCCGAGGCGTTGATCGCGACGTCGGCCCCCATCTCCAGAGCCTGGGCCAGCCGGTCCGGCACGGTGTCGATCGCGATCACCTGGCCCGCGCCGAGAGCGCGGGCGGCCATGACCGAGCACATTCCGACAGGGCCCACGCCGACCACGGCCACCGTGTCGCCGGGGGTGAAGGCCTTGCGCACGGCCTCGTAGCCGGTGGTGATGATGTCGCCCACCAGCAGGAGGCTGTCGCCATGGGATTCGACGAAGTCGGGCTCGAGCTTGCGGATCGAGCGGTCGGCCCAGGGCACCACCACGTAGTCGGCCTGAGCGCCTTGGAGGTCGCCGAGAGCCATGCCCATGCCGAACATGCGCATGCCGACACAGCGGCCGGGCTGGCCGCGACGGCAGAAATAGCAGCCGCCGCAGGAGACCACGCATGCACACGTGACCTGATCGCCCTCGGTGACCTGCGTGATGGCGGCGCCCGCCTCCTCGACGGTTCCGAGGAACTCGTGGCCAAGCACCACCTCAGGCTCCATCTCCATCCGCCCCTCGTAGGGGTGGAGGTCGGTGCCGCAGATCGCGGTGCGCTCGACCTTGACCAGGATCTCGTCGGGACCGATCTCCGTGGGCTTGGGGATCTCCTCGACGCGTACATCGTGGGGGCCATGGAAAACGGCTGCCTGCATGGTGGTCATCGAGCTCTCCGTCGCGTCGGGACGGCGTGATCGCCGCGTTGTGATGACCCTACGTCACGGCAGCCGGCCTGGCTCTATGTCCTTTGGCCGATTCTTGTACCCCTGTGGAGCCGGTCAGTGGCCGTGACAGGCCCCGCCGCAGCAGCCACCGCCACCGGCGGACGAGAACGCCGCCGCCGGCATCTTCTCGCGGCCTCCACCGATCGCCACACGATTTGGGAGCAGGCGCGAGGTCTGCTCCGACGCGCAGTCCGGGCACGGCGGGGTCGCGGCCGGCGAGGAGACCAGCTCCTCGAAGCCATGGCCGCAGGACTCGCAGTGGAAGTCGAAGATCGGGCTCATCGCTTGCGACAGTCAGCGTAGACGTAACAGGGCAGCTCGGGCTCGGCCGGGATCTCCTTCACGCCAACGAAGTTGACCCCTCCGACGGGGACCGCCGCCAGCCCGGGCTGGGCACTGAGCAGCTGCAAGTACATGTTGGCCGAGGTCGGATCGACACCCGGCGGGAGCAGCTCGCCACATATCGACCCCGGGATTCGGCCCTTGTCGGCAGGGCCATCGTGCGTCAGGGCATCGACGGCCAGCGCGTGGGCTACGGGATCGATCGTCCCGATCAGCAGGTGCTCGCGCACATCCAACGGGCACAAGTCCTGGGTTGCGACGTTGGTGATCCGGCCGCGCCCGGTGTGAAGGGAGGAGCTGCCGGTGTCATCGGCGTTCGGCGTGACCACCTCATCGGTGTGCGAGTAGATGTTTGTGTAGTCGATGCCCTTGAAGGTCTCGGCGCGGCTGTTCAGGGCCGCTATGAAGTTCGACGTTCTTCCCTGCTGCCAGACGGACGCCGGGCACGTCGTGCTACAGCCCACTCCGTCGGAGCCGTGGTTGGAGCCGGCGAAGCCGATCACGTCGTGCACCATCCGGCGCGTGCTTGGCCAGAAGCGCAGCGGCCAGCGCATGGACATGCCGCCCTGGCTGTGGCCCATCACCGCGATCGGGCGGCCCGCCAGCCGGTACATCCTCCTGATCCCGAAAACCAGGTACTCGCCGGAGATCGTGATGTCCTCGAGCGTGTGGCTCGGGGCGTGGTAGGCGCACCAGGGAATTCCCATCAGCGTCAGCTCGGGCTCCCAATTCCACGAGTAGTTCTCGTCGGGCGTGACGCCGGTGGCCGGGTTGAGCAGAACCGGCTCGACCTTGGCGTTGCGCACACTGTCCTGGCACTCCAGCGCCGCGCGCATCTTGGCCTTGGGAACCGTCAGGGCGGGGCCTCGGCGGTCGAGCGGCGCGAACGGGTCCTTGGCGAAGGCCGCAGCAGGGACCACGGCAATCATCGCGAGCGCCAAGCAAGCGATCGCGGCCCGGCGCCGACGCATCAGGACTGCCCCCCTCATGCTTCGGACGGTAGCACCGGGAACTCAGGGGAACAGCTCGACGAGCTGGGCCCTGCAGGAAGGCCACTGCTTCGCACTCCGCCCCTTACCGGGATGGAGCGTGTCGAGCAGTGCCAGGCCGCGCATCGTCGCCATCGTCAGCTCGACCGCACGCGCGAACTGCTCCTTGTCCGCCGAGGGCGGCATCAGGCGCGCGGCAACCTTGGCCGTCTCCCTGTCGAGCTCGCGCTCGATCGGCACCAGGATCGCCCGTAGCTCCGGGTCGGTGCGGGCATCGGTCCAAAGATCCATCGCGGCCTGCCAGAGCGGGTTGTCGTACCCCTCCCAGATCAGGTCCAGCGCCCGCTCCACACCGGCCCGGCCGGGCGGGAGGTCGCCCGCCAATTCGAGCAGCTGCTCGGAACGCCGCTGGACCAGGTGCTCGACGACGCCGGCCACGAGCGCGTTGCGCGTCTGGAAGTGGTGAAGGTGGGCGCCGCGGGAGACTCCCGCCCGCTCGGCCACCATCGCGGTGGTGGTACGCGAGTAGCCGTGCTCGATCAGGCACTCGATGGCCGCGTCGAGGAGGGCCTGGCGGGTCGTTGCGCTCCGCTCGGCCTGGCTGCGGCGGGGAGGGCTCGCTGTCTGTGCTCCGTTGGGCATCCGGGAAACAGCCTAGCCCAAATACGTGCGTTCACGAATGAATGTTTGTGCTCTACAATGTTCCGTTCACCGGGACCGGCTGCTGCCGGCCCCTTCAAATGCGCTGACAACCTCGGAGGAATTCCTTCAGATGACCGCAACCGAACCACTCGTCTTCGACGCGATCCGCACGCCCCGCGGCAAGGGCAAGAGCAACGGGTCGCTCCATACGACCAAGCCGGTCGATCTCGTGGTGGGACTGATCCACGAGAGCCTCGGCCGCCAGCACAAGCTTGACCCAAATGCCGTCGACGACGTCGTCCTCGGCTGCGTCTCTCCCATCGGCGACCAGGGCGGCGACATCGCCAAGGTCGCGGCCATCAAGTCCGGCCTGCCGGACACGGTCGCGGGCGTCCAGGTCAACCGCTACTGCGCCTCCGGCCTCGAAGCCGTGAACCTGGCCGCGCAGAAGGTCGCCTCCGGCTGGGAGGACCTGGTGTTCGCCGGCGGCGTCGAGTCGATGTCCCGGATCCCGATGGGCTCCGACGGCGGCGCCTGGGCAATGGATCCCGAGACGAACTTCAACACGAACTTCGTCCCCCAGGGCATCAGTGCCGACCTGATCGCGACAGTCGAGGGCTGGAACCGCGACGACGTTGATGAGTTCGCGCTGCGCTCGCAGAAGCTGGCCGCCAAGGCCTGGGAGGAAGGGCGCTTCGAGAACTCGATCGTCCCCGTGAAGGACATCAACGACGAGGTTGTTCTCGACCGCGACGAGTTCATCCGCCCCGAGACCACCAAGGAGGGCCTTGGCAAGCTGCCTGCGTCCTTCGAGGCAATGGGCGAGATGGGCGGCTTCGACGCCGTCGCGCTCCAGAAGTACCACTGGATCGAGAAGATCGACCACGTCCATCACGCCGGCAACAGCTCCGGGATCGTCGATGGCGCCGCGCTGGTCACGATCGGCAACGAGAAGATGGCCGAGCGCTACGAGATGACTCCGCGTGCGCGCATCGTCGCCACGGCCCTCTCCGGAGCCGACCCGACGATCATGCTCACCGGCCCCGCCCCCGCCTCGAGGAAGGCTCTCGAGAAGGCAGGCCTGAAGGCCGAGGACATGGACCTGATCGAGATCAACGAGGCCTTCGCCGCCGTGGCGCTGCGCCTGGTGCGTGATCTCGACGTGGACATCAACAAGGTCAACGTGAACGGCGGCGCGATCGCCATGGGACATCCGCTCGGCGCAACCGGCGCGATGATCCTCGGCACGATCATCGACGAGCTCCACCGGACCGGTGGCAAGTACGGCCTGTGCACCCTCTGCGTGGGTGGCGGCATGGGCATCGCGACGATCGTGGAGGCCCTCTGACATGCCTGAGAGCAAGACCATCCGCTGGGATCAGGACGCCGATGGAGTGGTGATCCTCACCCTCGACGACCCGAGCCAGAACGCCAACACCATGAACGCCGACTACGGCGAGTCGATGGCAGTGACCATTGACCGCCTCGAGGCCGAGAAGGACTCGATCACCGGCGTGATCATCCAGTCCGCCAAGAAGACCTTCTTCGCGGGCGGCGACCTGAACGACCTGGTCCAGGTCAATCGCGAGAACGCGCACGAGTTCACAGAGAACGTGCGCATCATGAAGTCGCAGCTCCGGCGCCTGGAGACGCTCGGCAAGCCGGTCGTGGCGTGCGTCAACGGCGCCGCGCTGGGCGGTGGCCTGGAGATCACGCTGGCCACCCACCACACGATCTGCGTGAACGACCCCAAGATCCAGCTCGGACTGCCCGAGGTCCAGCTGGGGCTGCTGCCCGGTGGTGGTGGCGTGGTGCGCACCGTGCGCAAGCTGGGGATCGTCAACGCGCTGATGCAGGTCCTGCTCCAGGGCACGCGGCACCGCCCGGAGAAGGCACTCGAAATCGGGATCGTCGACGAGCTCGTCGACTCCCCCGACGACCTCATCCCGGCCGCCAAGCAGTGGATCGAGGCCAACCCGGAGGCAGTGCAGCCGTGGGACGTCAAGGGCTACAAGATCCCGGGCGGCACGCCGTCGACGCCCGCGCTGGCCATGAACCTGCCGGCGTTCCCATCGAACCTCAAGAAGCAGCTCAAGGGCGCGAAGTACCCGGCTCCGGCCAACATCATGGCCGCGGCCGTGGAGGGTGCCCAGGTGGACTTCGACAACGCGATCGAGATCGAGGGCCGCTACTTCACCGACCTGGCCGCGGGCCAGGTGGCGAAGAACATGATCCAGGCGTTCTTCTTCGACCTGGCCACGGTCAACGGCGACCGCGGCCGCTCCGAGGACATCGAGCGCTTCGCGTCCAAGAAGATGGTCGTGCTCGGCGCGGGCATGATGGGCGCCGCAATCGCCTACGTGTCGGCCAAGGCCGGCATCGAGGTGGTGCTGAAGGACGTCTCCCAGGAGGCGGCCGAGAAGGGCAAGGACTACTCGAAGAACCTCTGCGACAAGGCTGTGGCCAAGGGCCGCACCACGCAGGAGAAGGCCGATGCCCTGCTGGCCCTGATCACCCCGACCGAAAAGGCCGAGGACGCACAGGGCGCCGACCTCGTGATCGAGGCCGTGTTCGAGGACCCCGCCGTGAAGGCGCAGGTCTTCGCCGAGATCGAGCCGTTCCTGGCCGAGGGGGCCCTGCTGGGCTCCAACACCTCGACCCTGCCGATCACCGGCCTGGCCGAAGGCGTTTCCCGTCCCGATGACTTCATCGGGCTGCATTTCTTCTCCCCCGTGGACAAGATGCCGCTGCTCGAGATCATCAAGGGCGAGAAGACCAGCGACGAGACGCTCTACCGCGCGCTCGACGTGGCCAAGCAGATCAAGAAGACGCCCATCGTGGTGAACGACTCACGCGGCTTCTTCACCTCGCGCGTGATCGGGACGTTCATCAACGAGGGCATCGCGATGCTCGCCGAGGGTGTCCCGCCCACCACGATCGAGCAGGCCAGCTCGCAGGCCGGCTACCCTGCCCCCGTGCTCCAGCTCATGGACGAGCTGAACATGGAGCTCGCGGCCAAGATCCGCAAGGCCAGCAGGGCGGCCATCGAGGCCGACGGCGGCGACTGGCAGGAACACCCGGCGTTTGCGATCGTCGACAAGATGATCGAGGAGGGCCGGCCGGGCCGTCTGCGTGGCGCGGGGTTCTACGACTACGAGGACGGCAAGCGCACCGGCCTTTGGAAGGGGCTCGCCGAGCTCTTCCCGGTCCAGGGCGACCCGTCGCAGATAAACCTCACGGACCTCGAGGAGCGGATGCTGTTCGCCGAGGCGCTCGAGACCGTCAAGTGCCTGGACGAGGGCGTGCTCGAGACCGTGTCCGACGCCAACATCGGGTCGATCATGGGCATCGGCTTCCCCGGCTGGACCGGCGGAGTCCTGCAGTACATCAACGGCTACGACGGCGGCCCCGCGGGTTTCGTGGCCAGGGCCGAGGAGCTGGCCGCCGCCTACGGCGACCGCTTCACGCCGCCCGCGTCGCTGGTGGCCAAGGCCGAGGCCGGCGAGAAGTACGAAGACCGGGTGGCGGTAGCCGCCTAGGTCCGTTCACGAAACGGCAGCAATGACGAAGGGCCCGGCGTTTGCCGGGCCCTTCATTTACTCCGCTACTTGACCTGACTCGCAGGCCGCTACTTGACCGTCACTCGCAGCGACGCGTTGGAGCTGCGGTTGCCGCTCGCGTTGGCCGCGCCCTTGATCTTGAGCTTCTTCGCCGACTCCGCCGCCTTGAGCTGCTTCTTCTTGAAGCTCAGCGGAATGACCTTGGACTGCCCGGCGGTCAAGGTGTCCTTCGAGACCCTCGACTGGAACCGGGCGCCACCCTTGGCCTTACCGGACGCCTGAAGCGCGACCGAGCAGGCCTCGCTGCATGTGGCGGTCGCCTTGAGCTTGGCCGGCTTCTGCTCACCCTTGCCGGTCAGGTCCAGCTTGAAGGCCGCGGGCGGTGCGCTGGCTGCCGAGATCGTGACCGGAGTGGTCACAGTCGCGGAGTTCAGCTTTGCCGCCACGGTCGCCGTGCCCGTCGCCGCGCCCGAGGTCAGCGTGGCCGAGGCGACTCCGTCCTTGGTCGTTGCGGTGGCCGCCCCCAGGGTCCCGAGCGTGGTCGTGAACGCAACGCTCACGCCATTCGGGAAATCGGGATCGACCTCACGGCCGGCCGAGTTGTGCAGGAGGTCCGCCGAAACGGTGGAGCTCTCGCCCCCGGCCTTGATCGTCGCGGGGCTGGCGCTCACGCCGAGAACCAGGAACGGCGTGACGTCCACGTCGCTCGCGTCCGACCCCGTCACCGTGTCGCAACCGGTCTGGCCCGGGCCGTCATTGCAGCCGAACCAGTTGTTGCGGGCATCGATCGTGTCGTTGGCATCGCTGTTGTTGATGCCACCGGCGACGAAGCCGGTGATGCTGTTGTAGGCGGCATGGAGCTGCCCCTCATAGGCACTCACGTTGATGCCGAATGCGCCCGTACCACCGGTCGGCCCGGTCAGCGCGTTGCTGCGGATCGACACGTCGGAGTTGTCACCCTGGGCCGAGCTGTCGCTGACCCGGATGGCAGACCACCCATCGTTGTTGGCGGTGAACCCGTTGTTGTGGATGTCGACGTTGCTGTTTCCGCCATCAAGCTGCACCGCGTGGAACTGCGGCGCCGCGTTGATGTTCCTGGCGATATCCACGTCCTTCGAGTTCTGCAGGTAGACCAGCGAGTCGCCGAGCGAGTTGCCGGTTATGCCGACATCGCTGTTGCCCGGTCCCACGAAGATGACCGCGGCATTGGTCTGCTGGGTGAACACGTTCTTGTCGATCAGCACGGAGTCGACACCTGCATCGCCATAGATGCCGCTGCCGGCGGATGCACCCGGCTCGTTGTTGTTGGTGATCCGGTTCTGGCGAATGACCGTGTCCTTGGGGCCATCGGAGTTCACCGAGATGCCGATCGTGTTGAGGGTGACGATGTTGTTCAGGATGCGATCGTCGTTCCCGGCCGGCATTGCAATGCCGGCACCCGTGCCGGTCGTCACGCCCTGGACGGTGAAGCCGTCGACCGTCGAGCCATCGGAGCCACCCGCGAGGAGGAAGCCGCCATCGGCGTCGTTCACGACCGACTCGGCACCGCTGCGCGCGGACCGTGCGTCGACACCGGCCTGGGCGCCGTTGATCGTCAGCTTCTTGCCGACGTTGGCCGCGGGAGCGCCGCCGGCCGCGTTGTAGGTACCCGCGCAGACGTTGATCGTGTCGCCGTTCGTGGCGGCATCGATCCCGGCCTGCAGCGAATGCAAGGTCGTCGACGCGCAGGTCCCTGTGCCTGTGCTGTCGTCATTCACAGTCAGGGTCGCCGCGCTCGCGCTTGCGGGCAGCGCAAGAAATGCAGCTGCCAGAGCGAGTCCGGTCCGGACCCGGTGCAACGGAATCATCCGTTCTCCTCAAATCGGGGGAAACAAAGACCTACCCGGCACCCAGGTGAGCAAACGGCCTCAGCCCGCAAGAAAAGGGCCCGGCGTGGTGCCGGGCCCTCTCCACGTCGCTTGTCTTGCCGGCGCTAGGCGCCGCGCCCGTAGACCATCTTCAGCATCTTGCCGAGGCGCTCGGCCTGCTTGGAGGAGTACGGGTACATGAACAGATCGCGCTTCATGGCGAAGCGGTTGGCCATGATCGTCTGCGTCTT